>JAYUVX010000367.1:0-78107 GCA_043753855.1 Myxococcales bacterium | reverse complement strand
GCGGCCGTTCAGCGACAACCTCAAGCTCACGCTGTCCCCGGCGTGGGGCCGCGACACGCTGTCGTTCACCGGTGCACAGGCCGAGGCAGCGGGCCCGTTCACCAGCATCGCGATCGTCAACAACAACCTGTCGTATCGCGCGCGGATCGCGGGACGGCTGTCGAGCAGGGTATATCTCGACACCGGGCTCGACGTGCTGTCGCGGATCACCAAGTACGAGGCGCTGATCCCGATCGATGACTCGCTGATCAACACCCAAGGCGTGGACATCTCGCCGTCGAAGCTGTTCCGCGGCGCTTCGTCGCTCGGGATCGGCCTGCACGCGGACATCGGTATCGACCTGACGAAGCGGCTCAAGCTGGTTCCGAGCCTGCGGCTCGACTCGTACATCATCGACGGGCAGGATCGCGGCTCGATCGACCCGCGGATCGTGGCGCGCTACGCCCTGACGCCCGAGCTCACCGTGAAGGGCTACATCGGCGAGTTCAGCCAGCCGCCGCAACCGGAGGCCGTCGACGCACGGTTCGGCAATCCCGACGTCGGGATGGAGCACGCCACGCACGTCGGCGTCGGCTACGAGTGGAAGCCCGACCGGCTGTGGTCCGTGGACAGCGAGATCTACTACGTGCACCGTCGCAACCTCGTCGTGTTCTCGAACGATCTGAAGGAGAACGCGGACGGCACGTTCCAGAACGTCAACTTCATCAACGACGGCCACCGCAACTCGTATGGGTTCGAGATGCTGATCAAGCGCGAGATCAGCGAGCACGTGTTCGGCTGGCTGTCGTACACGTTCAGCCGCTCGCATCAGCAGACCCACCCGGGAGACCCGTTTCGGGCCACGGCATTCGATCAGCCGCACGTCATGAATGCGGTCGGAAGCTGGAAGCCCGGCAGGGGCTGGGAGCTCGGTGCACGGTTTCAGCTCGCGAGCGGCCGCCCGGATACGCCGGTGCTCGGCGCCACCTACGATGCGGATACCGGCCAGTACGTGCCGGTGCGCGGCGAGCGCAACTCGGTTCGCACGCCGCTGTTCACCCAGCTCGACGTTCGCGCCGAGAAGGTGTGGCTGTACAGGACGTGGAGCCTCGGGCTCTACCTCGACATCATCAACGTCACCAACGCGGAGAACGTCGAGGCCACCCAGTATGACTACCGGTTCCGCAAGTCGGCGCCGGTGACGAGCTTTCCGTTCCTGCCGACGCTAGGCCTGCGGGGGACCTGGTGAGGCGTGCGCTCGCGCTCGTGATCTGCGCCACCGCCGGATGCGCGACGTTCGAGGATCCTTCGCTCGTGCTCGACCTCCGGATCCTGGCGATGACGGCTTCGCACGAGCCGATCCCGCCGCTCGTGCGCCAGCCGATGCGCGGCCCCGAGCAGGTGATCGATGTCGACCTCGCGCACCCGAATCCGACGGAGATCCTCGCGCAGCTGCAGCCCACGTGGATCTGCGGCCGGATCGCCGATCCGGGCAAGCACCGCGATCTGCGCTGGAAGATGGCGGTGTGTCTGCTCGGTGTCGATGATCGCTGCGACCTCGCGCATCCCGTGATCGAGCTCGGATCCGGGCTGCTGAGCGACCCCGATGACAGCGAGCACGAGCAGCAGGCCTGCGCGCAGCTGGTGACGGCGCAAAACCAGACGCTGCTGACGATCCTGCGCGAGGGTTTGAAGGCGAACCCGGTGCAGGCACTCGGCGGCATCGAGTACGGCGTGATGCTGACGGTCGATGACCCCACGGATCCAACCGCGGTGGTCTACGGAGCGAAGCACCTGAAGGTGTCGGCGCGGATCCCGGGGACTCGGGTTCCGAACTCCAATCCGTTCGTCGACTACCTCGACGCGGCGGTCAACGGCGTCGGGCTCCTGGTCAAGGATTGCCGGTGTGGGGATCCGGTGTCGTGCCACCCGTCGACGGTGCGCGCAGGCGCCGTCGTGACGCTGTTCCCGATCGAGCCGGCATCGGTGCGCGAGGAATACGACGCGCTCCGGCTCGATGGCACCTCCACGAGGATCACCGAGACCGTGACCTATCAGTGGCTCGCCGGTGATGGAACGTTCTCCGACGAGACCACCGGCGGGGGCCATGATGTTCTCGGCAACCAGTCCCTGCTCGGGACCGAGTGGCGCTCGCCGCATGGGTACAGCGAACCCGTGCGGGTACCGATCTGGATGCTCCAGCGCGACGAGCGCTACGGGGTCAGCGTCCTCGAGAGCTGCATCGAGGTCCTCCCATGAGGCGGGTATGGGCGCTCACGGCGCTGCTCGCCGGCTGCACGTCGTTCGAAGATCCCGACATCGTCGTCGATCTTCGCGTGCTCGCGATCTCGGCCGAGCATCCCGAACAGATCGTCGACGTCGATCTCGCCAACCCGCCGATGCCGGTGCTGCTGCTGCAACAGCTCGTTCCGACCGAGGTCTGCGCGCTGGTCGCGGATCCGGAGTTCGACCGGCGCATCCGCTGGAACCTGACGCTGTGCTCGTACGGCGACTACCGCCGGTGTAGCCCCGATGCCGCGGTCACGATCGCATCGGGGATCGCCGAGGATCCGGAGACCGCACCGAGCCCGCCGAGGATCTGCGGCACGGTGACACCGAACGCGAACCTGCTCGGCGTGCTGCTCGATACCCTGGAGGGCGATCAGCTGCGCGGGCTCGGCGGCGTCGACTATCTCGTGCAGCTGACGGTGGGCGGCGAGGACGCGGATCCCGAGCTCGACCTTTATGCGGCCAAAGATCTCCGGGTCGCTCTGCGGATCCCGGCGGCGCGCGAGGCCAATCACAACCCCAACCTCGATCGGATCGAGGCCACGATCCAGGGCCAGGGTGGTGAGCCGATCGTGCTCGGAGCCGGGCGCTGCATCGATGCGGCTCCCACGCTGACCGTCAAGCCGCGCGATCAGATCCGGCTCACACCGATCGAACGTGCGGATGCCCGCGAGCCGTACGTCGTGCCCACGCTCGATGGGAAGGGCCGGATGTTCACGGAGAGCTTGACCTATCAGTGGATCGCGACCGCCGGCGGCTTCTCGTCGGGCAGCACCGGCGGTCCGCGGGACTTCACCGGCAACCCTCCGCCGCTGTTCAGCGACTGGCGCGCGCCGAACGCCGAGGACATCAGCGGGCCCACCGAGATCTCGCTGTGGATGATCCAGCGCGACGAGCGGCTCGGCGTGACCTGGTACCCGAGCTGTATCCGCGTCGTGCCGTGATTTCAGATGCACGCGTCGCAGAGCCCACGGACGTGGACCTCGACCTGACGCTGACGGATCGCGCGCGGTGCCTTGGCGCGCCGGACCGCGAGCTCGATCTCGGGGAGACATTCGACCGTTCCGCACTCGGTGCACACGAAGTGCGGATGCGCGGTGTCGTGGTCGGCGGTGATCGCCTCGAACCGCCAGACGTGATCTCCGATATCGGTCCGCCGCGCGAGCCCGACCTCGGCGAGGTCCGTCAGATTGCGATAGATCGTGGCACGATCCCAGGGCTGTGCGGTCAGGCGATCCGCGACGTCGCCGTGGGACATCGGCGCCTCCTCGGCGCGCAGCAGCTGGAGCACGGCGATCCGCGATGGCGTGGCGCGCAGGCCGCGCGTCCTGATCGAGCTACGTAGCTCGTCGACGTTGTTCGCCATGACGAGCCCACTGTACGCCACGCTTCCGGAACGCGCAGTGATATCGTGAGGACGATGTCGCTGCGCAGCCGGATCGAGACCCTCGTCCGCGTGGCACCACCCGAGGAGGTCTCGGACCGCGGCCCCGAGGTCGATCCACGTGAGGTCGGCCTCGATCGGAAGACCACCGAGGCCATCTGGAAGGCCTGCGTGGCGACCTATCGCACCGGCCTGTATCCCGCACTCGCGCTCTGCATCCGCCGCCGCGGCAAGGTCGTGATCGATCGCTCGATCGGCCACGTCCGAGGCAATGCGCCGCACGATCCACCGGATGCGCAGCACGTGGTCGCATCACCGCGCACGTTGTTCAACCTGTTCTCGGCATCGAAGATGGTCACCGCGATGCTGGTGCACCTGTGCGATCAGCGCGGGCTACTCCATCTCGATGATCCGGTGATGCGGTACCTCCCCGAGTTCGGTGCGGAGGGCAAGGATCGGATCACGCTGCGCCACGTGCTCACGCATCGCGCCGGGATTCCGAATATCCCGTTCGAGTTCGCCGATGTCGGCTTGCTCGAGCGGCCGAAGGAGATCCTGGCGCTGCTGTCGAACCAGAAGCCGCGCTGGCGGGCCGGGCGGCGGCTCGCGTATCACGCACTGACCGGTGGCTTCGTGCTCGGCGCCGTGGTCGAGCAGGTGACCGATCGCTCGCTGCGCGAGCTGATGCGCGACGAGGTGCTCGCGCCGCTCGGCTTCGACGCGTTCAACTTTGGCGTGCCGGCGGCGCGAATGGCGGAGGTCGCGGTCAATGCGTTCACCGGACCGCCGGTCCTGCCGCCGCTCTCGGGGCTGCTCCGGCGAGCTCTCTCGGTCGACTTCGTCGAGGCCGTGCGGGTGTCGAACGATCCGCGGTTTCTGACCAGCGTGGTGCCAGCGGGCAACATCATCGCCACTGCGAACGAGGCCTCGCGATTCATGCAGCTGTTGCTCGACGGCGGCACGCTCGACGGAGTGCGCGTGTTCGACACCGCCACGATCCAGCGCGCCGTCGCCGAGCAGACCTACTTCGAGGTCGACCTGACGCTCGGCGTTCCGATCCGCTACAGCATGGGCTTCATGCTCGGCGGCCGGCTCGCGAGCCTCTATGGCCTGCGGACCCAGCGCGCGTTCGGCCATGTCGGGTTCACCAACGTCTTCGTCTACGCCGATCCGAGTCGCGACATCGCGGTGTCCCTGATGACCAGCGGCAAGCCCGCGCTGTCACCTGGCCTGACGCGGACGCTGATGATCATGCAGACCATCGCGCATCGCATCCCGCGCGATGGCACCGGGCCGCTACGCCGCTAGCCGCGCCGACGAGCTTCGTACTCGCGATGTTCGCCGGATGGAGGACAACGAGGAGACGAGCTCGTGTGCACGCGATGCTCACCCGACGCAGAGCACCCACGAAGCCAAGGAATCCAAGCCGAGAACGCCTCTTCGCGCGACCAAACGTTTCGTGCCCTGCGCCGCCAAGACGCCGTGCCCGCCAAGCCGAGACTTCTTCAGCCCGCGGTGCGACGACCTCTGTGTGGTGCCCTCGGATTCTTGGCGACGCAGGGACATCGTCGTGCCGAACGACCCTCTGCTTGGGTCCCGTGGCTCCTTGGCTGCTCCGAGGGCACGGCACTGCGGCGACGAGTGCGCGACGATGCATGTACCGCGACGTTCCGGCGCACTGCAGCCGCCGCTACGCCGCTGCGGATCACGGCGCGACCTCCTCGATCACGACCTGCGCGGTGAGCTGCGCCGCGGCCACGAGGTAGTCCACATTGACCGTCGACGGCGTATCTCCCGCCTGATGTCGAAACGGCGAGGTGTCGCCGCCGACGTACTCCTCGGTGAGACCGACCGCCGCGTACCCGCGATCGCGGAACGCCTGGTGATCCGTGCCCTGCGTGGTGGTCGCAGCGACCGGAACACCGACGATCGCAGCGGCCGCGCGCCACTCGGCCTCGAGCGCCGGCGTTGGCGATTCGATCTCGAACTTGTGATCGCCATCGCTGTCCCACGAGACCTGATCGATCGTGTGCACGGCACGGACCATGCCCGGCGTCCGCTGCTGCGCGAACGCACGGCTGCCGAACAGACCGGCCTCCTCCTGATCGAACAGCACCACGGTGACCGGTGCACGGCGGCACGGAACATCCATGAGGTAGCGCGCGACCGCGAGCACCACGACGGTGCCGCTCGCGTTGTCGTTCGCGCCCGGGCTTCCGGCCACCGTATCAAAGTGCGCGCCGACGATGACCTGCTTGTCGGTGCCGCCGAGCGTCGCGGGGATCGTGGCGTAGACGTTGGTGCCGCCGGGATAGTCGTGGAGCATCGGGGTCCACCCCATCGCGGAGAGCTGCGCCGAGAGGTACGAGCGTGCGGTGGTGCGCTGGGTCGCACTCGCGCGTGGGGCCGCCGCGAGCTGCGCGAGATCGCCCGTCAACAGCGTGCGCAACCACGGTGCTGCGAGCGCGGGCCTCGTGCAGCCCGGTGGTGCATCGGGACCCGGTCGCGCATCCACTCCGCCATCCACTCCGCTGTCGCCGGGCCCCGGATCACCGCACGCCGCGAGCGCGCACAGCGCGAGCCACTTCACGACGCCGGCGCCGTGTAGTCAGTCGCGACCTCGAGGTGGAAGTGGTCGCTGTGCGAGACCGGATCGTTGCTCGGCGTGAGCAACAGCCGGAACAGCCCGCTGTCGTTGATGACCTTCTCGATCCCGCGCAGCAGCTCGTCTCCGGTCTTGTAGTCCTTGCCGACCATCGCGACGCGACCCTCGCGATCGGTGAACGACACGATGTCCATCGCGATGCCGAGGGCGTGGCGCGACAGGATGTTCTTGGTCTTCCCCATCACGCGGACGTTGGTCCACCGGTAGATGCTGCCGAAGGTCACCTGGGTCACGCCGAGCTCCTCGAGCTGCGGGCCGAACGTGGAGAGTGCGAGCGCGAGCTGGCAGTCCACCTTGTGCGGACCGGTGCGGAACGCGCTCACGTAGTGGATGCCGCCGAGCGTGATCGAGCCATCGTCATCGGCCACCGTGATCGCGTCGACGATCCGGCCTTCGCGCTGCGCGGGCTTCCATGCGATCCCGAGCTCGTCGAGCTTGGCCTCGCACACCTTCTCGGCCTCGTTCATCTGGCGCGTCGGTGGCCACGAGAAGCCGTGCGGCATGTTGTCGGTGCGCGCAAGACCCTGCTTGGTAGGCGTGCGGCTGGCACGTGCGTCCTTCCACGCCTGCTTCCGGATCTTCTGGCGCTTGGTTTCCGCCTTCGCGCGCTTCGCCTTCTCCGCCCGGACCGACGCCTGGGTGCGCGGCGCCGCGTCAGCCACGGTGGGGCACACCACTCCCGCGGCGAGGAGCAAGACCAGCAGGGCCCGCGACATGGCGCGGACCTTAACAAGTATTCTGCCGCGATGGATCTCGAACTTCGCGAGGCTCTTGCGCTCTCCGATGACAGGACCGCGGCCCTGTCGCAGCTGCTGCCAGGGAGCGAGGAGCACGATTATCACCAGTGTCTGCGGGCGCAGCACGCGGGTGATCTCGATGGCGCGGATCGCATCCTGAATGCCTGGCCGGAACGACATGGCCACACGGCGGGGTACAACCGGCTGCGGCTTCGGCAGCTGTTGTGCCGTGCCGCGATCGCGCCAGCGTCGGTGGCCGACCAGCTGCGCGATCAGTTCGCCGTCGACCACTGGCACGAGAAGGAGGTCGAGCAGGTCGATCCGCGTCGTCCCACGAAGGTGGCGGATGGCGCGTTCGATGGTGTGGCCTTGCTGAAGCAGGCCGTCGAGCACGACACCAACTTGTCGCAGGTGACCGACGAGGGCATGTACGAGCTGCTAGACGGAAACCTCGATGCCACCCGCCGCCGCGTGCTGCTCGGCCGGCTCTCGCACACGCCGCAGCCCGAGCTGGTGACGTTGATCGCCGAGGATCTCGCGCTCAAGAACAGCGGCGGCTTCGGGTCGCTCGCGGTGCACGAGCAGCTCACCACGGAGCAGCTCCACGCTCTCGCCGAGCGCGCGCCGCAGCTCCGCAGCTCGGTCGCGTGGGTATGCGCGGTCGTCCGTCGCATGGTGCCGCCACGCGCGATCGTCGATCTCGAGCTCGATCGCGACGGCCGCCACGCCTTCCTCGAGACGGTGTGGCGGTTCCTGGCGGACCTCCCGCCCGCGAACAACTCGCTGAAGGCGCACGTCCTGTGGCACCTGCTCGATTCGGGCCGGCGCCGCGGCGCGCCCGTCGACAGCAAGCTGCTCGTCGCCTACCTCCAGCTGCCGCGCGCCGCGAGCTACCTGTCGCGCGCGTGGATCGATCGCCAGCAGCGCGAGCACGTCGCGCAGCTCGGGCAGGACTTCCGTGCGGTGACCGGGTTGCCGCCCGCGGGTGATGACGAGCAGCTGGTCCGCGAGCTGCTCCACCAGAAGCTCGAGCTCGCCGAGCAGCTCTCCGACTATCTGGATCGCGCGTGGCTCGACGCCGAGATCGCGACCGCACGGCTGCTCTATGGCGAGCGCGATACCGACAAGGCCACGCTGACGCTCGGCCCATCGCGGGCCGCAGCGCTCCGCGACCGGATCGACCTCGCGTGGTGTTCGCACAATCCGCTGCGGTTCGGCATCGACGAGCCCGTGGTGCTCGATGCCGACGTCAAGCACGTGCCCGAGCTGGTCGTCAAAGTCTTTCGCATCGATCCGGTCGCGTACTTCCAGAACCAGCGACGCGAGGTCGGCACCGATCTCGATCTCGATGGCCTCGCCGCGAGCCACGAGATCCTGCTAAAGCTCGCGGAGCCCGCGGTGCGCCGCGTGCGCCGCCACATCGAGCTGCCGATGTGCGAGCGACCGGGCACCTACGTGATCGATCTGATCGGCAACGGGATGTCGAGCCGCGCGGTGATCCACAAGGGCCGCCTGCGCCAGATGATGCGGATCGGCGCCGCCGGTCACGTGGTGACGATCGTCGACGAGGCTGGCCGCCCGCGGCCGGATGCGCGCGCATGGCTCGGCGACCGCGAGTACACACCCGATGACCAGGGCTCGTTCGTGGTGCCGTTCTCGACGTCACCTGGCCGCACCCCGATCCTGCTGTTCTGCGGCGACCTCGCGACCGTTGGGGACCTCAACCTGTATCGCGAGACCTACGAGCTCGGGAGCTCGGTGCTGCTCGAACGCCAGAGCCTCACCGCCGGCCGCACCGCACGTGCGATCGTTCGCAGCTCGCTCACGATCTCGGGTTCACCGGTCTCGCTCGCCGTGATCAAGCGTCCGACGTGGGAGATCACGCTGGTCGACGCGCAGGGCGTGGCATCGACGAAGTCGCAGCCGCTCGCCCTCGACGATGATGACGCATCGGTGCTCGAGTGGCCGATGGGCGAGGACACCACACAGGTGACGATCGCCATTCGTGGCGCGATCGAGGTCCGCAGCGAACAACGCGAGCAGGAGCTCACCACGTCGCGCACGTTCGAGGTCGGCACGATCCACCGGACGTCGACGATCGAGGCGATGGTGCTGGCACGCGCGGCGAGCGGCTTCGTGTTGTCGGCACTCGGAACGTCGGGCGAGCCACGCGCGCAGCGCTCCGTGACGGTGGGTCTCGTCCATCGCTGGTCGCGGATGCAGCTCAACCTCGAGCTCGCCACCGACGAGCGCGGGCGCATCGAGCTCGGGGCGCTGCCCGGTGTGTCGCGGATCTCCGCAACGCTTGGCGGCACGTCACAGGGCTGGTGGATCGAGGATCATGTCGGTACCACGTCGATGCAGACGCGCTCCGGTAAGGAGGTGCTCGTCGCGGTGCCCCCGAGCCGCAGCGCCGCGGAGGTGATCCGCCGGGTCTCGCTGATCGAATCCAATGGGTCGCCGGTGCGTCATCCCGCGGTGACGATCGAGGGGCTCGAGGACACGCTCTCGATCGAGGGCCTCCCCGCGGGCGACTACCTGCTGCGCGGGCCGGGCCTGCCATCGGTCTCGATCTCGGTGCTCGACGTTCGCGCCGAGCTGCGCAACGTGGCGTTCACCTCGGACGAGGTTGGCGAGCTCACCCGGTGGGCACCGGCGATCACCGAGATCGCGGTCACCGACAGCCTGCGGATCCAGCTCCGCGAGCCGGGACAGCGCACGCGCATCCACGTGATCGGCACGCGGTTCGCCTCGTCCCTGCTCGAGCTTCCGTCGATCGGTCCGCGCGCCGTCGGCCGCCGGCTCGATCGCCCACGGATCGCGCAGTACGTCTCCGGCCGCGAGCTCGGCGACGAGTACCGCTACATCCTCGATCGGCGAGCCGCGAAGCGGCATCCGAACCTGCTGCTCGATCGCCCGAGCCTGCTGCTCAATCCATGGTCGCGCCGGACCACCACCACGGAGGTCGCGCAGGCTCGCGCCGGAGGTGGATTCGGCGCCGCGATGCCGGCCTCCGCGCCAGCGTACGCACCGCAGGCCGCGCCGCGCCCGCAAGCGGCGGTCTCCGAGGAGGCGTTCGTCAGCTACGACTTCTTGCCCGCGGCGCCGACCGTGCTCGCGAACCTGGTCCCCGACGAGTCCGGCCTCGTCAGCGTGCCGCTCGCCGAGCTAAGCGGGGCCGCATCGCTGATCGTGATCGTCGACGATCCGGCCGGCGCCAGCCTGCGGCATGTTCGGCTGCCCGAGTCCGTGCTCGAGCCGCGCGATCTGCGGCTCCGGCTCGCACTCGATCCGGTGCGCCACGTGACCCAGACCAAGGAGATTGCACCGCTCGTCGCCGGTGATCACCTGGGGATCGAGGATCTGGCCACGGCGAAGCTGCATCTCGTGGACTCCGTCGAGCGCGCGCACGGCTATCTGCTCGCGCTGCGCGACGACGCCACGCTGCGCGAGTTCTCGTTCATCACGCGCTGGCACACGCTGGCCGATGGCGAGCGGCGCGCGCACTACAGCAAGTACGCCTGCCACGAGCTGCATCTGTTCCTCTACGTCAAGGACCGCGCGTTCTTCGACGCCGTGGTGGCGCCGTACCTCGCACACAAGCGGGTCAAGACCTTCGTCGATCACTGGCTGCTCGGCTCCGATCTCACCCGCTATCTGGAGCCGTCCGAGCTTGCGCGGCTGAACACGATCGAGCGAGCGCTGCTCGCCCGCCGGATCGTCAGCGGGGACGCGATCGGCCGGATCCTCGCCGACGAGGTCGCCGTGCGGCCACCCGACCCGAGCCTCGACGCGCGGCTCATCGATGCGCTGCTCGGTGCGTCCACACTCGATGGTGACGATGCGATCGCGAGCGCGCAGGGCGAGGCGTTCGAGATGGCGGAGCGCTCGAGCTCCCAGACCATGCTCATGGCGCGGTCGATGGCCGGCGGATCGGGTCGGCCCGGCGGTGCGATGCCGCCGCCCATGATGGCCGCCCCGGCTCCTGCGAGTCGGGCATACGCGAAGACGGTCGCGCGCCAGCGCAAGAAGTCCGGAAACCATGACGACTCTGGCGATCTGCTCGGTGCTGACCTCGAGCTCCTCGAGCAGGCACCGGTGCCGATGTACCGTGGTGCCGACAAGACGCAGGAGTGGGCGGAGAACAACTGGTGGCAGCTCACGCCCGCGCAGTCGGGTGCGTCGCAGATCCCGGTCAACCGCCTGTGGCGGGACCTCGCCGCCCACCGAGAAGGCGGCTTCCTCTCGCCCGGGCTCGGCCTCGCGACCGGCTCGTTCACCGAGGCGATGGTCGCGCTCGCGGTCACCGACCTGCCGTTCGTCGCGGGCGCTCACACGATCACACCGGAAGGGCCGCGGCTGACGATCATCGCCGGTGGCGCCGCGCTCGCAGGGTCCTCGCAGCTGGTCGACGGCGAGCTGGTCACCGGCGGTGCACCGCTGGTGGTGGGCATGAGCTACGTGCGCCCCGATGATCGCCACGAGTGGCTGAACGGTGAGCAGGTCGACAAGTACGTCGAGGGACCGTTCGCGACCGGCGTGGTTTACCTGTGCAACGTCGTGCTCGCGAATCCCACGAGCGCGCGCCAGCGGATCTCCGCGCTGATCCAGATCCCGCGCGGCAGCATCGCCGTGAACGGTGCCCGGCCGACGCAGACCATCGACGTGGTGCTGCAGGCGTTCGGCACGCACGGGCACGAGGTCGCGTTCTATTTCCCGGCGCCGGGGACGTGGAGTCACTTCCCGGTTCACGTCAGCCGAGGAGGGGCGATCGTCGCCGCGGCGCCAGCCCGCTCGCTCGAGGTGACGAGTGGTGGCCCAGTGACCGACCCACGCTCGTGGGCTCAGCTCTCGCAGCGTGGCTCGGCGGCCGATGTCGTGGCCTATCTCGCCACCGCGAACCTCGCCGCCACCGATCTCGATCGCGTCGCTTGGCGCATGCGGGACCGCGCCGCGTACGAGCTGATCCTCGGCGCGCTAGAACAGCGCCACGTGTACTCCGCGACGCTGTGGGGCTACGCGTTGTTGCACGGGGATGCACCGCGGGTGCGGATCTGGCTGCGCAGCCTCGGAGCGCAGCTGCTCGACGCCGGGCCTTCGCTCGAGATGCTCGACCTCGATGCGGAGGACCTCGGTGGCTACGAGCACCTCGAGCTCGCGCCGCTGATCAATGCTCGCGCCCACCCGCTCGGCAGCAAGCTGAAGATCCTCAACGACGGCCTCGCCGCGCAGTACGACCGGTTCCTGGAGCTACTGCTGCACCGGCCGCGACCGACGCCCGAGGACCTGCTGGCGGCCGCGATGTACCTGCTCGCCCAGGATCGCGTCGAAAATGCGTTCGCCGCGCTCGCGAGGGTGTCACCGGAGGCGATCGCTGATCGGATGCAGCACGATTACCTCGCCGCATATGCCGCGTGCATCACCGGCAACGTTCGCAAGGCACGCGACCTGGCGGCGCGGTGGCGCGAGCAGCCAGTGGAGCGCTGGAGGCACCGGTTCGCCGCGCTGCTCGCGATGCTCGACGAGGTTGACGGTGCCGCTCCGGCGCTCGTCGACCCGCGCAGCCGCGAACAGCAGCACGCGGATCTCGCAGCCGAGCAGCCGACCTTCGAGCTCGCACTCGATCGCGAAGGCGTGGTCGTCCGCAGCCAGCATGTCCGATCGCTCGAGCTGCGGTTCTTCGAGATGGACATCGAGCTGTTGTTCTCCCGCCAGCCGTTCGTGCAGAGCGATGTGTCGCGGTTCTCGTTCATCGAGCCCGGCCACCGGGAGCTCCTCGACCAGCCGCCGAGCGAGCACCGGCTGCCCTGGCCTGCGGCACTGCGCGACAAGAACGTCATCGTCGAGGCGGTCGGAGCCGGTCAACGCAAGGCCAAGGTCCACTACGCCAACGACCTCGCGACCACGGTGGCAAACCAGGTCGGTCAGGTTCGCGTCACCCGCGCCTCCGACCACAGTCCGCTGCCGGCGACCTACATCAAGGTCTATGCCCGCAAGCACGGCGGCGCGATCGCATTCTACAAGGACGGCTACACCGACCTCCGCGGTGCCTTCGACTACGCGACGCTATCGACGACCGACCTCGACAGCGTCGAGCGGTTCGCGATCCTGGTGTGCTCGGATCACGCCGGCGCAGCCATCCTCGAAGCCGCACCACCGGCCCGGTGACTCGGCGATCTCTTGAGTCGGTGGTTTTCGAGGCATCGCCACCGCTGCGACCTACGTCAGCGGGCTCGCGGCCGAGGACCCACTCATGCCGTAGGCGGCGGCGGCGACTTGTCGATGGGCCGGCCGAGCCGTGCGGCGTGGACAATCGCCATGCTGACCGCGGTCTCGACATCGGGGGCGTACGCGAGCCGCCCCGGATCGCGCTTGATCCCGGCGCGATCCAGCAGCTCGGCGACCTCCGGCGTCAGCCCCGCGAAGATGACTTTGATCTTCGAGCGGAACAGCCGGTCGAGCGCCGACTCGAGCGCGACCAGGCCGGTCGCATCGACGGTGGGCACGTGCTCCATCACCAGGATCATCGTGTGGTCCTGCCCACCCGCGACGTGCAGCGCTTCCATCGCGGTCTTGGCCGCGCCGAAGAACAGCGGCCCGGCGAGCTCGTAGACCCGCACGCCCGCCGGAACCTCGATCTTGGAATCGCTGACGCTCTGCAGATTCGCCCGGGTGAGCACCGCCATCCGCCGCATGAACAGCAGCGCCGCGAGCATCACGCCGAATGTCACCGCGATCACCATGTCGAAGACGACGGTCAGCACGAAGCAGGTCAGCATCACCATCACGTCGGCGCGCGGCGCGATCCGCATCAGGCGCACGAAGTGCCGAGCCTCCGACATGTTGCGCGCGACGACGATCAGCAGGCCTGCGAGCGCCGCCATCGGCAGGTACGACACCAGCGGCGCGAGGGCGATCGTCGACGCAAGAATGAACACCGAGTGTAGCGCGGCGGCGATCGGCGAACGGGCACCGGCGCGGATGTTGGTGGCCGTGCGGGCGAGTGCGCCGGTCGCTGCGATGCCGCCGAAGAACGGCACGACCATGTTCGCGATCCCGAGCGCGATCAGCTCGGAGTTCGGATCGTGCGTGGTGCCGCTCATGCCATCGCCCACGGTGGCCGCCATCAGCGATTCGATCGCGCCGAGCATCGCAATCGCGAACGCCGCCGGCATCAGATCGCGGATCATCTGGAAGCTCAGGTGCGTACCCGCACTCTCGAGGTTCCACGGCAGCACGGGAAGCGGAGGCAGCGGCGGGATGCCGCGCACGATCTCGCCGCCGATCGTGCTCGAGAACCGCGATCCGATCGTGGTGGCGTGGAAGCCGGGCACCACGTGATCGAGCAGCACCACGAGCAGCGACACCGCGGTCAACGCGAGCAGCGGTGCCGGTACCTTGCTGGTCAGCTTCGGCAGCAGCAGCAGCAGGATCACCGTGACCACCGCGATCCCGACGTCCCACGGGTTCACGCCCGGAGCCGCATCGATCAGCGCGCCGATGTACTCGAACGTTCCCTCGGTCCGCGGCAGCCGCACGCCCATCGCGTCCTTGAGCTGGAGCACCATCAGCACCAGCGCGATGCCCGCGGTGAATCCGGTGGTCACCGGATGCGGCACGAACTGCATGAGCCGACCGAGTCGCGCGAGCCCCATCGCGAGGAGCATCACGCCCGCCATCATGCCGGCGACCAGCAGGCCCGAGAGTCCGTACTTGTGAACGATCGGGACCAGGATGACCACGAACGCGGCGGTAGGCCCGGTGACCTGAAACCGCGTACCGCCGAGCAGCGCGCAGATCACACCGGCGATGATCGCGGTGTACAGCCCGTGCTGGGGCGGCACATCACACGCGATCGCGAGGGCCATCGACAGCGGCAGCGCGACCACGCCGACCACCAGCGCGGCCAGCAGATCCGCCCGGAAGTCCTTCGCGGTGTAGCCCTCCTTGAGCCGTTGCCGGAGGCCATAGCCGAGCAGGTCCTTCGCGCGATACGCGAGCGATAGCTGCGTGCGGATCGCATCCGAGAGCTCGTCGACATAACGAAGGCCCCGCTTGATCACCGCGCGCCGAGCGTACAACGTCTTGACAGCGTCGGCCCCGCCTGCCACGCAACATCATGATTCATCGAGGAGATCTGACCATCGCCACGAAGGGTCGCGGCACCTACGACATCACGCAACAGCTGCGCGGCGTGGTCTCGGCGAGCGGCGCACGTGAAGGCCTCGCGACGGTGTGGATCGCGCATACCAGCGCCTCGCTGATCGTCTGCGAGAACGCGGATCCGGCGGTGCGGCGCGACCTCGAGGCGTTCGTCGCCCGGCTGGTCCCCGATGGCGATCCGCTGTTCACGCACACGGCGGAGGGCGAGGACGACATGCCTGCTCACGTCCGCAGCGTGCTGACCCAGACCTCGATCGGGATCCCGATCGCCGATCGCCGGCTCGTGCTCGGGACCTGGCAGGGCGTGTATTTGTGGGAGCACCGCACCAGCCCGCATCGCCGTCACGTCACGGTCTCGGTGATCGGTGAGTGAGCTGGCGGCCACCATTCGCGAAGCGCTCGCGGCGCTCGCCGTCAGCGATCGAAGCCTGAGCCGGTTCGGCGCCGCGCACCATCGCTACCAGCTGGCACCTCCGCTCCCCGACGCACCCGCCGAGCTTCCCGACGATCTGCGCAGCTTCGTGACGACGATCGGCAACGGTGGCGCCGGCCCCGGCTTCGGCTGGTTCCCGATCGACCGTGCCCTCGAAGCCGTGGTCGAGGCACCGCCCCGGGTCATGGCCTTCACCCGCGCGCTTCCGATCTGTCATCTCGGCTGCGGCTACGCAGCGATCCTCCCGCTCGACGGTGCCGCACGCGGTGAGGTGTGGATCGACGCGCGCGCGATCGACCTCGTGGTGCCCGCCTACGCGACGTTCACCGGGTGCTACCTTGCGTGGATCGACGCCCTCGCCCACGCCACCTGGCCCTTCGATCACATTCCGCCCGGCGTGTGCTCGCTCGCGGGTGCGCTGTCAGGCTACCTCTCGCTGTTCGAGGACGAGCTCGGGATCCCGGCCGGGTCGCTCGCCGGTGAACCGCTCCGCCAGGCCCTTGGCAACCTCGGCGCGGGCGCGATCCAGATCGCTGCCGAATCGTCGGCGGCGCTGTTCGGGAGCGGTGAGCCGGTTGACCCGTGCCTGACCTGCGCGAGGCTGATCGAGGCGCTCGCCGTCGATGGACTTCGCCGGGATGTGGTGGCACGAGGCGTTCCCGCCCGACCCGCGCGCTGAATGTCACCTGTCCGCCACTCGGACACCATGCGCCGGTCACCCGCGCCGGGCAGCATCTTCGACGGTGAGCCCACCCCGCCTCATGCTCCCGAACCGCGTGCGGATGTCGCGTGCGGTCGACCTGACCGCGGAGCCGGAGCCGCCCGCATCGCGCCGAGTGTCAGACGGCTCGCATACGGTCCGCGCGATGCTCGTGTTCTCCAACCGCCGGCTCGGACCTGCTGCTGAGCTGCTGGTCTCGCCCGAGATCGGGACGTCGATCCTGCGGGCGGCCTCGGAGGCTGCCCGGCCGCTGGCGCAGAGCCGGTGGGAGCACGAGCTCGTGGTGTGGCTCGACGATCGGTCGCGCCGGCTCGGTGGCGAGCTCGATGTCAGCGACATCGCGTGGTCTCCGGAAAACTTCGAGCGCCAGCGCGGGTTCCTCCGGGACGCGATCGAGCGCGCTGCCCTGGGATCTCCGAACGCCCGCGCCCTGACCCTGTGGGCGCGTCAAGTCGCCGACCACCCTCGGGAGTCGATCGTGGTCGGGAAGCGCTGGCAGTGGACCGGCGCGACTGCAAGCATCTGATCTCACTTGCGTTTCACGGTCGATCCCCTGCTCGAACAGGCCCGCGCTCGGCCGCCCTGCCCAGGCCCGGTGCTAGAGTCCGAGCCCAGTGGTTGATGGTCTGACAGGGCCGGGCTTCTATCCCCAACCGAACGAATGGACCTGTGGTCCGTTTGCGCTCAAGCACGCCCTCTTGGCGCTCGGTCGGATGGTCGATGTCTCCCAGATCTCGTCCACGGCCAAGACCCACTGGTGGTCGGGCACCAACGAGATCCAGCTCGCCCGCGCCGCGCGCGCCTTCGAGTGCGACCTCGTGCTCGAGCGCCGCAGCGATGCCGAGCAGGCTCGCAAGGTGCTGGTCAAGCACCTCCGCGAGCAGACCCCGGTGCTGCTGTGCGTGGAGGAGTGGAGCCACTGGATCACCGTGCTGCGCTCGGAGGATCGCCGGTTCGTGGTGGTCGACTCGCAGGACGAGCCGCTCCTCTCGGTCCGCACCTGGCCGCAGCTGCGCAACTGGTGGCGCTACCGGGACGTCGACTACGCCAAGGACAACCCCCCGGTCCTCTACGACATGATGGCCGTGACGCCGCGGTTCCGGACCACGGTCAAGGCCGACTTTTCGGTCGAGCGCGTGAAGTTTCTGCGCCGTCCCGAGAACCGGCGGCTCGGCAATCACTGGAACGAATATCTCGAGGACCTGCTCGAGATCTGTCGGCCTCCGACGCACCGGATCGCCGAGCCGCTCTCGATGGGCGAGTTCTTGCGCCGCCATCAGGAGCTGATCGTCACCCGCGTCGTGTACTGGCACGGCGACGTCAATCGCGACGAGGTGGCGAAGATCCTCCGCGACCTGCGGTTCGTCTCGGAGACCTACGGCCTCGTGATCCCGGCGTCGATGAGCCGCCGCGCGCTCAACGATCTCGCGATCCTGATCTCGCTGTGGGCGTGCGCCGATCGTGGCGTCAACAGCATGTTCGGAGCGCCGGGCAGCGAGCCGCGCACGGTCAGCAAGCCGCGCAAGCGCGCCCGCCGCAACGGCAAGTAGCTAGATCAGGGTCAACGTGAAGCGCGCACCGTTGGCGCGTCCGACCTCCACGGTCCTGCCCTTGGCGACCACCGCCTCGTAGGTGACCGCATGCTCGAGCGTCTTCGAGCGCAGCTTCCAGTGCGCCTCGAGGCGCACGCCTTGCGGGGCGGCATGAGCGCACAGCTTGATCTCGTCGGCGCGATCGCCCTGGCGCTCCTCGACGCTGCCACACGAATCATCGAGCAGCACGAGCTCGTAGATCCGGTTGTCGCTGCCATCCGTGACCGCGAGCTTGAACGTGTACGGCGTGCGCGGGGCGTTCTGCGCGGGAACCGGCTGCGCGAGGACGGGGCCACACAGCAGCGCAACGGCCATGACCGAGGAGAGCAAGGTCTTCATCATGCGTGGGGTGTCAGCAACTCTCGGGCCACGGCGTAACCATGCGAACGATGGCGGGCGGGAGCGCGCCGGCTGACAGGAAGGCACGTCAGCGTCGGTCGAGGAGCTCGAGCGCCGCATCGTTGACACCGCGGCGCAGGATCTTGATCGCATCGGGGCTCTCGCCGAACCGCGTCGGATGCACGCGATTGGTCAGCAGCGTCACCCAGCGGCGGCGCGGGAGATCGAGCCACAACGAGACGCCGGTGAATCCGAGATGACCCGCCGCACCGCTGCGCGGCCAGCGATCGCCGGCATGCGAGACCCCGGGAGCCGACGACGGCACATCCCAGCCGAGCCGCCACGACGCGCCCGGCGCCGCGGACTCGGTGAGGAAACGCTGCACTACCTCGGGACGCAGTCTCCCCCGCGGTTCGCCCGCCGCGGTGGCGAGGATCGCCGCGGCGAATCGGGCCACGTCGTCGAGCCGTGCAAACAAGCCGGCGTGGCCGCACACGCCGCCGCCGTACCACGCGTTCTCGTCGTGCACGTGGCCCTCCACGACCTGCGCCGTGCCGGTCCGCTCGTCGATCTCGGTGGCGGCTGCGGGACCGATCGCGGAGGTCCCAGCATAGCGCGCACCGATCCCGAGTGGCTCCGCGACCAGCGACGCGAACGCGCGCTCGAGGGGCTCTCCCGCTGCGCGCTCGACGATCGCGCCGAGCATGATGTACCCGAGGTCCGAGTAGACCGCTGCCACACCTGGCTCACCGGCGGGTTCCACGGCCGCCATCGCGACCAGCTCGCCGCGCGGGGCCGGATGCTCGCCGACGCGCAGGCGCTTGAAGAACTCGACATGCGGCGCACAGCCCGCGGCATGACCGAGCAGCTGGCGGACGGTTCCGGAGCTCGCAGCCTCGGGGATCCAGCGGCGGATCGGAGCCTCGAGATCGAGCATCCCCTCGCCCGCGAGCACCATCGCGCTCGCGACGGTGGCCATCGGCTTGGTCAGCGAGGCGACGTCGAACCAGGTGTCGGCGTCCACCACGGATCCCGCGGTGGGGAGCCGGCGCGTGTGGCCCCGGAACATGCGCTCCACCTCACCCCCGGCGTCGCCGATCGACACCGCGGCGGCAGAGCCCACGCCGCGTGCGAACATCTCGTCGACGAGCTCGGCGATCCGGTCCACGCCGAGCATCGTAACGGCCGGCTCGTCGGCGTGGTAGATTTGCGAGGCGTGACGCGCTACGAGCTGCTCGATCGTATCGGCGTCGGCGGCATGGCGGAGATCTTCCGCGGCAAGGCGGTGGCCGCCGGCGGCTTCGAGAAGCCGGTCGCCATCAAGCGCATCCTCCCGCACCTGTCGCAGGACAAGCGGTTCGTGGAGCTGCTGATCGCCGAGGCCAAGATCCTCTCGCTGCTCAAGCATCGCAACATCGTCCAGATCTTCGATGTCGGCATCGGCGACGACGGCCAGTACTTCCTGGTGATGGAGTACGTCGACGGCAAGGATCTCGGTGCCGTGCAGCACGGCAACGAGGTCAAGCGGCGGCGGATGCCGTTCGATCTCGCACTCCACATCGGCGCAGAGATCTGCGAGGCGCTCGAGCACGCACACTCGGCGAAGGCGCCTGATGGCAAGCCGATGTCGCTCGTGCATCGCGATGTCTCCCCTTCGAACGTGCTGCTGTCGCGCGCGGGCGAGGTCAAGCTGACCGACTTCGGGATCGCCAAGCGCGCCGAGCAGGAGCAGACCGGCACCGGTGGCGTGCGCGGCAAGTTCGCGTACATCTCGCCGGAGCAGGCGCGCAACGAGCACATCGATCCGCGCAGTGACGTGTTCTCGGTGGCGATCCTGATCTGGGAGCTGGTGACCAACCGGCGGCTGTTCTCCGGCATGGGCGATCTCGAGGCGCTGCGGGCAGTGCGCGAGGCGCAGGTGCAGAGGCCGACCGAGCTCGATGGCCGGCTGTCCCCGGAGATCGACAAGCTGCTGATGGCCGCACTCGCGCGCGATCCCAAGCGGCGCCCCACCGCCGGCCAGTTCGGCGAGCAGCTGCGGTCGCTGCGCTACTCGCTCGACAGCACCGTCGGAGATCCGGCGACCGAGCTCGGCAAGATCATCGACGAGGCCGAGCAGGTGATTCGCGAGAGCCAGCAGATGATCGCGCAGAACCTGCGGCCTTCGACGGCTGCGGTCCAGTTCGAGCCGTTCTCGGATCACAGCGTCAGCGAGCACACGGTGATCCGGATCCGAACCGCCGACGTGTTCTCGCAGAAGGACAAGGACGGGCACGGGATGGCCGCGGTGCGCCAGGTGATCGATCGGTTCGAGGAAGAAGAGACCCGGCAAGCCCAGCTGTCCGGAGATCAGCTGCGCCTGTTGCGTCGTTCGAGCCGTGAATCGAGCGACATGACGGCGCTACCGCCGCGCCCCGACCGCCGCAACCGCAGCCCCACCGACGAGCCCACGATCGCGCGGGCCCCGCTGCACAGCGAGGAGGTATCGACGATCGCCGGCCGCGGGATCTCGGCGGCGGTCAGCGCGTTCGATGGCGAGGAGGCCACGCGGCTGGTCGCGCCGATCAGTCGCCGCACGCCGGCTCCCGAGCGCGCAAAGCAGGGCGCCGCGACGATACCGCCGCCGCTTCCCGGCCTCACCCAGCCCAGGTCGCGCGCGCCCGCGCCTGCGCTCGGCGAGCTGCCGAGCACGGTGCATCAGCGCAATCCACGCAATCACGGCGGTAGCGGGCCGCCGGGGATCCCGCTATCGAGCGGGCCGCCCGCGATGCCGCCGGGCAGCCTGAGCGACGCACACGCGAACCTCGACGAGCCGGCGCCGGGCACGATGCACCTCCGCAATCCGCAAGCGGGGCTCCCCGGCATGGCTCCGATGCCGATGGCGCCGCAGCTACCGCTGCCACCGATGCCGTCGCAGCCGCCGATCGCCCCGGCCCCTCCCCCGCCCGCCGCGGACTATCCGGTGTGGGGCGCGCCGCCGCAGCCGCCGGCGCACGGCGCCTCCCCGACAACGCCCGATCCGGGGGGCGATCGCGCCGTTCAGCAGCGATCGCAGCTGCCGACCGCCAAGAAGTCCGGCCTGCAGCTGTGGATGCTCGTGGTCGGAGCGCTGGTGATGGCTGCGCTCGCCTTTGCGATCACGCGCGCGTTCATCTCCGGCTGAGCCGGCACGGGTAGGCGTTCGCGCACACAGGCTGCTCGCGTGTTGATCGAGCCAACCGCACGTCCGAACGCGTTGGGTCTCCCCGGCTGGTGACGGCTTGCGATCGATTGCTGCTGCCTGCATCACATCCCCGGTGTGCCCCGGGTGTCATTCGTGACCGCCGCTTGTGCGCGGGCCCATGGGGCGATCCCTGGCCGGTTGTGATGGCCCTGCTCGGCTCGCAGGTCGTGCCGGTGCCGATGAGCCCGCGCGTGGTCGTCGGATCGACCGGTGACGAGACGATCGATCGGGTAGTAGCCTCCTCGGAATGTCCGTGGATGTCGCGCAACTCGAGGACCACCGCGCCGCGCTCGTCGGCTACTGCTACCGCATGCTCGGCTCTCCGATCGATGCCGATGATGCCGTGCAGGAGACGATGGTGCGCGCATCGCAACGGCGGCGCCGATCCGTTCGCCCTCATCGTCCTCGAGATCACGGGCGATCGGTTCACCTCGATGACGTCGTTCCTCGACACCGACACGCTGTTTCCGCTGTTCGGACTGCCCCCGACATTCCCCGCGTAGATTGTTTCGGGTCGACCGATGAGTTTCGGCCGGGCCGCCGGTCTAACGGTCATGTCGATCAAATCCTTGAATTCCTATCTAAACTTCGATGGCACCGCCGACCAAGCGATCAAGCTCTACGAGCGCGTCCTCGGCGCCAAGCTCGAGGGCGGAATCCAGCGCTACTCCGATATTGCGGGCAGCAAGCCGGCCCCGGAGAATGCGAACCGGGTCATCCACGCGCGACTCAAGATCGGCGAAGCCGTGATCATGATCAGCGATGCGCAACCGGGCGCGCCGTTCACGACGGAAGGCAACGTTCACCTGACCCTCGACTTCGACGCGCTCAACGATGCGCGCGCGCGGTTCGACGCGCTGTCAGCGGGCGGCAAGGTGACGATGCCGCTCGCCGACACGTTCTGGGGCGCCACGTTCGGGATGCTGACGGATGCCTTCGGCATTCGCTGGATGTTCAACTGCAACAAGGCAGCCGCGTCGTGAATCGCCAGATCTACCTCAACGTGTCGGTTCGTGAACTGAAGCGCTCGATCGAGTTTTTCAGCACGCTCGGCTTCGAGTTCAATCCGAAGTTCACCGACGACAACGCAGCTTGCATGGTGATCGGCTCGGACTCGTTCGTCATGCTGGTGGCCGAGCCGTTCTTCAAGACCTTCACGAGGCGCGAGGTGTGCAACACCACCACCCACACCGAGGCGCTGATCGCGATCTCGTGCGCGAGCCGCGCGGAGGTCGATGCGATGGTCAACAAGGCACTCACCGCCGGCGGAACGCGCGCGATGGAGCCCCAGGATCATGGCTTCATGTACGGCTGGAGCTTTTTTGACCTCGATGGCCATCACTGGGAAGTGATGTGGATGAATCCCGAAGCCGCTCAGTAGCGGATCACGTCGGGCCCTCCGGCATACAGCGCGAGCACCGCGCCAACGCGTCGGGTCAGGATCGCGCGCTGGTTGAGATAGCCCTTGTCGGTGATCTCGCCCGCATCGAGCAGGCCCTGCCCGATCGATCGCGCGGCCCGCAGCGCCTCGACATACGAGACCTGCACCCATGCTCGGTCGCGACGCGCGGCATAGAGCGGCCGCTCGGGGGCTTCGCGAGCCCAGCCCTCGAGAGCATCGCCGAGGCAGCGCAGGTACGGCGGCGCCAGTGCCCGGGACCGCAGCGTGAACCGGACCCTCCCCGTGCTCGATGCGCTCGATCGAAGGGGGCACGAACCGGACCATGGTTCGAGCTTCCGCCGAAATGCCTCCGGGGGCTATGGTCCGCGGATGGAAGGCCGTGAACCAGGAGCACTCGCCGCGCTGATCCGCAGGCGCTGGCGCGTTGGGGTGACGCTGACCGCGGTGATGATGACCGCGTACTTCGGGTTCATCCTGCTCGTCGCGTTCGGCAAGGACACCGCCGGAACCCTGCTCGCCGATGATCGGATCAGCGTCGGGATCCTGCTCGGCGCGGCCGTGATCGTGGTCGCCCCGGTGCTCACCGCGATCTACGTGCGGTGGGCTAACCGCGTCCACGATCCAGCGATCGCGAAGCTCCGCGAGCCGGTGCCATGACCGGCGGGACCAACACCGTCGCGATCGCGTGGTTCCTCGGCTTTGTCGGGATCACGCTCGGCATCACCTACTGGGCATCGCGCCGCACGCGCACCACGCGCGACTACTTCGCCGCCGGAGGATCGATTTCGGCCGCACAGAACGGGTTCGCGCTCGCCGGCGACTACATGAGCGCCGCGAGCTTTCTCGGGATCGCCGGCCTGGTGTCGACCTCTGGCTTCGATGGCCTGATCTACTCGGTCGGCTGGCTCGTCGGCTGGCCGGTGATCACGTTCCTGATCGCCGAGCCGCTGCGCAACCTCGGCAAGTACACGTTCGCGGACGTCGTGGCATATCGCCTGCGCCAGCGGCCGGTCCGGATCGCCGCCGCGGCCAGCACGCTGACCGTGGTCACGTTCTATCTGATCGCGCAGATGGTCGGTGCCGGAAATCTGATCAAGCTGATGTTCGGCCTGTCCTACGAGGTCGCGCTGCTGATCGTCGGCGCGGTGATGCTCGCGTACGTGCTGTTCGGCGGGATGATCGCCACGACCTGGGTGCAGATCATCAAGGCCATCCTGCTGCTGCTCGGCGCCACGCTGCTCGCCGTGCTCGTGCTCGCCAAGTTCGGGATGAATCCGCTGAACCTGTTCGCCGCGGCGCGCGATCAATACGGCGCCGCCGTGATGACGCCCGGCAAGCTCGTGGCCAATCCGCTCGAGGCGATCTCGCTGGGCATCGCGTTGATGTTCGGGTGCGCCGGGCTCCCGCACATCCTGATGCGATTCTACACCGTGCCCGACGCGAAGACCGCTCGCCGCTCGGTGGCGTATGCGACCTCGCTGATCGGCTTCTTCTACCTGGTGACGTTCATCCTCGGCTTTGGAGCGTCGGTGCTGGTCGGCCGCAAGGCGATCGTCGCCGTGGATGCCGGCGGCAACATGGCCGCGCCGCTGCTCGCCGAGGTGCTCGGTGGCACCGGCTTCCTCGGCTTCATCTCCGCCGTCGCGTTCGCCACGATCCTCGCAGTGGTCGCCGGGCTCACGCTGTCGGGGGCGGCGGCGCTCGCGCACGACCTGTGGGGGCACGTGGTGCGCAGGGGCAAGATCGAGGAGGCCGAGCTGATGAAGGTCGCGCGGTGGGCCACTGTCGGGCTCGCGATCCTCGCGATCTTGCTCGGCCTCGCGTTCCGCGGTCAGAACGTGGCATTCATGGTCGGTCTCGCGTTCTCGATCGCGGCGAGCGCGAACTTTCCGGCCCTGCTGCTCTCGATGGTGTGGAAGCAGCTGACCACCCGCGGTGCGGTGGCGAGCATGGTGACCGGTACGGTGAGCTCGGTGGTGTTGATCCTGCTGTCACCGACGGTGTGGAAGGATCTGCTTCACTTCGAGGCGGCGATCGTTCCCCTCAAGAATCCGGGCGTGATCACGGTGCCGCTGTCGTTCCTTGTCGCGATCATCGTCTCGCTCGCGAAGCCCGAGCCCGAGGCGCAGGTCGGGTTCGAAGCAGCGCAGCGCCGCATGCACCTCGGCCCCGAGTAGCGCTACTCCCAGGTCGACTCGAGCTGACAGAGCTCGTCGCCGCTGAGCCGGCACTTGGTCTCGATCGATTCCACGCGCTTGCCACCCGACAGCTCGATCGAGCGCTTGGTCCAGCCCATGACGCTCCGGCAGTGGATCTTGTGCGGGGTATCGAAGTTGCGGATCCGGAGCACCGCGGTTTTCGGGCCGCGGGTCAGCACCTCGAGGTAACCGGTGTCGTAGTGAGCGCTCCACAGCCGGACCGCGCGGCCGAGGATCCAGTGCGTCGTCCCCACCTTGTAGAACAGGCGGTAAATCGTCGTCAGGTTGGCGTCCGCGCCGTGGCGCGCGAGCTCCTCGACGAGCCCGAGATCGCCCTTGCCGAACAGCCGGTCGATCGTCGAGATCAGCTCGATGAACTGTTCGAACGGGTACCACCGGGCCTTGTGAACGCCCCCCTCGATGGTCGCGCGCAGCTCGACCGAGCACTGCGGGAGCATTCGCTCGATCCCCGCCGAACCGTGATTCAGTTGCACCCACAGGACGCGCGACGAGAGCGCGCTTCCCTTGACGTTCGCCACGGTGAAAGTATACGCCGCTCGTGTGAAAGACCGCCAAGATCCGATCGCCCGTCTCGAGGAGATGGAGGCCAAGGCCGCTCTCGCAGGGGGCCAGGCGCGCATCGACAAGCAGCACGAGGCCGGCAAGCTCACCGCGCGGGAGCGGATCGAGGCGCTGCTCGATGGGGGCAGCTTCGTCGAGCTCGACAAGTTCGTGACCCATCGCTGCGCCGACTTCGGCATGCAAGATCACAAGGTCCTGGGTGATGGCGTGGTCACCGGCCACGGCACGGTGGATGGCCGGCCGGTCTGCGTGTTCGCGCAGGACTTCACGGTGTTCGGCGGATCGCTCTCCGGCGCCTATGCCCAGAAGATCTGCAAGGTGATGGACCTCGCCACCAAGATCGGGTGCCCGGTGATCGGGCTCAACGATTCCGGTGGCGCGCGGATCCAGGAGGGCGTCGAGTCGCTCGCCGGCTATGCCGACATCTTCCTGCGCAACGTCCTGTCGTCGGGCGTGGTGCCGCAGCTGTCCGCGATCATGGGTCCATGCGCCGGTGGCGCCGTGTACTCGCCGGCGATCACCGACTTCATCCTGATGGTCGACCGCACGTCCTACATGTTCATCACGGGCCCGGAGGTGATCAAGACGGTCACGCACGAGGAGGTGACCAAGGAGCAGCTCGGCGGTGCGATGACGCACGCGAGCAAGTCCGGGGTGTCGCACTTCACCGAGGCCGACGAGCTGTCGTGCATCGCGCGGCTGCGCGAGCTGCTCTCGTTCATGCCGAGCAACAACGCCGAAGACCCGCCGGTGCGCACCACGCAGGACCCACCGGATCGTGCGGAGCCGATGCTCGACACCGTGGTCCCCGCGGAGTCGAACAAGTCGTACGACATCAAGAAGATCATCAACGCGGTCGTCGACGAGGGCCAGTTCTGCGAGGTCCAGAAGGACTACGCGAAGAACATCGTCGTCGGCTTCGCGCGGTTCGAAGGGCGGCCCGCGGGCATCGTCGCGAATCAGCCGATGCACCTCGCGGGTTGCCTCGATATCGATGCGTCGATCAAGGCCGCGCGGTTCGTGCGGTTCTGCGATGCGTTCAACATCCCGATCATCACGTTCGTCGACGTGCCCGGCTTCCTCCCCGGCACCACGCAGGAGTATGGCGGCATCATCAAGCACGGCGCGAAGCTGCTCTACGCGTTCGCCGAGGCCACCGTTCCGAAGATCACCGTGATCACGCGCAAGGCGTATGGCGGCGCGTACGACGTCATGGCGAGCAAGCACATCCGCGCCGACGTCAACGTCAGCTATCCCGCCGCCGAGATCGCGGTGATGGGTCCCGACGGCGCCGTCAACATCATCTTCCGCGGTGAGCTCGACAAGATCACCGACCCGGCCGCGCGCGCCGAGGCCAGGGCACAGTTCACCGACGAGTATCGCGAGCGATTCGCCAACCCGTACAAGGCGGCGTCGCTCGGGTACATCGACGAGATCATCCGCCCGCGTGAGACCCGCTGGACGATCATCCGCTCGCTGCGCACCCTCAAGAACAAGCGCCAGTCGAACCTGCCGCGCAAGCACGGCAACATCCCGCTGTAAGCTGGGGCCGTCTGGTACGATGATCGCCATGGCCCGAGGGAGGTTCGTGCTGGCGATCGCCGCGGTGCTGCTCGCGACCGCTGCGAGCCCCGCCCGGGCCGACGAGGGCCCCAGCGCCAATCAGCGCGCGTCGATCTTCGCGAAGGGCTCGGTGGTTCGCGTCCTCGGCTACTGGGAGGTCACGTTCAAGGTCGGGAACGAGGAGGTCAAGGAGTTCGTCGGCGGGATGGGCTCCGGGTTCTTCGTCAGTGCCGACGGCTACGTCGTCACCAACGCGCACGTCGTGGAGGACATCAAGAAGGGCGAGGAGTCCGCGAAGACCGAGGCGTTCTCGTCGCTCGCCGCGAAGATCCAGAAGCAGTACGCCAAAGAGCTCGAGCAGATGACCGACTCGCAGAAGGTCGAGCTCGTGCGCACGCTGCAGCAGAGCTCCACCGCCGTTCCGAACGCCGCGATCGTGCTCCCCGATGGCACGAAGCTGAAGTACGAGATCAAGGCGTACGGCAAGCCCGGCGAGGGATCCGATGTCGCGATCATCAAGGTCGACATCAAGGACGCGCCGAACCTCGTGGTCGCGGACTCCGACGGTGTGCTGATCCAGGACAAGGTCCTCGCGATCGGCTATCCCGGTGCGGCCGACATGCACGGCCTGCTCGATGACAAGTCGCAGCTCGAAGCGACGATCAACGAGGGCGCAGTTTCCGCCATCAAGCGCACCGGAACCGGCGAGCCGATCATCCAGATCAGCGCCTCGATCACCCACGGCAACTCGGGGGGCCCGACGATCAACGACAAGGGCGAGGTGATCGGCCTGTCGACGTTCGGCAGCCAGGGCGAGGTCCAGGGCTTCAACTTCATCGTGGCCTCGGCGACCGTCCGGAAGTTTCTCGCCGAGGCGAAGGTGGACACCACGCCCTCGCAGACCAGCAAGGTCTGGAAGAAGGGGCTCGAGGAGCTGTGGAACCTCGATCTCGACGCCGCGATCGTCGATCTCGAAGAGGTGATGACACTGTTCCCGGTGCACTCCGAGGCACCTCGCATGCTGCGCCAGGCGCGCGCGCTCAAGAAGGAAGGCAAGGGCAAGCCCCCGAAGCTCGCCGCGGGCGCCACGGGGAGCGGCAGCGATAGCGGCGGCGGAGCGGCGATGAGCGCGGGCGGTGGAACCGGCGGCGGCGACGGCGGAAGCCGCGCGGGCGTTGCGGTGGCGGTGATCCTCGTGCTCGTCGGGCTCGTCGGCGGCGCGGTGGTCTACATGAAGCGCAAGAAGGCCGCGGGGCCGCAGGCGCCGATCGGTGCTGCACGCCCCGGCATGCCACCGCAGCCCGGCATGCACCCACCGGGCATGGCCCTGCAGTACGGCGCCCCGCAGCTGCCGCCTGCCCAGGGCGGCCAGGGCGGCCAGGGCGGCCAGGGCGGCCAGGGCGGCCAGGGCGGTGTTGTGATGATGGTGCCTGGCCGCGGCCCGCAGGCGGTGGCAAAGACGGTCGCTATCGGCGGTGGGAATGCGAGCGGGAGCCAGCCGATCGCCGCCACCGCGTTCGGATCGATGACCGTCGGTGTCCTGCACTGCACGCGCGGTCGGTTGCAGGGTCAGCGATTCAGCCTGACCTCGCAGGGCCTCCTGATCGGCCGTCAGCCCGGGCTCGCGCAGATCGTGCTCGATGACCCGCGCTCGTCGGGCAAGCACGTCTGGATCGGATACGAGCAGGGTCAGCTCGTCGCGATCGATCAGGGCACCACGAACGGAACGTTCGTCAACGACGTGCGGTACGGCCGGATCAGCAAGGCCGTGCTGAAGGATGGCGACACCGTGATCGTCTCCGAGCCTGATTGCCTGAGCCTGACGTTGAAGCTGAGCTAGCGCGATGTCTGCACGTCTGGCGCTCGTGCTGGTCATCGCATGCACCGCGTGTCGGCATGCCGCGCCCGTGAAGCCGTTGCCGCCGATGTCGCATCAGGCGTACGCCTACTACCTCGATGGCAAGCTCGCCGCGTATCGCTCCGACTGGGCGGCGGCAGCCGAGTCGCTCGAGCTCGCAGCGAAGGCAGCGCCCGACCAGCCGATGATCGCGGTCGAGCTCGCGCGGGTCCAGGCGAAGGCCAAGCGCGAGGCCGCGGCCGCCGACACGCTCGCCGCGGCGCGCAAGCGGTGGCCCGCTCACGCGCAGGTCTGGCTGATGTCGGGCGATCTGCTCGGCACCAAGAACCGCGCCGAGGCGATCCAGGCATATCGCCGCGCGATCGCGCTCGCGCCCGACGACGAGCGCGGCTATCTCGGCCTCGCCAAGCTCGAGGATCCCACGCGCAGCGAGGCCGTGCTCCGCGAGCTCGTCCAGAAGATCCCGGATTCGGTCGATGGTCACTACCGCCTCGCGCAGCGGTTCGCGAAGCGCAACGACCTCGCGACCGCGATCCAGGAGCTGCACGCGGTGATCGAGCGCGATCCCGATCACATCGATGCGCGGCTCGATCTGGCCCGCGCACTGCGCCGGACCGGTCACATGGATCAAGCGATCGAGCAGACCCGCAGCGCGTTCGATCGCAGCGGCCAGGCGCTCGATATCGCGGAGGAGCTGTTCTGGCTGCTGTGCGAGGCCGATGACTTCACGGGGGCCGTCGATCTGCTGACGCTGCTCGACGACGACCGGAGCGATGCCGACGCGCTCTCGGCGATCGCGCGGCTCGCCCGTGGCCTCGGCCGGTTGACCCAGGCCCGCGCGATCGCGCTCCGGATCGCCGCCGTGGATCCCGATGCAGGTACGGTCGTTCACGCCGAGCTCGATGCGCGGTTCGATCCGCAGGGCGCGGTGAAGCGGCTGCTCCAGATCGCGCCGGAGTCGCCGCGGTACTCCGAGGCTCGCCGGCTCGCCGGAGACATCTTGCTCGGCGCGGGTGATCCGAAGGGCGCCGCCGCCGCGGTCGGTCCGGCGCGCGAAGCGACGCCAAAGGATCTCGAGCTCGCGCTGGTCGCCGCCTACGCGCGCGCCGACGCCGGCGATGTCGCGGGTGGCCGCACCCTGCTTCGCGGTCTTGGTGATGAGCTCGGAGCAGCGCTCGCCCGCGCACGGTTCGAGGATCACGTCCATGCTCCCGCGGCGGCCCTCGCGATCCTCGAGCCGCTGATCGTCAAGCATCCAGACTCGACGACGGCGCTGAACCTCGCCGGCTACCTGCTCGCCGATCGCGGAGAGCGGCTCGCCGATGCCGAGCGATGGCTCGCGCGCGCCCGCGACCTGTCACCCGGCGATCCGGCGGTCCTCGACAGCTGGGGCTGGCTGCGGCTCAAGCAGGGCAAGGCACGCGAGGCCGTGCGTGCACTCGACCGCGCCTCGCGGTTCGCCCCGAACGAGGCCGAGATCCTCGTTCACCTCGCCGTCGCCTGGATCGCCGACCACGCGCCGCGCACCGCCGCCGAGGTCCTGGATCGTGCGGTTGCCCTGCGGCCCACGCCTGCCGTGCTTGCGCGGATCGAGGCCGCGCGTGCCTCGCTGCCGCGCTCCGGTGATAAGCTGAAGCCATGAACCGCTGGATCGTCGCGGCTGTGCTCCTGAGCGTGGGCTGCACGAACGCCCCCTCGGAGGACTCGTGCAAGCAGCTGCTCGATCACCTGATCGACCTCGAGTTCAAGAAGGCCGGCGCCGGCGCGGGCAACGACCAGGTCAAGACCGAGCTCGCGAAGCAGAAGACCGCGGTCGCGGAAGCCAAGTCGGCCGAGTTCATCGACGTCTGTGTCAATAAGACTGCGAAGCAACGCGTCGAATGTGCCACCGCGGCCACCGATCTCGAGGCCGTTGCGAAGTGCGACGAGCAGAAGTAGCTCCGCGGCTTGACCATGCCGGGTGCGCCTGGGCAGACTCCTGCGCATGCCTCGGCTGATTCGACTCGATACCGGAGATGACATCGGAACGATCACCGACGCCCACCTCAAGTTCCTCGTCGAACAGCTCGAGGAAGAGCACGAGGAGGATGACGACTACTTCGTCGACAAGAACACGCTCGAGCTCATGGCGGATAACGGCGCCGACCCGGAGCTGCTCGCGATGCTCGAGAAGGCGATCGGCGATGACGACTCGATGAACATCGCCTGGGAGTGACCGCCGGGACCGTCGATGGCCAGCTCGCAGTGATGGCTCCTCGGTCGACGAGGTCGAATCGAACTGCCGCTGGCGCCTGCTCGCTGACGTCGAACGGATCGTTATCAATGGCCGTTCTGCTTGCCGGTGGCTAGTCGGGTTGCTGCACCAAGCCCGTGATTTCGCGGGCTTGGCCGGTCGGAGCGGCGGCATGGAGCGTGCTCATTGGGGCCGGCATGAAGCGCCTCGCGACCCTCCTTGCCACTGCCGCCCTCGCGGCCCCCGTAGCCGGCTGCATGACCGATAACGACGTCGATGACGGCGAGACGGTGAAGTCCGATGACGGCAAGGCCGACTCCAGCGCGCTCGCGGTGTTTCTGGACATGGAGTTCCAGGGCACGCTGCTGACCGACTCGAGCTGGAACGATCGCAAGACGATCGAGGCCCAGCTGCTGTACACGGTCGGCCACCTCAACGGTAACGAGGCGGTCGGTCGCATCGACCGCGCGGTGATCACCGGCATCACCAAGACCACGGTCGGTGGCAAGACGCAGATCAAGTACACCGCGAAGCTGCCGGTCGCCTGGCGCAAGTCGAACCCGGTCCCGAACACCTATGACTTCGTGCTCCCCGCCGACATCTCCGGCGCCGGTCAGAGCGCGTTCGCCGACAACTACAAGCACGACTGCATCGACGCCGGCGCGCACGATGTCGACGCGGGCTCGATGTTCTACTACTTCCGCCCGCGGGCCTCGGGCTGCAACGTCGCCGCAGCCGACGCGCTGAGGGTGACCGCAACGGTCTCGCCGAGCCCGATCCAGACCACCGGCAAGTTCCCCGAGTACAACAAGATCTGGGAGGACAACGTCCTCAACGTCGTCGCGATCTTCGGCAAGTACGAGGACGGCGCGACCACCACCGCGGACGCGGGCATCTCCGGATACAACCAGTTCGTCGCGGCGATGAAGTCCGAGCTCTCGAGCCGGCAGCTCACCACGGTTCCCGCCTCGGTTCCGACCAACCCGGGCGTCGCGGCTCCGGACATCGAGTTCAACGCCACGCTGCCCGATGGCAAGAAGATCCACGTCGTCGCGCTGCTCACCGACAACGTCGACGTCGGTCTGTCGCAGCCGGCGTTCCGCGCGCGCTACGAGGCGCTCTCGACGCGCGCCGACTACATCGTCTACAACGGTCACGCCGGCCTCGGCACCAACGTCCGCTCGCTCGCGCAGCGTGGCAAGTGGGTCGCCGGCCAGTACGTCGTGGTCTACATGAACGGCTGCGATACGTTCGCGTACATCGACGATGCGCTCAACGCCTCGCACAAGGCCGTCAACCCCGACGACACCACCGGCTACAAGTACATCGACATCGTCAACAACGCGTTGCCGGCGTTCTTCGCGTCGATGTCGGGCGCCACGATGTCGCTGTTCCGCGGCTTCCTCGCGTACGAGAACCCGACGACCTACGAGCAGATGTTCTCGCGCGTCGACAGCTCGCAGCTCGTCCTCGTCACCGGCGAGCAGGACAACACGTTCACCCCGGGCGGCGGCGGGCAGCCGCAGGCATGGGCCGGCATGAACGAGTCGGGCAGCGTCACCAAGGGCCAGACCAAGAAGTACTCGACCCCGACGCTCGCCGCCGGCACCTACCAGTTCGCGATGACCGGCAGCTCTGGCGACGCCGACCTCTACGTCAAGATCGGCCGCGAGCCGACCGCGACCAGCTACGACTGCCGCCCCTACAAGACCGGCTCGAACGAGACCTGCCAGGTCACGCTCGCCCAGTCCGCGGCCATCTACGTCAACGTGAACGGCTACACCGCGGCGAGCTACAAGCTCGTCGGCAAGAAGCTCTAATCGACCTGCTTCGTTAACTTACTGCGCGGCCGCAGGGCACCCGGTGCCAACGGCCGCGCAGGCATTTTCGGGCCCGCAATAGCGGTGGCAGCGACGGCGCCCGTGGTCTATCTCTAGGGGGTGCAAAGGCTCGGATGGCTCGTGCTGGCGCTGGTGCCGACGGTGGCGCTGGCGAGCCCGGCGATCTGGTACCCGAGCGCGAGCGTCGATAGCGAGCAGCTCGCGACCTCCGCCACCGCCCAGCTGACCTCGGCGATCCGCGCGCGCAACACCGCCGGCATCACCAAGGTCCTCGGCACGTCGTTCACCAGCAACGGGATGTGGTTCCCCGATGCCGCGTGCACCAAGCGGTTCGAGAGCGGTGGCGAGATCCACGGTGCGGAGGTCGCCGTGTTCGCGCGCTGCCTCGCGCAGCTCACGCCGCAGATGTCGACGCGCAGGTCGTACCTGCGTGATGGCGCGGTGCTGACCGTCGATCCGGGCCTCGAGATCGAGCTCGTCTTCCATGGCGAGACGCTGCGCTGGATCGGCTTCCCGCTGCAGTCGGGCGCGGATCGCGCGATCCCGATGCTGACCGCGCAGGCGCTCGAGTCCGTGCGCACCGCGGGGACCACCGCCCTCGATCCTCGGGTGTCCGCGGAGCTCGACGTCGAGCTGTCGCACCAGCGGGTGCCGGTGCTGTCGACCTGGCTCGAGGTCTGCCTCGATCCTGCCGGTCAGATCACCCGGACCACGACGATCACCAGCACCTCCGCCGTGGCCACGCAGGCGTTCGGACGCGCGATCGCCGACTGGAAGTTCCAGCCGTTCAAGAACCGCGGCACCTCGATCGCCGCGTGCGGCGCCGCGCTCCTCAGCTATCCCGCCGCGAAGGCGCCCGCGATCGAGACCTACCCAAGCTCGCAGGCGCCGCTCGGGACGATCACCCGCAGCTACGACCTCGACGACGACGACCTCGTGGTTGTCGGCGGACTGATCGGCGGCCCGCTGCCCTCTCCTCCGCCCGCGCCGCCGATGCCACCGCAGAGCGTCCCGCCCTCGCTGCTCGAGAGCCTGCGGATCGCCGGCAGCAAGCGGATCGTCCCCGACGCCAACGTGAAGGCCGACATCCGCGCGTCCGGCAAGACCAAGGTCGTCGCCTCGATGAAGCTGTGCCTCGACGAGCGCGGCAACGTCAGCTCGGTCGCCCAGCTCAAGTCCAGCGGGTTCCCCGCGTACGACCGCAAGCTCACCACCGAGATGCGGAGCTGGCTGTACCGGCCCTACAAGATCAACGGCAGGCCGGTCGCCGTGTGCACCGCCGTCACGTTCATCTACGACGCGACCAGGCCTTCGCCCTGAACACCGTCGACTGCGCGACGAACAGCGACATGTTCACCGTCGCGATCACCAGGCCGTGGATGACCACCCAGTACGGGAATGCGCACACGCACGCGAGCATCCACACGAACACGTAGGTGTCGCGACGGCCGAACGAGCGCAGCCACGTCGAGACCGCCTTCGGATCGAACTGCTCGTCGACGGTGGCGACATCGGCCTCGAACCACCAGCGATACGCCATCAGATCCGCGTTGCCGAGCTTGCGGTACACCGCGAGGTAGACCGTCGCCACCACGAACAGCCGCCCGCCCGCCGCGGCGAGGCCGAGCCACATCCAGGTCCCGCCGAGCGCATAGCCGACCGCCGCGAGGAACACGTTGTCGACGATGTCATCGGACAAGTTGTCCAGCGCCTGCCCGAGCTTGCTGAACTGATAGCGCAGCCGTGCGAGCTCGCCGTCGACCGAATCGAGGATCGAGTTGCCCTCGAGCATCACGCCGGCGATCGCGAACATCGCGTAGCCGCCGCGACTCGCGATCAGGGCCGCCGCAAGGCCAACCAGGATCGCCGTCACCGTCACGTGGTTCGGCGTGACCTTCATCGAACGCCGGGCGAGCCACCGCGTGAGCCGCATCGAGAACCGCCAGTTGATCAGCGCATCGACCGGTCCCTCGTAGGACTTGTTCATGCCGCGGATCAGCGCCCACTCGGCGCGATCGCGCGTGGCCGCGTCATCGGTGAGCTCGACGCCCGCGATCACATCGGCGCGCTCCACGCGCGCTCCCTCGGGCGCCGGCGTCCCCGGTGGCACGAACTCGACGGGGATCGGCAGCGGCCGCCGGATCTCCACCGGGGCTGCAGCGACAATCGCGCGCCTCGCACCCTGCTTCGCGACCTCGCGGACGCGTCGCTCGAGAGCCGTCAGTCCACCGACGATCTGCACGTGGCGATCACCGGTGGTCTCGAGGAAGACCGTGGGCAGACTAGAAACCGGGGCGGATACCGGTAAACGTATCCGTTCCCGCGACACTCTTCACGGTGTGCGCGCGGAGCGTCATGCCCTTGTAGGTGGCAGTTACGAGGGTGTCGCCCGCAGGCACGTTGATCACGAACGACGCTCCAGCCATGGCCTGGGAAATATCGAGGACGGTGCCCACCGCGACATCGTTCTGCTTCACCACCACGGTCGCCCCGTCGATCGATGCGTTGGCGCAATCCAGCACGCCGACGACAAGCAAGCCCTTGGCCGCATCCTGAGGTGCGCCACCGGGAATGAACCCCAGCAGCTGCATCAACAGAGTGTCCGTGAGCATCAAGGTCGGAACCATTCCCAGATCGGCAACGATCGGCTGGGGCGGATACACGAGCGTGGGCCGCGCACCGGTCTTGGTCGCCTTCAGGTACGCATTGACGGGGGTGACGCCTTGAATCGGCCCGATCGAATACGCACCGCTGGCCGTCGTGGGCCCGGACATTCCGAGCGGAGCATCGCCGGAGACCGCGTGCGCCTCGAGGCTCACACCTGCCGCCGGAGCGACCGACATGCCAGAGAACTCGTTCGCCGTGCCAGAGACGGTCACCATGGCGCTGGCCGTCGTCGGAGCGGTGTTGTTGAGACACGAGAAGTCGTAGACCCGCGCATCCGGCGGCGGCGGCGCGTCCGGGACCGCATCGATCGCAGCGTCGAGGTGAATGATCGGAGCATCGGGCTTCGCGCTCCCACCATCACCACCGCAGGCAGCGAGAGATAGCAGGGCGACAGAAAAGACGGCGCGGAGGTTCCCCATGGGGGCGTTCGTACACCGGATCCAGGCGCCGTCGCCACGATGATCTTTGCGACTTCGCTCACTGCACCTGTTTCGGGTGAGGCCCGATAGCTCCGGCCGGCCGGCCCCGAGCCGTCCTGCCCCATCCCCCATCGGCCCGCCCTACACTTCGAACCACTACCGCACGCGGTCGAACGTCCATGTGGTGCGCGCGGTACGTCCAGTAGTTCACGTGGTGTCGGTCCAGGTAGAGTGACGCCGTGCCGGTATCAAAGGGTGTCGTGCTTCTCGTGTGTGTCGTCGGGCTCTTCGGTTGCGTCTCGAAGAACCCAAAAAACTGCAATGACGGCGTCTGCAGCTCGCCAGAATTTCCGTTCTGCGATGCGGATGGCGCCGTCGCCGGCACCCCGGACACGTGTATCGCTGCAGCCTGCACCGCTGGAGAGGCGGTTGCCTGCCGAGGCTCCGAATCAATCAGCTGCAATGCGACGGGCGACAGTTTTCAGTCCGACGCCTGCACTCACGGATGCAATCCGACCACGTTCAAGTGCAACGCCTGTGCACCGCTAGGAGCTGGCTGTGCGAGCGGCTCTCTGGTGACGTGTGGCGCGGATGGAACCGTTGCGAGCACGCAGGCATGCACAGCCGGTTGCACCACCTCGCCAACCGCACATTGCTCGTATCTCGAGCCGAAGTATCTCCCTGACGTCTGCGACGTCACGGCGACCATCCCAGCGCTTCAGATTACGAGCTCGGGCACATTCGATACGAACCTCAACTCGAACTGCACCGGTGGCGTGGTTCCTCAGACCGGGGCAGCCGAGGTTTGCGTCGTTCACTACGGTGACATCACGATCGCCTCAGGAAGCACGCTTAACGTGACCGGAGCGCGTGCGCTCGCCCTCGTCGCCGACGGGCCACTGGAGGTGGCTGGAACGCTCGACATTAGCGCCAACGGAATCGTGAACGGGCCGGGCGTCAGCACGGTGTCTGGCGGAATGCCCGATCCAACGATCGCCGATCCAAAGGGCGGTGGAGGTGCCGGATTTCAGTCCGCGGGTGCAGCTGGCGGCACAACGAGTGCCTTTGGCGGTGCTTCGAACGGAGGCGCATTGATGCCGGATCCAGCATCGTTGTCCGCACTCGTCGGCGGGGCGAAGAGCGGCGCCGCGATGGCCACACAGCTCAGGACTGCAACCGGTGGAGGCGGAGGTGCTGCCACCCTGATCTCGTGTCGCGGAACTGTCTCCGTCAGTGGAGTGGTGCACGCCGGTGGTGGCGGGGGCCCTGGCGGAGTCGTCGGCGCCTTCCTCGGTGCCGCGATTCGATGGCCCGGAGCCGGTGGCGGCTCAGGTGGTTACGTAGTGCTCGAAGGCCTGCGAGTCATCGTGACCGGCGAATTGTTCGCAAACGGCGGCGGCGGCGGAGCCGGTTTGAGCGCAGACGACATTCAGGGAGCACCGGGTCAGGACGGAGACCGCAGTGGGGGACGGGGTGGTCCTGCACAAAATGGCGAAGGCGCAGGCGGCTTCGGTGGATGGCGTGATGGTGCGGCTGGAGCCGGCGGTAAGCCCAGCACCAGCATGGCATTACCCGGCGGAGGCGGCGGCGGCTACGGCGCCTTTCAAGCATACGTCCCGGCGGGCGGCGCACCGAGCATCACGCCTGCGTCGGCATCGCCGACCTTCAAACCGACTGGGGTCTCGCGAACTCGCTAGCCGACGACATCGGCCCGCGTGGCGACGTCGATGAGGATCGTACGGTGGTCGGAGAGCGAGACGTCAAACACGAGCCACCCATCGGCGAACAAAGCGACGTCGGAGAGCGAGGGGCCGGCGCCTGTCCCTGCAGCAGCCCATGGCGTGTTCGCGTTCTCGCGTTCTCGCACCGCGCACGCGCAGTCACCGAGGTGCCATGAAGTTCTCGCTCCCCCCGGAGGCCCTGCAAATCAGTTTCGTCGGAGCAGGATCACGTGCTCGGCCTTGGCGCGGCCCTCGAAGGCGCGCCGCTCGCCGGTCCCGAGCATCGGCCGGAGCTGGGATGCCCAGGCCGCGACGCCGAGCTCGTCGGTGATCGAGCTGCGAACGTCGTCGAGCGCGTACATCGCGCGGCCGCCCGCCCAGGAATCTCCGATGACCACCGCGGCATAGCCACCGGGGGAGAGCGCACGCGAAATCGAGCGCAGCGAGTTGGTCAGGGCGTCGTGCCAGGCGCGCTCGGCGACCGGACCGGCGGCGTCGAAGCTGCGGCGCGAGCCGATCTCGCCCTCGTCGAGCGCGCGGTGACGGAGCCCCAGAAAGTCGAACCGCAGGCGCTGATGCTCGGCGTAGTCGTAGGTGCCCGCGTACGGCGGCGACGTGAGGACCGCCGCCGCCGAGCCATCGGGAACGTGCTCGTGGAGCCGGCGCGCATCCGCCTCGAACACGTCGGGAGGACCACCGGCGCGGCCGAGGTCCGAGAGGCCGGCGTGCAGGAGATCCACGCGCTGCGCGAAGTGGCGCGAGGCCGCGCCGCGCGGGACGTTCTTCGGCACCCACGTGGTGTCGGTATCCGAGGCGCGCGACGAGACCTTGTAGAGGATCGCCGAAAGGCACGCGGTGAGGACGTCTGCGATCTCGGCATCGTCCTCGCGATGGTCCTCGATCGTCATCGCGATCAGCTCGAGCTCGCGGCGCACGTGCGGCGCGAACCACGAGGCCAGCCGGCGATTGCGCGCGTTGGGATCGAAGCCCTTCGGCTTGCGCTGCGGTGCAGGCTCGGCGCCCGAGCGACGTGCGGCCTTGCCGGCGGCGAGGGCCTGACCGGCGATCTCGTGGCCGAGGTCGCGCATCGCATTGCGCTGCCGCTGCGGCACGGTCCAGGTCTTCGCCCGTGCGACGAGCACCGCGAGGGGATTGAGATCGGTGCCGACCGCGCGCATGCCGGCCGCGCGCGCCTCGACCAGCGTGGTCCCCGAGCCACAGAACGGATCGACGAGGACGGTGTTCTTGGGCGAATGGTGCGCCAGCAGCTCGGCGAGCACGCGTGCGGTCGCCGGATGGAGGCGCGCCGGATACGAGTGAAATCCATGCGTCAGGGTCTCGGAGATCTCGTGGTGCTCCGAGGGCGCTCGCAGCGATGCAACCAGGGCTTCGGCGAGCTCGCGCGGACCATCCGCGAAGATCTTGCCGGGCACGCGCGGCATCGAGAGCGCACGGCGCTGGCGCGGAGGAGACGGCACGAGGGCCTCATACCACGCAGGACCTGGTATCAATCGCCCATGGCCATCCCACTCGAGATCATCGGTCTCGGCAAGCCCGAGGTGCGGTTCGTCTGGGAAGAGGGCGGCGAGGACCTATGGGGCGCCCGCGAGCTGCGGCTGCGCTGCACCTGCGCCAACTGCCAGTCCGAGCAGACCGGCGAGCGGCTGCTCGATCCAGCGACGGTGGCGGCCGACATCATCATCCAGGACATGCACCTCGTCGGGAACTACGGGGTCGGAATCGGGTTCTCCGACGGCCACACCACCGGGATCTACCGGTTCAAGACGCTGGTGAGGCCGAAGTGACCGACTCGCTGGCCGCGCTCGAGACCGCCTGGGCCGAGCGCCGCAGCAAGCGCGCGTACCGCCCCGACCCGGTCCCGCACGCCACCCTCGAGCGGCTATTCGAGGCGGCGCAGCACGCACCGAGCTGGTGCAACGTGCAGCCGTGGCGGGTCGCGATCACCGAGCCTCCGGTGACCGGCGAGCTGGCGACGTTGCTTCAGTCCGCGGCGCGCTCGGGCCTGCCCCACCCGGAGATCGCGTTTCCGCTCGATTATCCGTCGCCCTACAAGGAGCATCGGATCGCGTGCGGGGCGGCGCTGTACCGGGCGATGGGCGTGGCCCGCGAAGACAAGGCCGGCCGCTACGATGCCTGGCTCCGCAACTACGCGCTGTTCGACGCGCCGCACCTGGCGGTCGTGTCCTGTGATCGGCGTCTCGGTCCGTATGCCTATGTCGACGTCGGGGTCTGGCTCGGTTTCGTGCTGACGGCTGCCACCAGCCTGGGCCTCGATACCTGCGCGATGGCATCGATCGCCGCCTATCCCGAGCCCCTGCGCGCCCGGCTGCCGATCGAGCCGACCGACGTCGTGCTGTTCGGCCTGGTGATTGGTCACGCCGACGAGGAAGCTCCGGCCAACGGCTGCCGTACGACACGCGAGCCCGCCGGCAAGAACGTGCGGTTTGTCAGCACGTGATATGCTTTTCGGCCTCGGGGAGAGACTAATGAAATCACGCGTAGTGTTCGCGGTTTGGGTTGGAATTTGCGCCGCGATCTTGATGATGGCGCCTGCGCCCGCGCACGCGCAGAACGCCGATGCGTTGAAGAAGGCGCAGTCGGCCTTCGACAGTGCACAGATCCTGTATCTGCAGGGAAAATATGACGACGCGGCGCAGGGCTTTCAGGATGCCTATGCCGCGCGTCCGTTCCCGCAGTTCCTCTACAACGTCGGCGCGGCCTTCCACATGAAGGGCAAGACGGCGAGCGATCCGGTGTCGTACGGCAAGGCCGTCGAGTACTACAAGAAGTACCTCGCGGAGGATCCGCAGGCCTCCGACAAGGCGAAGGTCGAGAAGGCGATCGGCGTCCTCGAGGCCGAGATCAAGCGGCTGAAGGACAACCCGGCCAACGCCGCGCCGCAGAAGGCGCCCTCTGTCGAGGTCCAGCAGCTCGGTGACGTGAAGGTGCGCGGCCTGATCGTCGTCGAGAGTGATCCTTCGAACGCTTCGATCTACCTCGATGACAAGAAGAAGGGCCCGCTGGCGACCACGCCGTGGTCCGGCTCGCTCGACGGCGAGCACAAGATCATCATCGAGAAGCGCGGCTACAAGGTCGCCGAGAAGACGATCTCCGCCGACCCGAGCAAGCTGTTCGTGCTCTCCGCGGTGATGGCGCAGGAGGATTACCTCGGCTGGGTCGAGATCAGCTCGAACGTCCCCGGCGCGGAGATCTTCATCGACGACAAGTCGATCGGCGCCATCGGCAAGACGCCGCTCTCGCAGAACATCAAGCCCGGCAAGCACACGTTCTGGATCAGCACCGAGGGCTACGACGAGTACAAGGAAGAGGTCGAGGTGATCGCCGGTGAGACCCACGCGGTCAAGGCCACGCTGAAGGGCGCGCCGGTCGGCAAGATCAACGTGATCGGCCTCGGCATCGAGGACTCCACGGTCTACATCGACGGCGCGGTAGCGTGCGAACGCGGCCCGTGCCTGAAGGCGATGCAGCAAGGCGATCACGTCGTGACCGTCACCCGGCCCGGCTTCAAGTCGTACAGCCGCCGGGTCACGATCCAGGCGAAGACCGAGATGGCGATCAAGGTCGGCCTCGCTCCGCAGCCGAGTCGCAGCGACGCGGTGGTCGCCTACGTTCTCGCCGGAGCCTTCGGCGGCACCGGCATCTTCCTCGGTCTGCAGGCGAACAAGTACCGCGACCAGCTGAAGGACGGCATCGCGCGCGGCAACCCGCCGGTCGACTCGAATGATCCGCGGTTCACCAAGGGCAAGATCTTCGCGATCGCCGCGGACGCCACGTTCCTGGTCGCCGGCATCACGGCACTCACCGCCGTCTACTACACGTTCCGCGACAAGGGCGCACCGTCGACCGCATTGATCGACGTCCGCGCGCTCGCGCTCTCACCGCAGGTCGGTCCCGGCTATGCGGGTCTCGGCATGGAGGCTCGTTGGTAATGCGCACCCTGTTCATGACCGGCTGTGCCCTCGTGCTCAGCACCGCCGTCGGATGTAAGTGGACCGAGTTCGACGATCTCGAGGGTAGTACCTGGGTGTCGTCGACCGGAAAGCCGAACAGCGACTCCACCGACTACGGCGTTGCGATCCAACGCGGTCAGAAGAGCTCCAACGGCGGCAAGCTCGTCGTGATCGGCGCCGGGCAGGCGCAGTACACCGAGCTCGTCTACTCCGCGAACGGCAGCTCCGCTCTCGCGCCCACCGCGCTGAAGCTGAACACGCAGTTCGGCATCGGTAACCTCGATCTGCAGCCGATCCTGCTCGCGGACCCCACCACCGACGAGGTGTCGCTCGTGGTGAACTCCGGCGGCCAGAGCATCGCCGTGCTGACCGGCACGGGTGGCCTGATCGCTCGTCAGGTGTTCGGTCCGATGCAGCCCGACGCCGCGACCTACGTGATCCCACCGCCGCGTGCGGATCAGCCGATGCTGTCGACGCCACCGCAGGTGCTGGTCGCCGCGGGCGATGCGGTCTATGGAGCGTTTCTCGCGGTTCCTGCTCCGAACCCGCAGCCGAAGTGTCAGCTCGTCGACGAGGCGGCCGCACCGGTCACGATCCGCGGCCTCGGTGCCACCCGCGTCACCTCCGCGACCCATGACGACGTCGTCGTGTGGGGCACCACCGCCGGCGGCACCGGCAAGCTGCTGCTCTATCCGGGCAGCGTGTTCAACGGTGCGCCCCCGATCGGCACGTGCGTCGGTGGCGTGCAGGCACCCCTCGCCGGAGCGGTGTCGATCGCCACGGCGTTCACGCCGGGCAAGGGCTCGCAGATCCTGATGGTCGATCCGACGCACTTCGTCGTCGTCGGTCACAAGGACCTCGGCAACACCGAGAGCTTCCTCGGCTCCTACTCGATCAATCCGACCGCGAAGACGTTTGCTGCGCTCGGTGCGACGATCACGATCGCGGACCTCCGCACCGCCGCGATCCTCGACAACGGCGCCAAGAAGTACGTGATCGCGGGCTATCCCACGACGATCGTCGAGGACACCAATGCCGGCGTCGTGAAGCTGTTCCCGCTCGACATCACCGCCGGCATCAACGAGAACGCTGCCGCCACGATCTACGACGCACAGCCCCAGAGCGATCAGCAGTTCGGCCGCGCGGTCGCCGCGATGCCGTTCAATGGCACCAACGTGGTCGCCATCGCCGCCGACAACGAGATCTTCGTCTACTACAAGCTGGTCACCGCGGACGGCGCGGTGATCTACGAAGATGCGCGATCGGGACGGTGAGTGCTGTATCAGTGTCCCGCGTGCACCCGGCCGTTTCCTGAGCCGGGGTTCTGTCCGTACGATCGCTCGCCGCTCGTCACCGCGCAGAGCACGGCGGACAAGCAGACGATGCTGTCGGTGGCGATGCCGGCTGTGGCCCCACACAGCGTCGACCCCGAAGCGGCCGCCTCCCACAAGACCGCCCTCGAGCAGCGCCGCGGCACGTTTCCGCTGACGCCCTCCACGGCGGGTGGACCGCATCACGCACCCACCCAGGAGATCACGTCGACCCACGCTCGCGCGGTGCCGAGCAACTCCGACGCGCCAAAGATCCGCCACATGTCGGCGAGCGACAGCACCGCCGATGCACTCGAGGCGTACCGCACGCCGCGCGACAACGAGTACGACAAGCTCGTCGGGCAGACGCTCGACGGCCGCTACTACGTCGTGAAGAAGATCGGCGAGGGCGGCATGGGCGTGGTGTTCTCGGCGCGCCACTCCGTGATCGAGCGGCCGCTCGCGATCAAGGTGTTGAAGCGCGAGGTCATGCGCGATGCCGCGACGATCCGTCGGTTCGTCCAGGAGGCGAAGGCCGCGTCGCGGATCGGTCACCCCAACATCGTCGACGTCACCGACTTCGGCACCACGCCCGACGGCATGACCTACTCGGTGATGGAGTTCGTCGACGGCCAGACGCTCGGCGCCGCGATCCGCAACTCCGCTCCGTTCCCTCCCCTCCGCGCGGTGAAGATCGCCGCACAGGTCGCGCGCGCGCTCGGCGCTGCCCACGACAAGGGCATCGTCCACCGCGATCTCAAGCCCGAGAACGTGTTCCTCCTCGATCGCGACGGCCGCACCGACTTCGTGAAGATCGTCGATTTCGGCATCGCGAAGGTGGCGCCGGTGCCGGGCTCCGCCGCAGAGCCACGGCTGACCCGCGCCGGCTCGGTGTTCGGCACGCCGGAGTACATGGCCCCGGAGCAGGCCGCCGGTCGCAGCGACACCGATGGCCGCGCCGATATCTACGCGCTCGGCGTGATCCTCTACGAGATGATCTGCGGCAAGGTCCCGCACCGCGGCGACAGCATGGTCCGCACGCTCGCGATGCAGATGCTCGATCCGGCGGAGCCGCCGAGCAAGGTCCGCCCGGATCTGAACATCCCACCCGAGCTCGAGCTCGTGGTGATGACCTCGCTCGAGAAGAAGCGCGAGCAGCGCTATCAGACGATGGGCGAGTTCCTCGATGCGCTCGAGAAGGTCCACACCGTGATCGGGCAGAGCATCACCGGCAGCCCGGTATATGCGCTCGCGCCGCTGCCGCCGGGTGCCGATCTGCCACACGGACCCGGCAGTCCGCACCTCGAGCTCCCGATCGCGGGCGCACACAGCCCGATCCCGTCGCGCTCGCACTCGCCGACCGGCCGCCGGCTCAAGAACGAGCCCGAGTTCACCGCGAGCGAGAAGCCGCACACGTTCGAGCACGTCCTCGACGACACCGATGCTCCCAGGCGCCGCAGCGCGTGGCCGCTGTTCGTGATGTTCTTGCTGATCGCGGGCGGCGCCACCACCGCGGTGCTCCTGATGATGAAGCGCAACGCGAGGAGCCCCGCGACCGCGGATGCCGGTGTTGCGATCACCACGCCGGAGCGCGATGCGGCGAGTGCTCCCGATGCCGCGGTGGTCGCGATGATCCAGCCCGACGCTGCCGTGGAGCTGATGGGCGCGGACGCCGGTGTGGTCGATGCCTCCGACGACATCGTCGTGGTCCGCAGCGACGCGGGGATGGGCCGGATTCGACGCGATGCCGCCACCAACGTGCTCCCCGATACGCCGAATCACCGCGGCACGATCATGATCCAGGTGCTGACCAAGCCCGAAGGAGCGAACCTCTACGCCGGTAACACCTACCGCGGACCCGGGGGCACCCAGATCGAGGAGCCGCTCGGCAGCAAGCTCGATCTCCGCTGCCACCAGCAGGGCTACAAGGACGGCAAGGTGCAGCTCGTGTTCGACGGCAAGACCGAGGTCGTGCTGTGCGCGCTGGTCCGCATCAAGCTCTGCATCAACAACATCAAGAACCCGTTTGACGACTGCGAGCTCGATCCGACCAAGCCGTCGGTTCCTGTCCCGTGACTGACGAAGGCCCCGTCGCGACGGGGTCTTGCAGGGAATCGAGCGGAGAGCTCAGCGCGGGGCGCGAGCGTACCGGCCGTCGCCAGGGAATGGATCGGCGGTCTCGCGGGTCATGATCTCGCCTTCATCCGGCAGCGGCGAGACCAGGATGCCGAGTGCGGTCAGGCCCGCGGCGTCGTTATAGCGAAGCTCGGCGATCGCGACCGGGCGACCCGCGGCGCGGACGAACCGGGTGAACGTCGCCGCCGAGGTGCGCTGCTCGCCGAACTCGGTGCCGAGCCCCGGCCGGCTCTGCTGCTCGACGTTGCGCGGCGCCGGCTGGTAGGTGCCCTCGCCGGCCCCACTTGCCTCGGCGTCATCACCGAACGCCTTCACGCGCGCGCCGGCGGGGGAGCCACCGCGCGGAGACGGCGGTGGTGTCGACGGTGCGGTCGCGGTGGTGTTCGGTGCATCTCGCCGGGGCTGCGCGCGATCGGCCGCGGCGTAGCCGGCCTTGCCGGCCTGCTTGCTGTTCTGCGCGGTCGGGCGCGACGGAGCTCCGCGGCTCGCATCTACGTCAGCCTCGTAGTCGTAGGGCGGGCGATAGTTCGGCTGCACGATCTCGGGGGCGATGATCTGCGCGGCGGCCTGCTCCTCGAACAGCGCGACGGCGATCACACCGACGTTGCGCGCCTTGCCCTTCTTGCCCGCGTACGAGTCGCTGACGGCCGAGAACCGGAACGTGGCGACATCGGCCTGCGAGGTGCGGAAGCCTTCGATCCGGGTCTCGCCGTACGGCGGCACCACGTAGCCGCGCTTGCGGACGTCGCCGTTCTCGCCATCGACCACATCGAGGCCATCGACCGAGACCACGGCCTCGATCCGATTTGCTGTCGGATTGGTGACGCGGATGATGTAGCGCTCGTTCGCGTTGCCCTGGACGTAGAACCGATCCTTCAGCGCGTAGGTCGGCAAGGTCTCGCCGTTCTCGCGCATGATCTGTACGTCGTACGGCGCACGGATCTTCGCCGGCGCGATCGCCAGGGCCGTGCGCGGCCCGGTGCCGGACTGGGGAGCCGCGAGCTGGTCCGCCGAGGCGACCGAGCAACCCGTGGCAAACAGGAGGGAGGCCGTGAGCATTCGCATCCGCATGCCCAATTACACGCCCCACCCAAGGAACGGATCTAAACGCGTGTATAGTCCGCGCATGGGGTCTGCTAAGAAGGGTGTGAAGGCAGCCAAGACCTCGAAAACGAAGGCAAAATCTGCCTCGAAACCACCTGCCAAACCACCCTCCAAGGCTGCAGGTGGGCGAACGTCGCCAGACATTGCCGCCTCCGATCCCACGCTGTTTGACCCGCTGACCCAGGGCGAGGTGGCAGATGCGCTCCGCACGCTCACCGAGGATCGCCGGCTGGGCTCGATGGCCAAGGTCGGCCGCTACCGCGTGATCTGCACCGAGCCGCTGGTCGTCAAGCCGCCGCACTGGATGGCAGGTCACCGACTCGCACGCGTGGTCGCCTATGACTACGCCACCGATCGCTGCGTCGATGCGTGCATCGATCTGGATGCCGGCGTGGTCGCGCATCTCGAGCTCACCAAGGCGCAGCCGATGCTGTCACGCGATGAGGAGGCGCTCGCCGTCTCGATCGCGATGACCGACGAGCGCGTGCGCAGCAAGCTCACGCTCGGCGAGTCGCCGCAGTCCACGATGCACTACTGGGGGCGAAACGCCGAGGACATCTCCTATGCGCGCCGGTCGGCCGCCGTGGTGTTCGGTCGCTCGGATGGTCACTCCACCGTGGTCGCGATCGTCGACCTGCTCGACAACGCCGTGATCCAGGTCGTTCCCGCGGAGCTGTTCTGATGTCGAACGTGATCAACGAGGCCAACTGGAAGTTCCACTGGCGGCTCACCGAGTCCGCGGGGATCATGATCTACCTCGCCGACTTCAAGGGCCGCCGCGTGCTGTGGGAAGGCTCGCTGCCGTACGTCACCGTCGATCATCAGCGCGAGTCGCTCGACATCGAGACCGACTCCGCCGAGGCGCACGGTCCGTGGTGGGTGCCACTCGGCACGCGCACGCTGCAGGGTCCGGTCCGCGTGCAGACGTTCCGCGGCGGCGTCGAGCTATCCGCGGCGTTCCAGGCCGGGCCGTACCAGTACACGCAGCTGTGGCGGTTCCACGACGACGGCCGGCTCTCGCCGTGGCTCACGATCTACGGCCCCGGCATTCACGATCAGCACACCTATCATCCGCACTGGCGGTTCGACTTCGATCTCGACGGTGCGCGCGACGATGCGTTCGAGCGGTTCGAAGATCGCCGCTGGCAGCGCGTCGAGACCGAGGGCTGGTTCCCGCACTCCGGCGAGGCCGATCCGAACGGCAACGTGTGGCGCCAGGTCGACGTCGGCTCGGGCTCCTCGATCAACATCCGCCCGCACAGCTGGGATGACGCCGAGGTGTTCGCGATTCGCTATCACGATGGCGAGTGGGCGCCGTTTTCGCCGCGCAACACCGCCGGCGGTCAGACGTTCCCGGCCGCGTACGTCGGCGACGAAGCGCTCGATGGTGACGACGTGACGCTGTGGTACGTCGCACACGTCCACTTCGACCAATCGTTCCCCTACACCGCCGGGCCGTGGATCAAGGTCGAAGGCCTCGGCTGAGCGCCCAACCACGACGTCAGCAACGTCGAGGGCCTTGGCTGAGCCCGCGCGCGGTCAGGCCGCTTCGCCGTGGCACTTCTTGTACTTCTTGCCCGATCCACACGGGCACGGCTCGTTGCGGCCGGTCTTGTCGCTGACGACCACGGTCCCCTGTCGCTCGCCGGGACGCCGCCCCGCCATCGCTGCATCGAACGCCTCGATCACGACCTCGGTCGGCTTGACGATCGTCTGCGCCGTCTCCTGCGTCATCGCCGCTTCCTTCACATCCTCGGCGAGCAGCTCGGCGAGCTTCGCGTAGATGTGGGGTTGCGCGGCGACCAGCGCCGGCGCGACGCGCTCGTGCACCGGCTTGTCCGCGAGACCCTCGACGGTAGACAGCGCCTCGGAGACCACGCGATCGGCATCGGAGAGGTTCTGCGCGGTGAGCCGCGGGAGCGTTCCCTCCTGACCGCGATCGAACATCGCCCACACCAGCGTGGCGTAGAACACCGCGGCCTCGCCGACCGCATCCCCATGCTCGGTGCGCACGGCGGCGGCGCTCTGCAGCAGGAACGGCTGCTCCTTCTGCAGTCGTTGCGCGAGCTTGTTCATCGCCTTCTTGTCCCCGCGTTGATCGAGGCGCGTGAAGGCGGTGATCGTACGTTCGACGTTCTCGGCACTGACGACGTGGGACATGGCCGGCGATCTTGCCCCGCTCCCGGCTGCCGTCAAGCCGAGTGGGGTGTAACTTCTGGCCCGGGGACCTGCTCCAATCGTCATGAGCGGCCTGTTCACCCTGGATGACCTCGACGACGACGCGCTCGACCACCTTCCGTTCGGCGTGGTGTGCCTCGACCCCGCGGGGCGCATCGTCCGCTACAACCAGCCGGAAGCCGCACGCTCCGGAATCCAGCGCTGGCGCGCGCTTGGACGCGACTACTTCCGGGATGTCGCCGGAACGTCCCGGGATCTCGCGCAGCGCGTTCACGAGCTCGCACCCGGCGCCAGCGTCCGGATCGAACACACGTTCCGCGGCTTCCACCGCGCCGATCACGCCGTGGTCGACGCATCCCGCTCGGAGGACGGCCACTTGTATCTGAAGATCAGCGCCGCCTAGATCGCCTGGATCGGGCGTTCCAAGCTCAGCGAACGATCAGGTCGACGCAACCGGTGGCACCGCGGCACTCGCGCGCGAACGGCCCGGCATCGACGACGGTCAGCACCGCACCGAGCCACTCGCCCTTGAGGTGCTCCATCACCCGCTCGCCGTTTGGCGAGAGGTTGACGACGAGCCTCGGCAGCTCGGGGCGATCCTTCGCTTCGAGCACGACCTCGAGCTCCATCCCGCCCGCTGGCGCATCGCGCGTCACCGACAGCACCACGCCTGGATGCGTCGCACCCGGTGCGAGCTGCTTGCCCGCCAACGGATCGATGATCTTCGCCTCCACACAGCCCTCGTGCGGACACTTGCCGAGCGCGCCGCTCTCCCAGCGCCCGATCCGCGTCGACAGCGGGACCGGCGCGCGCTGGACCAGGTACAGCGCCTTCTGGTCCCAGTGCAGCCACACGTTGTAGCCCCGGAAGAAGTCGAGGCCGAGCGTTCCGGTCAGCTGGGTCTCGCTCCAGCGCTTGTCCTCGTAGGGCGCGAACGTGACCTTGTCGACGGTGATGCCCGCGACCGTGACCGGCTGCCCGATACCGACCTTCTCGATCTTGTGCGGCATGCCGACCTCGTCGATCTGCCCGGTGTGCACGGCCTGTGATGTGAGCTTGGCCTTGTCCCACGCGCTCTCGCGCAGGCTCGAGATCTCCGCTCCCAGATCGACGTGCAGCGCGAAGGTCTCGCCGTTGATCGTGGCCTTGACTAGCCGGCGGGCGACCGGCTGCACCTCGATGTTCGGCAGGTTCCCCGGCACCAACTCCAGGCCGATCCGGATCGCGCCCGGCGGCGGCTGGAACGACTTCGCCACGACGAGCTGGCCGACGCCTTGATCGCGATCGAAGCCGAACACCAGCGAGTCGGGAACGAAGTCGCGGCCGAGCACGCCGTAGATCCGCCGGCCTTCGCGATCGAACGTGCCGCGCTTGACGATCATCACGGTCCGCCGCTCGACGATCAGCGTCCCGACCTCGACTCCGCTGACCTCGGCGTAGAACCGGATCTGCTGGTTATCGGATTCGTCCAGCTGGTGCGGGCCCTGGAACGTACGAAATCCGCCTTCCTTGATCACCTGCTCGTCGACGGCGGTGACGTTCGCATCGGGATCGATCGCGAACAGGTACGGTCCATGGCCGTCGAACGACACCGGCGTGAGCAGCAGCCCATCCTCGTACGGCCCGACCAGCGGGAACGACCAGCGGTCTCCCTTCGCCCCACTGAAGCCCGGCGGTGCACCCGCGGTGCACGCACTGGCCACCAGCGCGACGGCTAGTGCCGCGTACCGTCGGCCCCGACTTCCCACGTCATCCCCGAGAACATGAGCTTGTTCAGATCACCGAGGCCAAGCTTTGCCTTCGCATCTTCCATCTGCTGGTTCGCGAGCGCATCGTAGGTCGGCTTGTTGGCGCGATACAGAACGCCCATCGGCATCGGGAACTCCGGTTGCACCAGCTGCGCGAGCAGGTGCGCATACAGCGGCGAGCCCATCTCAGTGTGCACGACGATCTCGCCGAGCGGTGTCTGACCTGGACCATCACCGACGTCGACGATCTGCGGCATGAGCTGCGGCGTCACCTTGATGCCCTTGGTGCCACCCGCGAACAGCAGCGGCTTGCCATCGGCGAGCAGGATCTGCTTGTTCGCCGCGTCGTCCTTGACGCCTTCCCACACGCCATCGTTGAACACCGGGCAGTTCTGCAGCATCTCGATGAACACGGCGCCCTTGTGGGCGTACGCGCGCTCGAGGATCGAGCCGGTGAGCTTGGCATCGGTATCCGCGGCGCGAGCCACGAACGTCGCACCCGAGCCGAGCGCGAGCGAGATCGGGTTCAGCGGGTGATCGATCGATCCCGACGGCGTCGACGGCGCGCGCGTGCCGAGCGACGAGGTCGGCGAGTACTGGCCCTTCGTCAGCCCGTAGATCTGGTTGTTGAACAGGATGATCTTGAGATCCATGTTCCGACGAAGGACGTGGACCATGTGGTTGCCACCGATCGAGAGCCCATCGCCATCGCCGGTGATCACCCAGACATCGAGCTCGGGCCGCGTGATCTTGAGACCACTCGCGACCGTCGGCGCGCGCCCGTGGATGGTGTGGAACCCGAACGTGTTCATGTAGTACGGGAACCGGCTCGAGCAGCCGATGCCCGAGATGAACACCGTGTTCTCGCGCTTGATGCCGAGGTTCGCGAGCGTGCGCTGCACGGTGGCGAGGATCGCGTAGTCACCACACCCCGGGCACCAGCGAACGTCCTGGTCAGTCTCGAGGTCCTTCTTGGACAGCTTCAGCTTGACTGCTTCGCTCATGACTTCCTTTACGCGTTCGCCGTGGGGAGAGCGTCCGAGGCGGGAACAACGGTGGGCGTCGTACCCGGAGCGATTCCGAGCTCGCGCTCGATCGCCTCCGTGACCTCCGAGACCTTGAACGGCATCCCCTGGATCTTGTTGAGCCCGATCATGTCGATCAGGAACCTGGCGCGGAGCACCCCGCGGAGCTGGCCCATGTTGAGCTCGGCGACGATCACGCGCTTGAAGTTCTTGATGATCTTCTCGAGCCCGGGCTCGAGCGGCGACAGCCAGCGCAGATGCGCGTGCGATACCGACTTGCCTTGATTCGCGAGCCCCTGCTGCGCCTGACGAAGCGCGCCGTAGGTGCCGCCCCAGCCGATGATCAGCACGTCGCCCGATTCGGGGCCGGAGAGATCGAGCTCGCCGATCTCCTGCGCCACGCGATCGACCTTGTCCTGACGGAGGTGGGTCTGCTTCTCGTGGTTCTCCGGGGCGTAGGAGATGTTGCCGGTCAGCGCATCCTTCTCGATGCCGCCGATCCGGTGCTCCATGCCCGGGGTTCCCGGGATCACCCACGCGCGCGCGAGCGTCTTGGGGTCGCGTTCGTAGACGAAGTAGTTGGTCGGATCGGTGCGGTGCGTGACATCGAACCGCGGCAGCGCCTCGAGGTTCGGTAGCAGCCACGGTTCGCTGCCGTTGGCGAGGTAGCCATCGGACAGCAGGATCACCGGGACCATGTACTTCGTCGCGATCTTCACCGCCTCGATCGCGCAGTAGAACGTATCGCCCGGGCTCTTTGCCGCGAGTACCGGCAGCGGAGACTCGCCGTTGCGGCCGTACAGCGACTGCAGCAGATCGCTCTGCTCGGTCTTCGTGGGCAAGCCCGTGGACGGGCCGCCGCGCTGGATGTTGAGGATGACGACCGGCAGCTCGGTCATCACGCCGAGCCCCATCGCCTCGGCCTTGAGCGCGATGCCCGGGCCCGACGACGCGGTCACCGCGATCGATCCGCCATACGCCGCGCCGAGCGCCGCGCCCATCGCCGCGATCTCGTCCTCGGCCTGGAACGTCAGCGTCCCGAAGTTCTTATACTTCGCGAGCGAGTGCAGGATCGACGAGGCCGGCGTGATCGGATAGCCGGAGTAGAACAGCTTCTTGCCGGCGAGCTCCGCGCCGACGACGAGCCCGAGCGCGATCGCCTCGTTGCCCGTGATGTTGCGGTACATGCCCGGCTTGAAGTGCGCGGGCGGAACCTTGTAGACCGTCTGGAACACCTCGGCGGTCTCGCCGAAGTGGTAGCCGGCCTTCAGCACCTGCACGTTGGCCTCGCCAAACTCCGGCTTCTTCGCGAACTGCTGGTGGATGCGCCGGATCTCGGGCTCGAGCTCGCGGCCGTACATCCAGAACACGAGGCCGAGGGCGAAGAAGTTCTTCGCGCGCGCCTTCTCCTTGTTCGACAACGGTCCGCTCTCGAGCGCCACGTTGGTCAGGTGGCTGATGTCGACCGAGTGGACCTTGAACTTGTCGAGCGAGCCGTCCTCGAGCGGGTTGGTCTGGTAGGCGGCCTTCTTGAGGTTCGCCTCGGTGAACGCACCGGTGTTGACGATCAGCGTGCCACCGAGGATCAGGTCCTTGATGTTCGTCTTGAGCCCCGCGGGGTTCATCGCGACCAGCACGTCGGGCGCATCGCCGGGCGTGTGGATCTCGGAGGACGAGAAGTGGAGCTGGAACCCCGAGACGCCGAACAGCGATCCCGCCGGCGCGCGGATCTCGGCGGGGAAGTCGGGGAACGTGGAGATGTCGTTGCCGGCTTCGGCCGCGGCCTTCGCGAACTCCGAGCCGGTGAGCTGCATGCCGTCGCCCGAGTCACCGACGAAGCGGATGACGACCCGCTCCAGATTCTTCGTTTCCATCGTTCTAAACCTCTTGAGTGCACGGACCTTACCAGTAGCGTTCCGAGAACCCAAGACCCGTCGCGGACCTGTTAGATACCCGAGATCGTGAGGGAGTTTCGTCAGTTGGCGCGGATCAGCGCGTACTGCTTGGTGTCGACGGCCTCGGGCGAACGAACGCCGGCCCAGGTCACCGCCTCCCCGGTGTCCATCCACGTCGTGCTGTCGTGCTGCCGTCCTTGATCTTGGTGCAGGTGTCCGCGCGCGCCGATCATGATCGCGATCGGATTGCCGAGCGAGTTGTCGAGCGGCGCATCGCAGCGGGCGCCCCGTGAGCCGTCCGTGTGATCAGGGTCGCGGTTGTGACCACGAGTGCGAACCGCGCTAGGCTGGGCGAGTGAAGGGTCTCGTACTTGCGACGCTCCTCCTCGGATGTGGCGGCCACGGTGGCAGTGTAACACCCACGTCGAAGGCGACCGCGTCCACGGAGTTCGCGTCGCGCGCGCCGCTGCTGACACCGGGCGAGCGGATGGCCTACCGGATCCAGCTCGGAGGTGTGGAGCTCGCGCAGATGACACTCGGGGTCGGCGAGGTCGCGGAGGTCGCAGGCAAGCAGGCGATCGTGGTGCAGGGGCACGCGAAGAGCGTCGGCCTCGCGAGCCTGGTCGCCGCGGTCGACGACACGTTCACGTCGTGGATCGACCTGCAGACCGGGCGGTCGCTGCGGTTCGCCGTGGACGAGTACGCGACGAACAGCAAGACCGAGATCGAGCACACGGTGATCGATCTCGCCGGCCGCTCGGGAGACTCGCTGCCGATCCAGTTCCACCTCAACACCGAGCAGCCCACCGACGAGCCGCAGCGAGTCTCGATGAAGGACACCTGGGACTACAACGCGTTCCTCGTCGCCCTGCGCAGCTGGGAGGGCGACAAGGGCACGTCGACGTCGGTCGAGGTGTTCCGCAGCCGCTGGCTGTGGAGGATCGACGTCAAGATCGCATCGGTCGGCAAGGTCACCACGGAGCTCGGCGAGTTGCCCGCGATTCGCGTCGACGGCCACGCGGTCAAGATGGATCGCAAGCTCGTGAAGGACGCGGCGTCCGACGAGCGCGACTTCTCGGTGTGGATCAGCAACGACGATGGCCGCGTGCCGCTACGACTGGTCGCGCGCACCGACTACGGCGACGTGCGCATGGAGATCGTCGACTACCAGCCCGGCAACGGAACGCGGCTCGGGAAGTAGCTCAGTTCGCGCCGGACTTCGAGCGGAACTGCGGGACGCCCTTTCCGAGGACCTCCTTGTCGTAATACTCGGCGCCGCTGACGCCGGAGGCCTCGGCGACCTTCAGGCGCTCGTCGATGATCTTCTTGAACTCCTCCTTGGGGAGCGCGCCACCGACGTGGATGCCGTTGACGAAGAACGTCGGCGTGGAGTTGACCTTGAACTTCGCGAGCTCGTCCATGTCCGCCTTGATCATTGCCTGGCACTCGGTGCCGCTCATGTCGGCCTTGAGCTTCGCGGTGTCGAGGCCCGCCTCCTTGGCGATCGCCATCAGGTTGTCCTCGCCGAGCTTCGACGGGTCGCGCGCCGCCGCGTAGGCCTTGTAGCCCTTCTCCCAGACCAGGGTCTTGAACGCGAGGTACTTGCCCTGCTTCGCCGCACCGCACGCCGCGAGGTGCGCCGGCGTAGCGACCTGCGGGTGAACGACCATATCCTTGTAGACGACGCGGACCTTGCCGCCGTAGTCCTTGACGAGCTCGTCCATCGTCGCCGCCGCGCGCTCGCAGTACGGGCACGCGAAGTCGAACGCCTTGACGATGGTGACGGTGGCCGTCGCGGGACCATCGACCTTGCCGAGCTGAACGTCGTTGTTGACGGCGACCGCGAACACGGCGGTGGGATCTGGCTCCTGCTCCGCCTGCTGAGCCTGCTGCGCCTTCTGCTGCGCGTAGACCTTGCCGAGGAAGTCGAGCGCCTCGGCGTTCTTCGCGTCGTTGTCCTCGAGCCGACGGAGGCGCGCCTCGACATCGCCGCTGTGGTCAGCCTGCGCGGTGATCGCCGGAGCCGCCCCGGGCGAGGTCACCTTCGGAGCGGCCTTGGCAACCGGATCGAGGTGGGACTGGGTGTTCTCGCAGCCGACGACAGCAGCCGCCGCAGCGAGCAGGGCAATGGAGGTTCTGAGCATGATGCCCGGAACCTACCCCCAGCGCCGATTTATTCCTACAACTGTAGTAGCCGATCCTAGTGGCCGGGTTCGACCTTCGAACGGAACTGCGGCACGCCCTTACCGACGACTTCCTTCTCGTAGTACTCGGCAGCGGGGACGCCGGAGGCCTCGGCGACCTTCAGGCGCTCGTCGATGATCTGCTTGAAGCTCTCCTTCGGCAGCGCGCCACCAACGTGGATGCCGTTGATGAAGAACGTCGGGGTCGAGTTGACCTGGAACTTGCTGAGCTCCTGCGCGTCGGCTGCGAGGCGGCCGTTGCAGTCCTGGCTGTCCATGTCGGCCTTCAGCTTCGCGACATCGAGCCCGGCGCTCGGTGCCCACGCCAGGATCGCTTCCTCGCCGAGCTTCGAGCCATCACGCGCGGCTGTATAGGGAGCGAACGACTTCTCCCAGAATGCTTGATAGAACTCGGTGAACTTGCCCTGCTTGCCGGCAGCGCATCCCGCGAGGTGAGCTCGCTGGACCTGCTGCGGATGCACGACGAGATTCTTGAACACGACGCGCACCTTGCCGTCGTACTCCTTGACCAGCTCCTGGAGGGTCGAACTGACCCTCTGGCAGTACGGTCAAGCAAAATCCCAGGCCTCGACGATCGTCACCGGCGCGCCGGCCGGACCCTCGACCATGCCCAGCTTGACGTTGTCCGCGATGTTGACGGCGAACACGGCCGTCGGATCCGGCTCCTGAGCTTCCTGCTGCTGCTGCTGCGCCTTCTGCTGCGCATAGACCTTGCCGAGGAAGTCGAGCGCCTCGGCGTTCTTGGCGAAGTTGTCCTCGAGGCGGCGAAGGCGCGTCTCGACATCACCGCTGTGATCCGCCTGCGCCGATGGAGCCGCGCCGGGCTTCTCGGCGCTCGGCGTGGTCGGTGCGGCCTTGACCGCGTCGAGGTGCGATTTGGCGTTCTCGCAGCCTGTCGAGATCAGGAGGAGAGCGGCGACCGTGGCGAGGCGCTTCATATACCCGAAGTTGTGCCATGCCGGCTCCGCCACTGACAAGCCCCGTCTCGCGGCGGCAGGCGCGCACCGAGCTGACGCGCAAGTCCTTGTTGTTGCGCTTGTTCACACGGTTCGCGGCGTCTTGCCGTGACGCCGCAGCGACATCTAACTGCGGCGCAGATCCGCGAGATCGACGCGGCGCTTCGCGAGGCTCGGCTCGAGATCGTCGATCCGCGCCTTCCAGACCTCGTACTCGGCCTCGCTGATCGGCACGACCTGCGCCAGCGTCACCGGCGGTGGGCCCATGTCGAGCGGGAGGTCCAGCTCCCAGGCGCGCGGTACCGCGATGTAGACGTGCGGGAGGCGGGTCGACAGGTCCTCGACGCCGATCGAGCCGATCACATCACGCACCACCACGCCGGGCTCGGGGTAGAAGCCGGCGTCGGTCAGGTGGAACACGAGGTTCGCGAGGATCTGACCGCACGCCTCGGTATCGATCGTCGTGGCGAGGATCAGCTCGATCCGCGGGCGTTCGGCCTCGCTCCACACGTGATTGGACATCCCGATCGTGACGAACGACCACTTGCCGATCGCGGGCTGATCGAGGATCCGCCCGATCTCCACCGAGCGCGCCTCATCGGTCGCGTGCCGGTAGGTCCGGGTCGAGAACGCGCCGAACGCGCGATGCAGATCGTCGGCGGTGCGCGTGCCCTGCTGGAGGAAGCTGGCGAGCATCGGCACACCCCGGGCCATCTCGATCCACGTCGGCTGCAGCTCGAGCGTGCGGCGCAGGTAGCTCAGCGCCACGACCTTGTTGCCGACCTCCGCGTGCGCGACCGCGCCGCCCCACAACGCCGTCGCGCTCTCGGGTGCCAGGCCGATGGCCCGGTCAAATGCCCCGGTCGCATCGTAGGGCTTGCCCAGGCACAGCAGCGAGTGTCCGAGCCCTTTCCACGCCAGCGAATGCCCGGGGAACACCTGAGCCGCCTTCTCGAACCGCGCGGCGGCCTCCGTGAAGCGTTCGTCGCGAAACAGCTCCTGGGCCTCGACGACAAGGAGGTCAGCTGCTGCCTGGCTCACGAGCCATCCGATACCACGAGCTGCTATGCTCGCGGCCAGATGAGCGCCGGAGTAGGAGCGGACGTCGAAGCGCTATGCGCAAAGTGTGGGGATGTGTGGCACGTGGTGGTCGCCAAGGTCGGCGAACGCATCATGAAGGTGCAGTGCAAGCAGTGCAGCCAGTACCATCGCTACAAGTCGCCTCACGGCGCGCCCGCTGACAAGAAGAAGCCAGCAGCGACGCGTGGCCCGAAGGCGCCGCGGGCCTCGCGCGATCCGGTCGAGCGGTTCGAGAAGCCCGCCGTCGCCGCGGATCTCTCGAAGCCCGCGCGCACCTACCGGGCGAGCGAGAAGTTTGACGTCGGCGAGCGCGTCGATCACCCGAGCTTCGGCCAGGGCGTGATCGAGCTGTCCGAGCCGGGCAAGGTCACCGTGTTCTTCGCCACCGGGCGCCGCGTGCTGATCCAGTCCAAGGAAGGCAACGTCGAGCGCGACGGGCTGACCCGGCCGAAGCCGTTCGATTATTCGAACGCGGCCGGCGGCAAGCGCGTCACCGAGAGCTGAGATGGCGCGACGCCATCTCGGCTGGCTCGGCCCCGTGATCGTCCTCGTCGGGATCGCCGCCGCGGCGGCCGGCGTGTACCTGGTGATCCACAACAAGCCAAAGCCCGGCGCGGTGATCGATACCATCGCGATCGATGCAGCGTCGAACATCGTGGTGCGCGCGGAGAATGGCGGCGAGCGTTCGTTCGTCGAGCTGCACGTCGGTGACGAGCTGCGCTGGCAGGCGCTGGTTCCCCCGTATGCCGGGCGGCCCGGTGCTCCGGGCATCGCGTGGAGTGATATCGCGGTCTCGGTGCGCGTGGTGCGCGACCACAAGGCCGAGGTGTTCGCGCTGTCGATCCGCGATGCCGAGAAGCTCGGCGGCGTCCATCTCGGTGTCGAGCACGGGCCGATCAAGGAGAACGCAGCCGGCCCGGTGACCCTGACCGATCACATCCGGTCGTATGAGGTGGTCGCGGGCGAGGGCTGGAATCAGCTCACCGCGATCGACCTCAAGAGCGGCCTCAAGCTGTGGACCACCGAGCTAGGTGAATCTCCGATCACCGGCGGCACCGTCGCCGGGCCGTTCGTCGTGCTCGATCAGGCGGGTCAGAAGCGCTATTTCCACATCTTTACGGGTAAGGAAGACCGCTCCAGCGCAGTTACGGGCGTTCCCATTCCGTAAGTGGCTGTTCAGTATCGGGATTCGCGTACCTGAACGCGAGTGCCCGGTAGGGCAAGCCGACCGCAGGCGCTATACTGGGAGCTCGATATGTCGGCAGAGCGTCCGCTTGCACTGAGTCCGGAAGTCTCCGGGGTTCATCGCCTCGATCTGATCGAGGCGGCGGCCCAGGCCGAGAGCGTGGCGCGCGAGCGTCCATCGCTGCGGGTGATCGAGCTGGCCGGGCGCACGCCGCCGGCCCCTGGCCTGAGCGAGAACGCGCCATCCGACCTCGGATCGCACGAGCTCTACCTCAATCGCGAGCTGACCTACCTGAACTTCTGCTGGCGCGTCCTCCACGAGGCGGATGACGATCGGATCCCGCTGCTCGAGCGCGCGAAGTTCCTCGCGATCGTCAGCTCGAACATCGACGAGTTCTTCCAGAAGCGGATCGGTGGTCTCAAGCAGCAGGTCGGTGCGCAGGTCCACTCGGTCACGCCGGATGGCCGCACGCCGCAGCTCCAGATCGTCGAGTGCCTCGAGCTGATCACCGCACTGGAGAAGAAGAAGGTCCAGATCCTCGAGAAGGTGCTGGGCGAGCTGAAGGCGATCGGCGTGTGGCTCGCTCCGTTCAAGGACCTCGATGTCCACCAGCAGGCGTGGGTGCGCGAGCACTACGTCCGCAACATCTTCCCGCTGGTCACGCCGCAGGCGATGGATCCGGCGCACCCGTTCCCGTTCGTCTCGAACCTGTCGCTGAATCTGCTCGTCTCGCTGCGCTACGAGAACGATTCCGAATCCCTGCTCGCCCGCGTGAAGTGTCCGCTCGGGGGTGGAACATCGCGCTACGTGCGCGTCGGAGCATCGCGCACGTTCGTCGATCTCGCGGATGTGATGGCGAACAACCTCGACCTGCTGTTCCCGCAGATGCAGATCGAGGCGTGCTCGATGTTCCGGGTCACCCGCAACGCGATCAGCGAGCGTGACGAGGAGGAGGCCGAGGATCTGCTCGAGCTGATCGAGATCGAGATGCGCGAGCGCAAGTTCGCGCCGGTCGTGCGGCTCCAGGTCGATCGCAACATGCAGCCGACGCTGCGCGGCCGGCTCGCTGCCGAGCTCGGACTCGACGAGCAGGCGGACGTATTCGAGGCCGAGGGTATGTTCGGTCAGCGTGACCTGATGGAGATCGCCACGCTCGATATCCCCGAGCTGCGCGATACGGTTCACTCGCCGTCCGCGCCCGTAGATCTGCTCACCGACGGCAACATCTTCCACGCGATCCGCGATGCGAAGAACCTGATGGTTCACCATCCGTACGAATCGTTCCAGCAGAGCGTGGAGCGGTTCCTGCGCGAGGCGTCGGATGATCCCAAGGTCCGCGCGATCAAGATGACGCTGTACCGGACGTCCAAGGACTCCGAGGTCATCAAGCAGCTCGTGCGCGCCGCGCGCAACGGCAAGCAGGTCGCCGTGGTGCTCGAGCTCAAGGCGCGGTTCGACGAGGAAGCGAACATCAAGTGGGCGACGCGCATGGAGCGCGCGGGCATCCACGTCACCTATGGTGTCGTCGGGCTCAAGACGCACACCAAGATCGTGCTCGTCGTGCGCCAGGACTTCGATGGCCTGCGCCGCTACGCGCACATGGCGACCGGCAACTACCACGCTGGCACCGCGCGCCTGTACACCGACCTCGGCCTGTTCACATGCGACGATGCGGTCGGCCGCGATCTCACCGAGCTGTTCAACTACCTGACCACCGGATACAAGCCGCGGCGCAAGTACCAGAAGCTCCTGGTCGCGCCGAAGCAGCTGAAGGGGGCGCTACTCGAGAAGATCGAGCGAGAGATCGCGATCCAGGGCGCCGGTGGACGCGGCCACATCCAGTGGAAGCTCAACGCGCTCGAGGACGTCGACATCGTCCGCGCGCTGTACCGCGCATCGCAGCGCGGCGTGACGATCGATTTGATCGTCCGTGACTCGTGCCGATTGCGCCCGGGACTGACCGGCGTGTCCAGCACGATCAAGGTGATCAGCGTGATCGGCCGGTTCCTCGAGCACGCGCGCATCTACTACTTTCATAACAACGGCAAGCCCGAGTACTACCTCGGGTCCGCCGATGCCATGCAGCGCAACCTCGAGAAGCGCGTCGAGGTGCTGGTGCCGATCGAGGATCCGCGGCTGCAGGCCGAGCTCCGCTACATCCTCGACACCCAGCTCTCGGATCAGCGCGGTGCGTGGGACATGCAGTCCGACGGCAGCTACGTGCAGCGCACCGGGATGGGCGCCAAGCATAGCCAGGTGCAGATGATCGAGCGCACCGAGCGCCGGCTCAAGGAAGCCACCCGCCTCCGCCGGCGCAAGGTCCAGTCGACCACGTCACGCCGCAAACGCTGAGCGCGCCGAGTCCCCGCGCGGCGTCTCGTTGCTACGTGCGCTCTCGCACTCGCCGCCGCGGTGCTGTGCTCTCGGAGCCGTCGCACTCGCACCATCCCCGCGGCGGTGCTGACAGCGCGAGTGCAGAACCTCGGCGACGGGGCCGAACCTCGGCGACGGCGCTGGGGCGAGCCGCGCTACAGCGACGAACAGACGAGGTCGCCCGAGGAGGCGTGCACCTCGACCTTGACCTTCTGGCCGTCGGTGAGCTTGCGCCACGTCGCGTCGCTCACGTCGCAGCTCTCCTTGCCGAAGTCGAGCGTCAGGGTCTCGGTCCGCTTGCCTTGACGCTTGGCGCCGAGGAACGCGCTGGTGTCGCCGGCCGGGAGCTTGTCGGCGGGCCACGCCGGTGACATGCCGCTGCCCGACGCCTTCGCGCTGTCGACCGGCGTCCATCGCCGCATGTTGTACGTGCACCAGTCGTCCATCACCGGCTCGCTCTTGTAGACGGGCGTGCACTTCTTGATCTGCTCGAACGTGCCGTCCTTCTTGTCCTTGCGCTCGGTGTGGCACTCCTCTTCGCCGGTCTTCACCTTCGTGCTCGAGCGCTCCTTGCGGATGCAGAGCGGGCGGTCGGCGCCGGCTGGCACCCGGTCGCGCCACTCGCTCTCGCTGACCTCCTTGAACTCCTCGATCGCGATCTCGCGTGCCCAGCGATGCCCGGTCACCGTCATCTGCGCGGACGTGGTGCGAATGAACCGGTACCAGATGCCGAAGATCGCGAGCGCGATCACGCCGATCACGACGGCGACGAGCCACCAACGGCGGCCCTTCTTCGGCGGTGCCGCCACGACGGGTGCCGCGACGCCCTGCACCTCGCGAGAGCCATCCATCGGTGCGCCGCACTGCGTGCAGTTCTTGCCCTTGGCGCCCATCGGGTTGTTGCAGTTCGGGCACTGGCGATCGGCGCCGTCGTACTGATGGCCGTCGACCTTCTTGCCCTCACCCTCGGGCGGGAAGTACCGCTTCACCGGATTCTGCGGTGCGCCGCACTCGGCGCAGAACCGCTGGCTCAACCCCAGGAGTCGCTGGGCGCCGCAGTGGTCGCAGTCCCACAGCATCTCGTAGTGACCTTCGCTCTCGACCCTCTGCTCAGCCATCGCGGCGATCCTATATCAGCTAGCCGACCGGTGAGTGGGCGCGGGGTTCAATGACGGATACAGTGCGCCATGGCCGTTTCCTCGATCGCTCGTCCATTCATCGTTGCCCAGGGCGGCGGCGGCGGTGGCGGCGGTGGTGGTGGCGGTGGTGGCGCGGGAGCGGGTGGTGGCGGTGCGAGCGGCGGCAAGGTCGTCGCCGGGCGCAATCCCCACAAGCCCGATCGGGGACCGCCGCCCGACGGCACCAACTGGAAGAACTATCTCGGCGTCTTCAAGTACAGCAAGCGCGCGCTCGGCCTCGTCTGGGCTACCAACCGCACGCTGACGATCGGGCTCGCACTTGGCAGTCTGATCGCCGGTCTGTTGCCCGGCGGTGTGGCGTGGGTCGGCAAGCACTTGATCGATTCGATCCTGCTCGCACGCACCTCGCACGTTCACGACGACCGGATGTCCGCGGTCGGCTGGGTCGGCTTCGAGCTCGGACTCGTGATCGCGCTCGCCCTGACCTCTCGGTTGCTCGGCATGATGCGCAGCCTGCTGAGGCAACAGCTCGGGCAGAAGATCAACGTCGAGATCCTCGAGAAGGCGCTGACGCTCGAGCTCACCCAGTTCGAGGACTCCGAGCTCTACGACAGCCTCACCCGCGCGCGTCGCGAGGCGTCGTCGCGTCCGCTGTCGCTGGTCTCTCAGACCTTCGAGCTGGGGCAGTCGATGGTGACGCTGATCGGCCTCGGTGCACTGCTCGCGGCGTTCTCACCGATCGCGCTCGCCGTGCTGATCGCAGCCGCCATCCCGCCGTTCATCGCCGAGCTCAAGTTCTCGGGGGATGCATTCCGGCTGTCGCGCTGGCGCACGCCGGAGACCCGCGAGCAGGTCTATGTGGAGACCGTCCTCGCCCGCGAGGATCACGCCAAGGAGGTCAAGCTGTTCGGCCTCGGCGAGCGGTTCCTGAACCGCTACAAGACGATCTTCAACAAGCTCTACGCCGGTGATCGGGCGATCACGATCCGGCGGGCGATCTGGGCCCTGATCCTCGGCACGATCAGCCAGATCGCGTTCTACGGCATGTACCTGTGGATCGCCCTGTCGACGATCGACGGCGGCATCACGATCGGCGAGATGACGATGTACGTGCTCGTGTTCCGGCAGGCGCAGTCCGCGATGACCAGCGCGCTCGGCGACATCGGCGGGATGTACGAGGACAACCTGTACCTCTCGAACCTCTACGAGTTCCTCGACACGCCGACCATGCAGCCCGGTGGAACCGCCGCCGAGGGTACGGTCCCCGGCGATGGCGTGCGGTTCGAGAACGTCTCGTTCCAGTACCCGGGCTCCGACGAGTACGCGATCAGCCGCCTCGATCTTCACATCAAGCCGGGCAGCAAGCTCGCGATCGTCGGCGAGAACGGTTCGGGCAAGACCACCCTGATCAAGCTGCTGACCCGGCTCTACGAGCCGACCGAGGGTCGGATCACGCTCGATGGTCGCGACCTGCGCGACTGGTCGCCCACCGTGCTGCATCGCCGGATCGGAGTCATCTTCCAGGACTTCGTGCGGTATCAGCTCACCGTCGGCGAGAACATCGGTGCCGGCGATGACCGCGCGTACACCGATCGCGATCGCTGGGACGATGCGGCCGAGCGCGGCCTCGCGAAGCCGATCATCCAGACGCTGCCCGACACGTACGACACCCAGCTCGGCAAGTGGTTCAAGAATGGTCGCGAGCTCTCGCTCGGCCAGTGGCAGAAGGTCGCGCTGGCTCGCTCGTTCATGCGCCGCGACGCCGATATCCTCGTGCTCGACGAGCCCACCGCGTCGATGGACGCCGAGGCGGAGGTCAAGATCTTCGATCGGTTCCGCGAGCTGACCGAGGACAAGATCGCGATCGTGATCTCGCACCGGTTCTCGACGGTGCGCATGGCCGATCAAATCATCGTGCTCGATCGCGGCACCGTGATCGAGCGCGGCACGCATGCGGAGCTGCTCGCGAAGGACGGCCGCTATGCGCGGCTGTTCAACCTGCAGGCGCAGGGCTATCGCTGAGGCAAACAGCGCGCGATGCCGCGGTCGCGTGCGAACACATCCGCGTAGAACTCGGCATCGAGCGCGCGAACCTCGGCGTCGAATCTCACCACCGTCGGGCAATCATCGGCGCGGCCGGCGGCCATCGCCTGCTTCGTGAGCTCCCACGCGTGTTCGCGGGCCTTCGCGCGCTCGGCGATCCGCGGATCGGGGCCGGCCGGCTTGGCTGCCGCGACCTCGTCATCGGTGGTCTCGTCCTTCGTGGTGAGCAACACGTAGATCGACACGGCGAGGATCGTCGCGCCGATGCTGAACGGGATCGGCGCGAGGTCCTTCGGATCGGTCTCGCCACCGGGGGTCCGCCACAGCAGCACGCCAACGCCAATCACCCCGAGGCCGGATGCGATGCCAACCTTCGCGCCGGTGTGCGTGACGCAGCCCGCGCTCATAGCCATCATGAGAACCACCGAGACGACACGCGACATCCGTTGATCGTATCGTCAAATCCTGGACTTAGGAGGTGGGGCTTGCAAGCCGGTCCACAAAGCCTTAGGTAGGGAGCGCGCGTCGCGGTGCCGATCTCCGGCCTGCAGGCGTGGGAGCTGGCGAGACGCCAGCGCATTTCGCATGTCGAACTACGAGCTCATCGAGACGGATAACGTGCCGATCAAGGCATGGACGCGAGGCGTTGGTATCGAGGACTCGGCGCGCAAGCAGCTCGAGAACACCGCGCGCTTGCCGATCATCTTCCGCCACGTCGCGGTGATGCCCGACGTACACTTCGGCATCGGTGCCACGGTCGGCAGCGTCGTGCCGACCGTGGGCGCGATCATCCCGGCCGCTGTCGGGGTCGATATTGGTTGCGGGATGGTTGCCGTGCAGACCGATCTCGACGCGAATCTGCTCCCGGATTCGCTGAAGTCGCTGCGCTCGGCAATCGAGGCGGCGATTCCGCACGGCCGCACGGCGAACGGCGGACGCGGTGATCGCGGCGCGTGGAGCAAGGTGCCCACGGCGCCGGGCAAGGCGTGGTCGAGCCTCGAGCGCGAGTACAAGGGTCTGGTTTCGAAGCATCCGCGGGTGGGCGCCGGCAACGACGTCAACCAGCTCGGCACGCTCGGCGGCGGTAACCACTTTATCGAGGTCTGCCTCGACAAGACGGATCACGTCTGGTTCATGCTGCACTCCGGCTCGCGCGGCGTGGGGAACCGGATCGGCAGCTACTTCATCGAGCTCGCGAAGAAGGACATGCAGCGTCACGTCAAGGACCTGCCGGATCGCGACCTCTCGTACCTCCGCGAGGGCACCGAGCACTTCGACGACTACGTCGAGGCGGTGAACTGGGCGCAGCGCTACGCGATGACGAATCGACAGCTGATGATGGACGCCGTGATCGCGGCCGCACACGCGGAGCTGCCGCCGTTCAAGCTCGGCGAGATGGCGGTGAACTGCCACCACAACTACGTCGCGAAAGAACACCACTTCGGCCATGACGTGTTCGTGACGCGCAAGGGCGCGGTGCGTGCGCGGCTCGGCGATCTCGGCATCATCCCGGGCTCGATGGGGGCGCGCAGCTTCATCGTTCGCGGCAAGGGCGAGGCGCAGTCGTTCGACTCGTGCAGCCATGGTGCGGGACGGGTGATGTCGCGTGGTGAAGCGAAGCGCAAGTTCACGATCGAGGACCATGCCGCGGCCACGGCGGGCATCGAGTGTCGCAAGGATGCCGCGGTGATCGACGAGACGCCGATGGCGTACAAGCCGATCGACAAGGTGATGGAGGCACAGTCGGATCTCGTCGAGATCGTGCACGAGCTGCGTCAGGTCGTCTGCGTCAAGGGATAGCTCGTGGTCCCGGTCGACATCGACGGCTCGCGCGGCGAGGGCGGCGGGCAGATCCTGCGGACCTCGCTCGCGCTCTCCATGATCACCGGTCGTCCGATGACGATGCGGAACATCCGCGCGAACCGGACCAAGCCGGGCCTGCGCCGGCAGCACGCCGCGTGCGTGGAGGCCGCCGTGAAGCTGTGCGGTGGGACTGTGCACGGCGGTCATGTCGACTCGAAGTATCTCGAGTTGATGCCGGGACCGATCACGGGCGGCGAGCTGGCGATCGATATCGGAACGCCCGGCTCGACGACGCTCGTCGTGCAGACCATCCTGGTCCCCGCACTGGTGGGCGGCCACGCGTTGCGCGCGACGATCCGCGGCGGAACGCACAACCCGATGGCGCCCCCGTTCGAGTTCCTCGATCGGGTGTTCCTGCCACGGCTGCGCGAGATGGGGGCCGACGTGACGCTCACCCTCGACCGCCCGGGATTCGTCACCGGCCGCGGTGGATCAGAAGCGGACCGTACGCTCGGGCAGCTCACGCTGGAGATCTGCGCGGGCAGTGCGCTGCGGCCGATCGAGCTGCTCGAGGCCGGCGCGATCGTGCGGCGACACGCGACCGCGGTGCTCTCGCGGTTGCCGACGCATGTTGCCGACCGCGAGCTGGCAATCGTTCGCGATCGGCTCGCGGAGCCGCTGACCTGCGAGGTGCGCGAGCTCGACGGCGGTGGGCCCGCGAACCTGCTGATGATCGAGATCGATCGAGAGCACGGCCGCGAGCTGATCACGTCAGTCGGCGAGCGGGGCGTGCGCGCCGAGCTGGTCGCATCGCGCGCATGCGATGACGCCAGCGCGTTCATCGACGCCGACGTGCCCGTCGGCGAGCACCTCGCAGATCAGCTCGTGCTCCCGCTCGCGGTGGCAGGCGGAGGCCGGTTCCGATGTGCGCAGCTCTCGCTTCATGCAACCACCAATATCGACACCATCGGCCTGTTCCTCGACATCCCGATCCGCATCACGCAAGATGGCGACAACGTCATCGTGACCGTCGGGTAGAATCGAGCCATGCGTCTGCTCGCCACCCTCACGATGCTGCCCGCGTGCGGATTCAGCGTCGGCGGCGGTGTCGGCGGTGGCTCGGATGCCGGTAATGCGCCGCGGCCCGAAGCTTCGATCGGCGATGGTGCGATCGACGCGATGACCGACGCGATGATCGACGCGGTCCCCAGCTCGTGCACCGCAGGCGGCACGGTGGACACCTTCAGCGGCTCGACGCCGTGCTCCTCGTGGGCGACCTACGACGAGACGCAATCGACCGTGACGCAGACCGGCGGCAAGCTCCGGATCGCTCCTTCGTCCTCCTCGCCGGTGACGCACGGTGGTTGTTTCGCCACCGGGCTCAGCGCGTTCGGCCCGAGCGGGTTGTTCATCTCGGTCGAATCCGTGGCCGCTGGCCTCAGCTCGTACACCGCGCTGACCGCATATGTCGCGAGTGGCACACCGAGCGCGATCGTGATGAGGAACGGCACGATCTCCGTGGTCAATCCCGCAACGTTGGTCGCAGCGGGATCGTGGCCGTACGTCGCCGCGACGATGAAGTGGTGGCGGCTTCGCCCGGTCGCCACCGGAATCGTCGGGGAGGTCTCGGCGAATGCGCTCACCTGGACGCCGATCGGCACCATCACCGGCCCGGTCCCCACGCAGATCCGGATCGATATCAGTGCCGGTAACAGTGCTGAGGAACAGAACGCCGGCGAGGCGGTGTTCGATAACCTCGACGTCTGCCCATGACCGTCAGCGTGGGGTGACCTCGTTGTTGCGGAGGCTCGCGGCATCGGAGAGCCGGGTGGCGAATGACGGAGCCGCTGCCGATCCGCTGTCCTTGCCGAGCGCCGAGGCGGGGCCGATGCCACCGGCCGCCGGGAGCAGGCGGTTGGCCGCGCCGAGCAACCACTGGGTCACGCCCGGGGCCAGCGCGTGCAGCTTCGCTCCGAGCCAGCCGAGTGGTGACAGCACCACCTCCGCCTCGCCGTGGCGCAGCGCGCGCAGGATCCGGCGTGCCGCGTGCTCGGCGCTGATCGAGATCAGTGGCAGGCTGTCGGAGACCGCGAACCACGCGTACTCGGCGCGATGCTGGCCCTTGAACAGCGCATTCGCCGGGCTGCCGGTGCGCATGAGGCCCGGGCACACGGTGGTCACCACGATGCCGTCCTGCGCGAGCTCGGTGTGCAGTGCCTCCGAGAGGCCGACCAGCGCGAACTTGCTCGCGGTGTAGGGCGTGAGGTGCGGGACCGGGATCTTGCCGCCGATCGACGCGATGTTGACGATCCGGCCCTCGTGGCGAGCGCGCATCGATGGCAGCACCGCCAGGATCACCTGGAGCGGTGCCCAGAAGTGCGTGCGCATCGCGACCTCGTAGTCGGCGAGCGTCATCATGTCGACCGGGCCGACCTGGATGACGCCGGCGTTGTTGATCACGATCTCGATCGGCCCGAGCTCGGCCGTGACGTGCTCGACGAGCTCGGCGATCTGCACGCGATCGGTGAGATCGCAGACCCGCGCGAGGACCACGCCACCCCGCTGGACGAGCTCGGCATGTGCGCGGCCAAGCTCGTCGGCATCGCGCGCGCAGATCGCGACCTTCGCCCCCTCGTCGAGCAACATGCGCGCGAGCACGAGGCCGAGCCCGCGCGAGCCGCCGGTGACCAGCGTGACCTTGTCGCGCAGCGAGGTGCCGCGGCGAAGCTTGCGGGCGAGGACGGTCGACGCGATCCCAAGGCCGAGCGCGAGTATGGCGGGTTTCATGATCGAGTCTGTCCGTGCGCCACGCCGGGCGCCAGCGAGCGCGGACGCTCTACGACAACCTGCTAGGCTTCGTCGATGGATGGCCGCTCACCACTTGTCGCCCTCGGAGCACTCAATGCGGCGATCGCGGTCGCCGCCGGTGCGTTCGGTGCGCACGGGCTGCGCGAACGGCTCGAGCCCCGCGCCCTCGAGATCTTCGAGACCGCCGCGCGGTATCAGGTCTATCACGCGCTCGCGTTGATCCTGTGCGGCGTGATCGCCACGCGCGGCGCGACCACGGCCGGCTGGTTGTTCCAGGCCGGCATCATCGTGTTCTCCGGATCGCTGTACGCGCTCGCCCTCACCGGGGTGAAGGGGCTCGGGGCGATCACACCGCTCGGTGGCCTCGCCTTCCTGGTCGGCTGGGGGTGGCTCGCGTGGACGGCGTGGCGCGGCTAGGTGCAACCCTCGTTGATGGGCGGACATGTCGCCGTTCGGAACTGACGCGGTGGTTGCGTACGTTGAAACCGTCCCCACTCGCCCCAGTCTTCTCGGGGACTTCCAGATCGCAAGTAGTGCACGTTGAAACCGTCCCCACGCTCGGTCACGCGGGCACGATCGTCCAGGGCGCCGGATTGAGCGCCTTGTTGAGGTGGTCGAGGAACAACGTGAGGCGCGGCGGGAGGTTCTGACGCGCGGGATACACCGCCTGCACCTCGATCGCGCGGCCGGCCCACTGCGGGAGCAGACGCACGAGCTTCCCGGTGTGGATGTCGCACGCGACCATGAACTCCGCGATCACGGAGATCCCACCCCCGGCGAGCGCGACGTCGCGCACTGCGCCGAGGTTGTTGCTGATGAACCGCGCCGGGCGACCGACCTCGTAGCTCTGATCTCCGTTGGTCAACGCCCAGCCGGTCGCGCGCGAGCTCGGCATGAACAGCACCTTGTCGTGTGCGTCGAGGTCCTCGATCGCCGTCGGCGTGCCACGGCTGGCGACGTACGACGGCGCAGCGCAGAGGATCCCATCGAACGTCGTGAGCTTGCGCGCGATCAACGTGGACTCCGGCAGCTGCCCGAACCGCACCGCCACGTCGTAGCCTTCCTCGATCAGATCGACGACGCGATCGGTCGCATCGAGCTCGACGGTGATCTCCGGGTGAGTGCTGATGAACTCCGCGATGATCTCGCCGAGGTAGCGCGTCGACAGATCGATCGGCGCGGTCACCCGCAGCCGGCCGCGCGGCGTGGCCTGCATGTCGGTGACGACCTGCTCGGCGGCCTGGAGATCCGCGACGATCCGCGCCGCGCGCTCGTAGTACGCCTCGCCGATCTCGGTGAGCGCCAGCTTGCGGGTGGTGCGCTGGACCAGCCGCACGCCGAGCCGCTCCTCGAGCTGCGCGAGCTTGCGGCTGACCGTGGACTTCGGAAGCCCGAGCTGTTCGGCTGCACCGGTGAAGCTCTTGGTCTCGGCGACCTTGGTGAAGACGACGATGTCGTTCAGATCCATGTCGACCGCAGCGTACACCACGCCATGAGCGGCACCCGCGTGCTATCCCGGTGACGTGAGCCGGCTCGACGCGGTGACCGCGAAGATCGATGCATTCTTCTCGCGGGTCTCCGCCCGTCACGGCGAAGACATGCAGTGCGGCACCGGATGCTCGGACTGCTGTCACGCGCGGCTGACGATCACGGGGGTCGAGGCCGCCGCGGTCCGCGCCGAGCTCGCCAGCTGGGACGCTGCTCGACGGGCCGCACTCGCCGCGAACGCCGCCGCGGCGCCCGTCGATCGGTGCAGCGCGCTCGATCCGGGCGGGCGCTGCCTGATCTATGCGGCGCGGCCCGTGGTGTGCCGGTCCCACGGTGCGCCGATCCGCATGCGCGAGGGGTCGCTCCCCGTGGTCCGCTCGTGCTTCAAGAACTTCACGCACGTCACCCCGGATCCGGACTGCGTGATCGACCAGGAGACGCTGTCGGCGCTCGTGCTCGCGGTGGATCGCACGGAAGGTGGCGACGGCTCGCGAATCGCCCTCGCGACTCTGTGCGGAACAGCGTAGATTCCGCGGCCTCATGGAGTTGCAGGCGTTCGTTCCCATCGATCATCCACGGTTCCGTCAGGTGTGGGCGCAGATCTTCACCGAGAAGATGGCGGCCGACTGCATGGAGCACCAGTGCACGATGGTCGAGACGCACCACAAGAAGCTCGATGCGTGCTGCCAGTACGGCTGCGACGTCGACCTCGCGGAGCGTGATGCGATCCTCGCGCGCGCCGCGCAGATCCGGCCGCTGCTCAAGCCCGAGATCCGCGATCGCCCGTGGTTCGACAACGAGGTCGAGCTCGATGACGACTATCCGTCGGGCGCGGTCGTGCGCACCGAGGTCGTCGAGGATGGCTGCCTGTTTCTCCAGCACGATGCGCGCGGCTGCGCGATCCACCGCGCGTCGGTCGAGCAGAGCTGGGACTTCCGCGGCGTGAAGCCGGCGATCTGTCGGCTGTTCCCGCTGTCGTACGAAGGCGACGCGATCGTGATCGCTGACGAGTACCAGGACTACTCGTGCGTGTTCGTCGAGGGACCTTCGCTGTACCGGATCACCCGCGACACGCTCGGCAGCGTGTTCGGCGAGGCCTTGGTCCAGGCACTCGATGCGGCCGAGGCGCAGGTCCTCGGCGCGCTACCGAAGAAGCTGCCCGTCCTCGGTTAGTCCGGCACGGGCGGCGAGGTGGTGGCGCGCGTCCGCAGCGGCTGCATGAAGTCGACCACGCCGCTGATCAGGTCGTACTCGGCGCCGACCACGAGCAACGTGCCCGACGTCGCCATGTTCTCTAGTAACGGCGTGCCGCGCTGGATCGCATCGACGGAGGCGCGGATGTTCGCGCGGACCGCGGCACGCATCAGGGTCTCGCGCGGCAGTGCATTGCCGAGCTCGACGAGCGGGATCACGACCGGGCGGATCCGGCTGATGATCGAGTTGAGCGACGCCGGTGACTCGGTACCGCCGGGCGTCATGTCATCGAGCGTGGCGCCGACCGCGCCGCACTGCGTGTGGCCGAGGACGACGACGAGGCCGGTACCGAAGTACTGGGCTGCGAACTCCACGCTCGCGAGCTGCGACGGCGCGACGATGTTCCCGGCGACCCGGATCACGAACAGCTCGCCGAGGCCCTGATCGAACACCAGCTCGGCGGGGACGCGCGAGTCGGAGCAACCGAGGACCACCGCGAACGGCTTGTGGAGTGCCGCGAGCTCGGCGCGACGCAGGTGGGTCAGCGAGGATTCGGCACTCCGCACGTTTTCCAGGTAACGCTGGTTTCCCTCGATGAGGCGGTGCAGGGCTTCAGTCGGAGTCACTGGCAACATATGGCACTGGCCGCGCCGACGGATCAACCTGCGTGGATCGTCGTCTCTGCGAAGACCATTCTAATGCAGGGTTCGTGGTCACGGCGTCTGCTGGCGCGCCTCCTGGACCTTCTTGGCGTAGCCACGTAGCGGCGGATCCGGCTCGTCCTTGGTCCGCACGCGCACGATCGAGCCCGGAGCCTCGACGACGCCCGCCGCCATCGTCCAGCCCGGCGGGACCTGTGGATCGCTCCAGAAGTACAGCCAGCGCGCATCGCGCGGCGCCATGTTCACGCAGCCGTGGCTGCGCTTCACGCCGAACTGATCGTGCCAGTACGCGGTGTGCAGTGCGAGCCCCTTCTCGGGGCTGAAGAACTGCGTCCAGGGAACGGTGGCGACCGAGTACGGATCCTCGCCGTTCAGACCCTTCATGTCGGCCTCGGACTCCTTGACCCACATCCGGTAGATGCCGGTCTCGGTCGGGGTCTCCTTGCCGCCGGTCGACACCATCGTGGCGTAGACCGGAACGTCGCCTTCGAACGCGACGAGGATCTGGTTGTCGAGATCGACATCGATCCAGCGCTCGCCCTTCTGCAACAACGCGGGAGCCGGAGCGGGCTGGAACACGCGCACGTCGGTGGCGCGGATCCATTCGTTGTCCCCCACGCGATACGCGGTGACGGCGCCCTTGGGATCGGTCGCGGTCTCGAGGATCCCGAGCGGCGTGCGCGCACCGACCTGACGGACCGCGCCGGCTCCCGTCGACTTCGCGGTGATCCACGCCTGCTGATACCCGGCGCGCGGCCATACGAACGCGACCGGGACGCCCCAGCCGGTGTCATCGCCGAGCCGCGCGCCGCCGTACAGCGACGGCCGGTGCTGGCTGATCGCCGACTTGAGGACGTACTCGTTGTCCTTCTGGCTGACCTTCCAGTAGGTCTTGCCCGCGATCGTGACCTCCTCGTACTGGCGTACGTTCATCGAACCCACCAGCGGCCGATCCTCGACCATCTTCGACTCGAGCGACCTCGCCGGTGGATCGACCTCGGTCGTCGAGGTGATCGGCTTGTCCTTGGCCGCCGGCTTCTTCTTGTCGCCGGGCTTCTTCTTGGGCTCGGCGGGCTTAACCAGCATGAACGACACCGAGTTCGGTGCCGTGACCTTGCCGTAGACGCCGGGCACCAGCTCGCCGCGGTCGAGCATCGGGACCTCGCGTCCCATCGCAGACTTCTTGCTCGGCTTCACGTAGTCGCCGCAGATCCAGCCGTGCGGCTCGATCTCGACCCACGGCTTCTCGCAACCCTTGGCCTTCGCCGTCTTCTTCCAGCGCAGCCGGGTATCGATCGCGACGGTGCCGATGCGCTTGGCGTCATCGCCGGGCTCGAGGCGGACCCCGACGGTGCGGATCAGCTCGAGCGAGCGGGTGCCTTCGGGGAAGTCAGGGGCCGTTGGTTCGGCGGGCTCGGTGCTGTCACCGGTGCCCGGCAGCGTGGGGACCGGGACCGGTGGTGGAGGCGAACGATCGCCGCTCTTGCTTCCGCAAGCGCCAAGGACGATCACGAGCGCCCCGAGGCGGTCGAGCCACATTCTGGTGCAGTAGCACGTCCGTGATACCTTCGCAGGTAGATGAAGCTCGGCGAGATGCTCGTGCGAGACGGCCGCCTTACCGAGCCGCAACTCGAGTCGGCACTCAAGTACCAGGCGCGTGATGGGGGGCGGATCGGGACGGTGCTGTTCGAGCACGGCCTCATCGATCTCGAGGCTTTGACCGTGTATCTCGGCCTGGAGCTCGGCATCCCGATCGCCACCGGGGCGATGCTCGAGCGGGCGAAGCGGGCCGCGGTCCGGCTGCTGCCGCCTCAGATCGCGTTCAAGCACAAGTGCGTGCCGCTCGTGGTCCAGGATCGCCAGCTGATCGCGGCGATCGAGGATCCACACGACTTTGCGACCCTCGAGGCGCTGAACCAGATCACTGGCTACCGCGTGCTGCCGCGGGTGGCTCCCGAAGTCCGGATCTACTACTACATCGAGCGCTACTACGGCGTGGCTCGCCCCGCGCGGTTCGTGAAGTTCGCGGACACCGCACGCGGCGATGAAGGCGCGGTCAATCCCGGTCTGCCCGCACCTCCCCTGCCCGGTCTCCCACCGGTGCCCGCGGCGCTGGTCGCGGCGCCGGGTCCGCGCCCTCGCCTGCGCAGCATGAAGATGGCGAAGATGTTCGACGACTCCGAGGCGCTCGAGCTCGAGGCCGAGGATCTGATCGACACGCTCGATGCCGACGATGCGGCTCCCGCCGAGACCGCTCCACTGACGCCGAGCGCGCAAATTCAGGCCGCCATACCGCGAACTCGTACCACGATCCCGCCGCCGCTCACGGTGGCGCCACTGTCCGCGGATGTGGCGATGCGCGAGCTCGCCACCGCCACCGATCGCAACCGGATCGTCGAGGCGCTGCTCGGCTACGCCGCGTCGACGTTCGAGGCGAGCGTCGTGTTCACGGTGCGGGACAACATGGCGTTCGGCTGGAAGGCGCTCGGCATGCCCGGGTACGCCCACGTCGAGCACATCCTGATCCCGCTCGACGTGCCGTCCGTGCTGCAGTCCGCGCTGGTGGGGGACAACCACGTGTTCCACGGACCGCTGACGCCGTCGACGGTCGGCTCGTACCTGTACAAGGTGCTGGGCTGCGCGGAGCCGCTGCACGTCTCGTCGGGAGCGATCACGATCGGCAAGCGCGTCGTCAATCTGCTCTACGGTCACGGCAAGGAGCTGTCGCCGATCCAGATCGGAGTGCTCGGCCAGGTCTGCAAGTCCGCGGCGGAGGCGTACACGCGCCTGATCGCCGCGAAGAAGAAGTGACGGGTTAAATTTGAGCTCCGTCAGGAGCTCTTATTTGAGCTCCGTCAGGAGCTCTTATCCGTCAGGAGCTCTTAATTGATGCCCTTGATCACGCCCTGGGTTCCGCCGAGGGCGTGACAGGCGCCGCCGCTGCAGTTGCCGCCGCCAGTCGTGATGTTCGAGGTCATCTTCGAGAAGTCCGGGCAGCCGGAGACATCGGTGATCGTCGGGAACGTGATCGTCTGCGCCGGCCCGAAGTGGAACGTGCCGTCGCTCTCGGTCACCTGGGTCAGCGTCTTGGTGCCGCTCTTGATCCGGACGACCACACCCGGATTCGGCGTGGTGCCATCCTTCTTGTAGATGGTACCGGCCGCGGTGAACTCGCCACCCGGCTGGCCCAGCAGGTGGCAGCCGACCGCGATGCAGCCCTCGCCCTTGTGGGTGGTGCCGCCCGCACCGCCGTGCTGGTGGGAGGCGCCCGGAGTCGCACTCCGGTCGACGCAGGCGGTTGCGAAGCCGGTGGTGGGCCCACCATCGGGGGTCCCGCCGCCGCCACCGCCACCGCCACCGAGCGGAACCTCGCCAACGTCGCAGGCAGCCAGCGACACCAGGAGGAGGACAGAAGTGGGAATCGTCCGCAGTACGGCCATTTGTATCAGGAGGGTATATGCAATTGCTAGCGCACCCCGGGGGCCACCTCGCACGCGAGATGGAACTGCTTGAAATCGGCGGCCGAACACGGCGGATGTGCTTGAGACACCACGATAACTCCCGCGATAACGGAGAGTAGGCACCCCATGGGGAGGACGAATGCCCCCAGCGGACCGCTGGGGCCCCGGCGGCGCAGCAACCAGGCAACCGCGGCCGCCACCGGTAGCCCGAACACGGCCAGCCACACCGCGAGGGGGAGGTCGAGCGGCCACAACCCGTTCCACGCCGCCTCCCGGAGCTGCTCAGGGGCGAGCACGAGGACCAGCGGGAGCGACGCGGCGAGCGGGGCGATCACGCGGCCAGGCCCGAGCCGGGGCGCGAGCGCGATCACGGCCGCCGGGACCAGCCAGATCCAGGCGAGCTCGGCGGCGCCGATCGCGAGGACGGCGAGCCCGCTGACGAGCGGAATAGTGATCGCGACCGCGAGATAGCGCTGCTCGCCGACCCACGGGCGCACGCGACGAGCGACCAGCGTGAACAGGCCGAGTGCGCCGCCGAGGATGAGCAGCTCCGCGACCTCGTACGGGAGTGGCGCGTGCAGCCACGGGGCTCGATGGCCGTCGCGCGCGAGCAGCTCGGCGGCCACAGCGACGCCGGTGGCAAGCACGAAGCAACCGAGCGCCGGCAGGATGCCGAGCCCGCCGCGAGCCCGCGCAGTGCGCAGCGAGATCACCGCGAGCGCGGCGAGTAGGCCGAGGACCAGCTCCACGGCGATCAAGGTCCAGCGCGGGACGATCCGGTTGCGCAGCACCGGCAGCCAGAACCCATCACTGCCATGGCTGTCCGGCAGCGGGCCGCGGGTCAGTGCGAGCAGCAGGCGGCCGATCTCGTCGAGCGAGCTGCGCGCGACGCGTGGCAGTCGATCGCGCGGGCTGTGATACGCGAGATCGATCCACTCGCCGTCCTGTCCGCGATCGTAGAAGTGCACCGCGCGGATCCCGCGCCGCGTGAACGGTCCGTGATCCGCACGCTCCGCCTGCGGCCACCAGCGGCTAACCACGCGATGCGGCAGTGGCGCACGGATCACCACGCCAGCGCGCTCGGCGCCCGCCGCGAGCCAGCGCATCTCCTCGGTGCCGATCAGCGTGCTCGCACCGTTGAGGCTGAGCTCGCCGCTGCCACCGATCAGATCGAGCGCGATCGCGAACGCCACCTCGTCTCCGAGCCGGGCGGCCAGTGCCTCGGCACCGACCAGTCCGGGCTCCTCGTTTGCGGTGAACGCGAGGATCACCGGGCTGGCCGGCGCCTCGTGCACGAGCGCACGCGCCAGCTCGATCCCCACACCCACCGAGGCCGCATCGTCGACGGCCCCGGGGCTGTCGACGACGGTGTCGTAGTGCGCAAGGATCAACAGGGCATGGCCCGGCGGGCCGAACCGTGCGATCAGATCCGGGTCCGAGCTCTCGACGCGATGCGCAGCGCGGTAGGTGTTGCCCATCAAGGTGATCGCCGGAAGATCCACGGCGCCAACCGGGAACCGCTCGACCGTTCCGCCCGCATCGGTGACCGCCTTCTCGATATATGCCGCGGCCTCGCGGGACTGCGGCGTATCACCCGGCCGCGGTCCGAGCGCCACCAGCGCGGCCACGTGCGTGATCGCCCGGTCGACGTCGATGCCGGGTCCCGGCGGCCCCGCCGAGCACGCAGCACACAGCGCGAGCACCAGCGCGGGCCGCATCGGCTCACCCCGCGAGTGCGCGGAGCAGCGCATCGGTCTCCGCGGCGGTGCCGACCGTGATTCGAAGACAGTTCGCGAGCGCTCCGGCGGTGCCGAACGAGCGCACCGAGATGCCCGCCGCGGCTAGCTTCGCATAGGTGGCGGCGCCATTGGAGAATCGCACCAGTACTAGATTCGCCCGGGACGGATACACGTGGAGTCCGAGCGCGGCGAGTGCGCTGGCGAGCCGCGTACGCTCGGTCACCACCTCGGCGGCACGCGCGGCGCACCAGTCGCTCGCATGCTCGAGGACGACCTCGGCGGCGCGCTGATCGAGGGATGACAGGTTGTACGGTGGCCGCACCTTCTCGAGCACGGCGGCGATCGCCGGCGCGCTGATCGTGAATCCCACGCGCAGACCGGCGAGCCCGATCTTCGACAGCGTGCGCATCACGACCAGGTTTGGATGTGCCGCCAGCTGCGGGAGGTTGCTGACGCCGGCATAGGCCACGTAGGCCTCGTCGGAGACGACCACGATGTCGCGATGACGTGCGGCGAGCTCGAGTGCGAAGTCGAGGCGCCACAGCGTGCCGGTCGGATTGTTCGGCAGCGCGAG
>JAYUVX010000366.1:0-10719 GCA_043753855.1 Myxococcales bacterium | reverse complement strand
GGTAGGCGGTGGCGTCGAGGATGACGTCGATGCCATTGCCAACGGACGCAGCGACCGAGAACTGGTAGGTCGCGAGCTCGTCGTTCCATGCGGAGGGGGCGGCGCGGCCCGTGCGCTGGCGATACAACGCGAGCCACGGCGAGAGGACGGCGGCGACGTCGGCCGCGCGCGCGGCGTCGAGCGACGTCGATGCGGCAGCGAGGCTCGTGGTTCGGATCGCGTGGTGGAGAGCCTCCGCGTCGACCGCGCGGGCGCCCATTGCTCGCACGAGCGCGAGCGAGAGACGATCGACGAGTGAGGTGGGCGGCGGCGGGGCGATCAGCGGCAACGCATGGGCTGCGGCCGTGAGGTGCGCGGCCTCGAGCGCGACGAGGAGATCACGGCCGGCGGTGAGGCGCATGCGCAGATCAGGCGCGACCGCAGGCTCGGGCTCGACGTGCGCCTCGAGCGGCAGCGAAGCATCGAAGGACCGCACGTGCTCCCCGACCACGAGCCGCTCGAGCGGGAACGCGGTGGTCGTGACCGTCACGGAGATGGGCGTGGCGGCGTCTTCCGCAGTGAGCTCGCCGATCTGCCACTGCCGCCCGAGGAGCCAGAGCGGGTCTCCGAGCGGGACGGTGAGGCCACGCGTGACTGAAATCGCGTCGTTCGTGGGCTCGATTCGATTCCAGATGTCGGTCATTGCATGACCTCCAGCTGCACCGTGGCGGCGAACAGACCGAGGTCGAGAGAGGGAACGAGCTCGTCGGGATCGTCGGCGACGAGGATCGCGGGAAGAAGTTGCCCCCTGACGTCCTCGGGAGCGATCACGCGAAGGCGCGCAGCCGCGAGGGTCTCGTCGATGATCGCCTCGACGAGCGGCAGCGACCACGACGTGGACGGCGGCGGTACAGCGATGAGGATCGTCTGTGGAGGCTGCGTTCGCGGCGCGTCGAACGGGAACGCGACTCCGGTCTTGATCGTCGCCGCGGGAGCGGCATCAGACCAGGAGTCGACGACCAAGGCATCAACGCCGGCGGAGGATGACCCGTGCGTGCCCGCGAGGAGGATCTCCACACCGTCCGATGCCATGCGCAAGTCGCATGGAATCACGTCGGGGGCGATCAGCGCGAGCAGATCGAGCGGTTCGAGCGCCGAGCGCACGCGCGCGACATCGGACAGGAATGCGTGCGGCGAGTTGTTCGCCAGTGGGTGCGGTGGGAGAGATGCGATGGTGCCGATCCGGGCCGGCTGCGCGAAGCCGGATCCCACGACGCTGGCGATCGCATCGGCACTGTTGCCGGCGAGCGCGGTGCCGGCGGCGGCGAGCGCGCTCGGGTTCGCAGCGAGTGCAGGCCCGACGAGCGCCGCAAGGGCCGTGCGCGGCGACGCGGCGAGCTGAGCGAGAGAGTTCGCCACGACTGTGCTGCGATCGGCGGGAGCGTCGATGATCACCTCACCGAGGTCACCCGCGACGGGGGTTGCCGCGCCGCGGAACAGGCGCGCCAGCGCGGCTGCGCGCAGCACGAGCTCGTCGAGCGCGGGATCGCCCGCGATGGTGCGCGTGGCGCCTTCGACGACCGACACGGTTGCGGCCGCGAACTCGAGGAGCGCGCGGTCGGATCCGCTGGCAGTCAGTGCGACGACGTCGAGCGCGCACACGTCTAGATCCGCCAGCGTGCGAGCGGCCGTCGTCGGCGGCGACGCTGACACCGAGTCTGTCACCATGATCGCGACCGCGCTGGGGTTGCCGAGTACGCGCGCCGACAATGCCTCGAGGCGTGGATGTGCAGCGGCACGCGGCCGTACCGGTCCAGGCCAGCCCGGGCCATCTCCGAGGAGGAGCACGACGCGGCGGGACGTGCGCGCGCCATCGGTGTCGGTGCGATCGACACGCGGCTCGGGCGTCGCGACCTCGCCACGTTGGAGCGCATCCAGGGCTGCGGCGGCTCGTGCGTGGCTGCCGGCGATCGCGTGATGCACGGAGTCGGCGAGCAGCAGATCGGAGACGCCGTCGAGCAGGTCGCGGAGCGCGTCGAATGCCTCGCCGCGTGGGGCCGCGGGACGGTGTGCCTTCCACGTATGGTAGACGAGCCAGCCGTCAGTGACATCGGGCACCGGAGCGCCGGACGCGATGAACATCCGGCGCAGCTCGAGGATGTCGTGGTTCGGATCGCTCGCGAGCAGCGTTCGCTCGACGAAGTCACCGAGCAGACCGGCGAGCGGCCTGCCCTCGCGCACCGCGGATAGCAACCAGCGCGCGTCGCGCGTGCGCGTCGAGGACAGGTCGATCGCGAGCGAGGTGCCGTTGTCGTCGAGACGATGGGCCTCGTAGCCAGCCCGAAGCGTCGCGGCGGTGCGAGCCTGCGCGGGTGAGGGAGCGTGAAGGTAGCCGCGCGGCGCCGGCCGCGTCGACGGCCGCGGGCGCTCGAGGTAGCCCCAGCCGCCGATGTAGCTCCTCGCCGGTTGGGCGGTTCGCACTGCCGTGAGCCGCTCGGAGGCGATCGCGGTGCGCCATGCATCGACTCGATACGCGGACGCGTCCAGCGCGCCGCTGAACGCAGCCTCTAGCTCGCCAACAGGTTGTCGCCCGAGCCAGCGGAGCGCAGCTGCGAGCTCGAGCACACCCGCATTGGACAGCGCGAACGCACCAAGTAGCTCCATCCTCGTCCACACCGACACCGAGATGGAGTGCGCGACGACGACCGGATCGCTCGCGACAATCGGTGGACGCGCTTGGCTGCGCAGACGGATCGCGGCATGACGCGCGAGGAAGTAGAGGAGCGTGCGCGGCGTCGCGCCTTCGACTGTGTGGTCACGGAGCGCCTGCAGCGGTGCGTCGGCGATCGCCGTCAGGTAGTCATGCGGCAGCCGCGCCTCTCGCGACGCGCTGGGCGGCGCGACGAACGGAATGCCCAGACGCCTGGCGTGGTCATCGAACACACGGTCGAACACGACCCCGAGCTCGGCCGGCAGACCGAATGCCGCCGACTGCTGCAGGTGGAGCGCGTGGAGCGCGGCGCGCACGCGCATCGGGTCGGCCATCAGAATCGAGGCGGTATCCGCCGTGAGCACCTCGCGCACCCACGCGGCGCTCGACGCCGGGTGGCGGCGGAGGATTGCGACGAGATCTCGATCGAGATCGGAACTGTCGACGAGGCGCGGCACCTTGTCGATGGCGCTCTGCCACCGGGTGGAGACGCGCTGCAAGAAGGCGACAAGCGCGCTGTGCGGTGCCGCCTGCGGCCACCGCGCGAGCGATGTCACGGGCAACACCCCGTACGGCTGCGAACGGACGCGCAGTGACGGGAACGGCCCGGTCGGGCGCACGTTCTCGATGAAGAGACGGCGCCCCTCGTCGACGGCCGTCGCAGGAAGGTTCGCGTCGTCGGAGAGGATCGGCGCCCACGTTGCCGGCCACATCACGGTATTCATCGCGCGCGCGAGTGCGGCGCGATCGATGTCATCGGCGACGAGATCGGGCGCCGCATCCGCCGCGACACCGAGCGCCGACAGCGTCCGTGCAGCGTCGGTACCGGGCGTCGTTCCGATCGGCAGCAACGGGCGCGACCCGCCGCCGCGCCACGGTCCGCGCTGGCCACCGGCGCGCACCTCGGTGCGGTCATCCGATACGTTCGTCGGCGTACCCCACGGCAGGAGCGCGGCGCCATCGCCGCCCGCGTGTCGCTCGAGGAGCTCGCCGAACGCCGCGCTCGTTTGATCGGGGTCCGCCGCGAGCCCGACCACGATCAGCTCGTCGAGGCGCGCCGCGTCGGTACGTGCGAACGTCATGCGCAAGCCCATGCCAACCGCGACGGCCTTCTTGAAGTTCGTGAGCCACGCGAGCGAGTCGCCGAGGAACGCGTCGGGTGTGCTGCGATCGTCGGACCTGTGCGGCGCCGCGAACAGGTCTGCAGGGATTGGTTCGCCTGTCGCGACCGCGCGCAAGCCCGGGGCCTTGGCGACCGCGATCCACCGTCGCGGCATCGCCGAGACACGCACGCGGCTGTCGTCGGTGTGGAGATCGGGGACCGGCGGTGCGCCGGATGCGAGCGCGCGAACGAGCCACGCCGCACGACTCGCACCGGCGCGCTCGACCAGGCGCGCGTAGCATTGCTTCGTGCGCTCGGCGTCGTCGCCGCCCTCGGTCCGTGCTGCGAAGTACGCCGCAACCAGCTCCCGCTCGCCCTCTCCCACCGCGAGCGGCGGCGCGATGTGGATCTCGTCCGGGAGCACACGGATGCGCAGCTCGATGCGCGACGGGTCCGAGACGTCGAACCAGCGCGTTTCAAGGCGCACGGGGAGCAGCACGAGCGGCACATCCTGCGCGAGAACGCCCAGCGGATCGGGGATGTGCGGCGGGTGCGGGTGCGGGTGCGGGTCTACCATCGTGTCCTCATCGCGCGACGAATTCGTTGACGTGGAACGCCGCGCGGACCGCGGGTCGCTCGGTGATCGCGGCCATACCCGTAGCGGTCGCGCCCCACTCCGGCGACGTAAGGAATCCCGACGGCGGGGTGTCGAGATCTGGGAACCGCGCGTCGGCAGGAAGGTCCAGCCAGCTCAGGTCGGTCCACTCCCCGCTCGGTGGCGAGGGCCGGGTCGCATCGAGCCCGAACCGTGTGTGTCCGGGCCGCTCCTGGATCGCAAAGTACCAGCCCGGATCCGTGGTGCGACCGGGTTCCCAGTCAGGATCGCCGACGAGATCTTCGAGCGAACGCCCAAAGCCGACGTAGGCGAGGTCGGGCGTCGCCATCCCCTGGAACATCGGGAACAGCGGAGCGACCGTGACATCGTCAGGACGGCGGCCGACATCCGCGTTCGCGACGGCTCGCAGACACGAGTACACCGCCGTGGGAAACCGCCGCACGAGCTCGCTGCGCACGATGAACACGGTGACCGGGCCCTGCTCGAGTGCATCTCCGAGGCCGCCGGTCCACTCCGAGATCGGAGCGATATCGTGCGCGGGCTTGCCGTTCGCGCGTGGCCACATCTGTCGCAGCAACGTAGCCTTGCGTTCGATCGAGACGCCGCGCCATCGTAGTTCCCGCGTCAGCTCGTCGTTCGCCCCCACGAGGACGGCCTGCACCGCGGCCGGCTCGACGGTTAGCACGGCGACGCTATCGGGCGGCACCTCCGCGAGCCCCGGCGCGAACAGCTCCGGGCGCAGCTGCGCAAGGCGATCGGCGAGTGGGCGCGACAGGTCCGGCGCCGTGCGCAGCTCGACGAAACTCACGAGGTTCGTGATCAGCGGCAGGCCGGCGACGCGATCGTTCACCCGTCGCGCGATCCCGATCGGCGCGGCCGCCGCCTGTGCCTCGACGGCGATGGCCGCTGCATCGGGCGGACGCGTCAGCGGCATCGTGATCGTCTGCACCGGACGTGCAACGCGGATCGCGAGGCGCGCCTGGATCTGTGCGAGGCGTGTCGCTGGCAACGGAGTCGGGAAGATCATCACGGTCGGCGTCGTGTTCCGGACCGTGTCAAGCGTCGCGGCGTCTGCGAGCGGAGTCGCGCGAACCTCGAGCGCGAGGTCGTGCCCGAGGCGGGCCCATGCGCCGCCACCAACGCGGCCGCGTGCGAGCGGCCCCGCGGGACGCGACAGACGACGCATCGCCGGCGACAGCAGCGAGGTCGCGGCAGGAGCGGGTGCTGCTGCGGCGGCCGACGCTGGCGTGCCTGCGAGCAGGGGCCACAGCGTGCAGAGCACGCGCTGCGGGGAGCGAGGCGTGACGTGGCGCTCGAGGAGACGCTGCGACAGGAGTGTCGCGAGCTGCGCACCACGAACAAGTATATTTGCGCGATCGAGCTCACCGGCTGCCGCGCGCGCGTCGGCGACGAGCTGCTCCTGATCGGCGCGCACGATCTCGGCACCAGCGGCGGCCTGCGCACGGCGGCGCGGATCCAGGTTGAGATCCTTCTGCCAGCGCTCTGCGTTGTCGAGGTTTTCGGCGTTGGTGTGCGCCGCGCCGTAGAGAGGAGGTCCGACGGTGGGCTCCGCGGAGACATCCGTCGACAGCCAGGGCTCGAGCGTCGCGGCGATCGCCTGAGCCTGTGGCAACACCGTCGTTCCCTGCTTCGGACGAACCACGCCGAACGTCGTCGCGAGCACGGGCTCGGTGCCACCCGCCACGGCGCGGACATCGACCTGCAGCGGCGAGAACAGGGTGTCGGCATCACGCGCACGCAGCCGCCGCGCGATCACCTCGAAGTCCTCCGCGACCCCTGTCTCGATCAGCCACGAGTCATAGACGGGCAGCATGACCGGCTCGCTCGCCGGGGCGCCGACCTTCCATGCGAGGTCGGTTCCCGCGCCCGCAACATCGTCGCCGAGGCCGGCGCGTCGTCCCGCCTCGAACACCGGTACCACGCACGCGCGATATTTCGTCTTCGGCTCGAGCCGGCGTGGTGCGAGGAGGCGCGCGACGGCGGTCTCGGGATGATCTCGGAGCGCGGTTGGAACCTGTTGCGATGTCAGCCCACCCTCGGGCTCTTCGATCTGCACGTGCGCCCATGCCCACAGTTTCGTCGGATCTGGCAGCTCGCCGCGTGTGGTCTCGAGCATTGGGACCGTCGCGCCGCTGCGCGGACCGAACGGAGTGCTTGCGGGCACCACGACCAGCGCGAGCCACGGCGTCAGCTGTCCCGTCCGAGCACCAGGCGTCCCCGCGGGCGAGAACCGCCACGGCAGATCGGGCGGCCACATCTCGACGAACGCGATCCCGGCCGGGGACACGCCGAGCGCGGACGGCGCCGGATCGCGACGCACGATTGCACCGGGCGCGAGCGACGCGACATCGCCGGGTCCATGCAGCGTGACCGTTACGTCATGGGGCGCGCTCTGGAACACGACGGTCGCGGCCACGGTCGGACTCTCGCCCCTCATGTCCGCGCCTGCGTCGTTGCGGAGTGCCGCAAGGCCGCGGCGGTACCAGCTCACGTAGCGATGAGTCGTCATTCGATACCCTCGGCCCGGCGCATCAGCGTGCCGCGCACCGCCCATGCCTTGCCAAAGGTCGCGGGTGCATCACCGAGACGACTCGCGTACGTCGGGCGGCGCACGCGTACCGGAGGGGCTGTCGGTTGCACACCGGCCAGCGCGAGATGTGCGCGGACGAAGTCCGATACCTCGACGCGACGAGGGCGCCGGGCGTGCTGTTTGCGATCGACCGTGATCTCGTCGAGCTTCGCCGTCGCACCCTCGATGTGGCCGACGGCGACCTCGTCGCCGACGCTGAATCCGGCCGGCCACAGCTCGGCCAGTGGTGCGTGCAGGGCGGCGTCGGTATCGAGTGACAGGAACGCGGCGGGCGCGAACTCGCTGAGCGCCGGTGCCTTCGCGCGATCGTGGCCGCCGATCGATACGGGCCCAATCGAGAACGTCGTCGGTCTCGCCAGTGGAGATGCGTTGATGCGCTCGATCTGCATGTCGAGGGGCACGTACTTCTGGACGAAAGTGAGCGGCTGCTCGGGCGCGCTCCACACGCCTGGCCGTTCGCCACGTACGAGCGTCACGCCGCCCGGCGTCCTGTTGGGGTAGCTGGTCGGCTCGGTGAGCGCTGCGACGATCTGCGACTCGGCATTCTCGGCCTGCTCGACGCTGTCGATCTCGTCGCTGAGTAACTTGTCGGTGTGCTTGCTGACGCTCCACCACAGCACCTTGAAGGTGACGCTGCCGGCAAATCGCACCTTGTCCGTGCGTGTCCATTCGCCCTCGAGCGACAGCTCGGTGATCGTGTGGTCGAACAGGATCAGCGCGACCGAGCCACCGACGCCGATCGTCCAGCTGTCGAGCGAGTGGACCAGCGCATCGAGCCAGAACTTCCCGTCGAGGCCGAAGCCCAGCGCTTCGACGTGCAGATGACCGTAGACGCCAAAGTGGATCCCGGCCGGTGACTTCGCGAGGTAGCCCGAGACCTCGAGCTTCACCGCGTTGCCGCGCTGGATCACGATGCCGGCGCGTTTGTCGACGCTCGCGCGCTGGGGTCCCTTGCCGCCGAAGTAGCTCGGGTGATAACCGCCGATGCTCGCGAAGAAGCCGCGCGTGGTGTCGAGGTCGTGCTCGTCGGGATCGCCGTGGAACAGCGCGAGCCCGCCGACGAGGTCCGCGCCGATGAACCGCGAGTTGCGCAACGTCGCGTGGAGCTGGAGCACGTCGAGAGCCGCGTCGTAGTCGCCGAGCCCCTGGATCTCGATCCACAGGGGGCTCTTGAGCTTGCCTTCCTTGCCGACCTTGATCGAGAACGGCACGACGATCTTCGTCGGCCAGGACTTCCAGGAGCCCGAGAACTCGGCGATCAGCCCGATCGCGATCGATGCGAAACCGCTGGGCCAGGTGTACTTCCCGAGCAGGCCGATCACGTGCTTGTCGGCCTGTGGCGGCGCCGCCGGGAAGAACGCCGCCAGCGACGCCACGATCTGCGCCGCTTGCCCGACCGGATCCTGCGGGAACAGCAGCGCATCCATTGCGCCGGTCGCCAGTCCTGCACGCATCGCGTCGAGGTCCACGCCCCGGTGCGTTGCCATCAGGGCGCCGAGCCCCCACAAGCCCCACTCGCCCGCCAGCATGCCGAATGTCGTGGTGTCTCGATCCTGCTGTCCAGGAAGCGGCTCGCGCGGCTCGGTAAATCCCACGCCGCGCAGTACGAACTTCGGCTTCGGTGCGTCCTGCGTGATCGTGCCGAACCCGATCTCGATGCCGCCGAAGACCGCTCGTGCTCCTTGTCGTAGCCGAAGAAGCCGCCGCCGTGGACGCACGACCAGTCCATGCGCAGGCCGACGCCCGACGGCAGCACGAGGTCGCCGGCGACGTGACCGATGCCGAGCACGTTGCCGCCGGGGGCGTTGGTGCTCACGACGATCTCCGCTCCGATCCCATCGAGGGTCAGCTGTAGCTTGGAGTACGACCACTCGACCCCCGCGGTGACCCGGGCACCAACCTCGGTCGTCTCGACGTCGTGCTCGACTATTCCGACCTGGACGCGCGTCTGCGTCGTGCGATGGATCGCCGCGATCCGCAGGTACGTCAGCGTGAAGCCAAACGGCAGCGGGATCTTCGCGGCGAGGAACAGCTCGAGCCCGTTGCCGCCTTCGAGCGTGACGCCGCGATCTGACAGCACGATGCCCACGTCGGCGTTGAACGCGAGGCTTCGGCTGACAAGTGCACCAAGCACCGAGCTCTTCGGCGTGATCGACAGCTTCAGCTTCTTCGCGCGGACACCGAAACCGAGCGTGCCGAGCATGTGCATCGTGGCCCCGCCGCCGACGAAGCCGACCAGCGACACGCTCTCGACGCTGAGCGACGCGCCCCCATGCTCCCCGCCTTCGGTGGATGGCGCCGTTGGCGCCGCATCGCTGGCGACGGGCGCAGGTCGCCACGTCAGCTCCGCTTCGACGCCGGCACCAACACCGGCGGACACCTCCGCATCGCCGCCGAGCGGGATCAAGCCGCCGACGGCGCCGGTGCCGCGGAGGTCGAGGGTCCAGCCGTCGCCGAGCGTCCAGTGGTCATTCCCCTGCACGTCGATGCGGAGCCACACCCCGGGTCCTTTCGGATCGGCGATCGGCGGCGCGGGAACCGATGGGTCAGCGAAGGCGCGCTTGCGCGGCACGGGCATGACGGTGACGCCCGCCGTGGCGTTGGGCTCGCCCTGGGGCGCCGCGTCCGCGTAGCGCGCGAGGGTGAATTTCTGCGGCAGCGCGCCATGGATCGAGAGCGTACGCTGCGCGATCCAGGTCGGCGTGTCGCGCCGGGTCTGCGGGCGGCCGTAGCCCCGGTCGAGGTACGGGCTCTCCCAGCCGCCGTTCAGCGCAAGCGAGTAGTGCTTGAACGGTTTCCAACCGCGGAGAAGCGGGAACAGCACCGCGGTGGCGATCTGCGGGAGCAGCAAGAGGTAGGGCTGATCCTCGTAGGCCGTGTCCCAGCCGGCGCGGACCATCTGCGCCCATCGTCCGATCGTGAAGCCGCGAAGGTTGTCGGCGATCCGATCATCGATGATCGCGAGGACCTGTAGCCACTTCGCCGCGGTCTCCGAACCACCACGGCGCATGGCCGCGACCGCGAACGGGAACAGAAACGCGAACACTCCATCAAAGATCCGCTCGGTCCGCTCCAGCGGTTCGAGATGGCCATGCAGCAGATCGAGACTCGCGCCGTAGACCTCGTACAGGCCGTTGATGACCTGCAGCGCGTCCTGCAGGATGGAGAGGTCAGGTTCGCGATCCGCGATCTCCTTCATCCGCGCGACCGTCGCCGTGGGGACCGCGGGCAGGCCCTTGGCATTCGTGTAGAGGACCAGATGACCGCGCCCGTCCATGTCGGCGATCGAGCCGAATGCCCACCCCACGACACGTGCGAGCGCGTGGTGAAGATCCGAGAGCGAGCTCATCGTCGCTGTCCCCAGTCGAGCTCGACCTCGAACGCACCGCCGAGGAACCAGAACGCGTCTCCGTGCTCGGGGAAGAACCGGCGCGCGACGAAGCCGAACGCGATGTGGCCGGCTTTCACGTCCCATTCCGGATCCGTCTTTGTCGCGCCGAGCCCGATGCCGACGAAGCCGCCCGCGACCGCGGCGCTCTGCGTGGCTTCCTGTGCCCGTGCAAGCGCGAGCGCGACGTGGGCGACGGCGAGCCAGCGAAATTGGTCGCGATAGTTGCCGGTGAACGCTTGCACGCCGCGGACCTCGGCGCCGATCAGGACGAGCTTGTCGCCTTCGGGGCCCGCCACGCCCAGATGGCCCC
>JAYUVX010000365.1:0-10724 GCA_043753855.1 Myxococcales bacterium | reverse complement strand
GTGAAGGCGCACGATCTCTGCCTCGGTCTCGGCAGTGGTCTTCATCGCAGACCTGCCAGATCGAGCTGCTGTGCATCGGCGAACGAGCCGAGGCCGCGAATGCGCTGACCGCGCTCACGGACCGGCGCGCGCATCTCGACCGTGTAGTGGGCGGTCGTCACGCCGCCGTCGAGCGCGTCGGCGAGCCCAAGCGCGGACCACGACGCCACGTCGCGAGCAGAAACGACAGCTCGCACCGGCGCTTGATGCCACAGCGCCATCGCCTCGAGCAGCGTCGGAATGGCCCGAAGGTGCGGCCCCCAATACGGCAGTAGCGCTGCCTTGAGCACCACGTCGTCGTCCATCCGCACCAGGATCCGGATCACCCCGTCGGTGGTCGTCAGTAGAGCCGTCGGTCCGAGTCTCATCGTCGCGTCCTTCGCCGTCGATCGCGACCGCGCCGGACATCGGCGCTGGTGGATCACGCGGCGGGCACACGCTTGCCATCGAGGAAAGAAAAGCAGGACCGTGATCCGCCACGCTTGCAGTCTTGGCCTCGCGAACGCGCTTACGGCGGGCGCGCTCATGGTCGCGATGGTCGAGCCGACCCTCGTCACTGGCCCGATGACGTGCGCGCGCTGCTCGCTTCGACGTGGCACGCGCGGCGAGCTTGCAAGGGGGCCCGCAGAACCCCTGACCGCGATAGCAGGGGCGGCAGACGCAGAACACGAACTGGCACAGTCCACATCGCTCGAAGCGAAGCTCGTCGTCGTCCATCGCTTTCCTGGTGCGAGGACGGAAAACTTGCTCAGGACGTCGGCGTCGAGCATCGTGTGCTCAAAGCCGGCGTCCATCGGCTGAGGGTCTCGGACGGCAATCCGAGGCCCTCGATCTTTTTCGGCGTCCCGCTGGAAAATATCGTAACGGCACGATCCTCGGCGCCGCGAGTATCCGGCCGACCGGCCTCAGGGTCAGAACGCTACGAACTCAAGCGGCCATCAACACCCTTCCTGTCTTCTCCCCAGATGTGTGTCGTTTTGCCCGAAGCATCAAAAGCGGTCGGTCTCGATATGGACGAGCTCGAACGGAATGAGTCCATCGAGTTCCTGCCATACACGCGGCGCAAGCTTAAGCTCCACGTCGAACTCGTGAACGTCGCCAATCACCAGCGCAATCGGGCCATCACTCAGCCGTAGACGACCGGATCGAAGGCGTCGCAGCGCCGACGATGGTGGGAGGGAACGCGCCTGGCGCGAATTGATACAGTCTGGGCCGGGACGGCAGAAAAACTCCCCAGACGTAACCCACGCAGGCTGGATAGGCGCGCGTATCTCACCGGCCAAGATCGTCGACGCGTAGAATCTGGAAGTCAGACCGGCGATCGCCTGTGGACGCGATCTCGGTTTCTGGCCGCGCATCGGCGCGGAACTTCGTACCAAGCGCAGGAGTGCTAGCTGATGGCCATCAAGAAGTCCGAGCTCTACACGTCCCTCTGGAAGTCTTGCGACGAGCTGCGTGGTGGCATGGATGCTTCGCAGTACAAGGACTACGTCCTGGTCCTCTTGTTCGTGAAGTACGTCTCGGACAAGGCGGCCAGCCAGAAGAACTACCTGCTCGACGTCCCCAAGGGCGGCAGCTTCGCCGACATGGTCGCGCTCAAGGGCGACAAAGAGATCGGCGACAAGATGAACAAGATCATCGCCAAGCTCGCCGAGAAGAACGACCTCAAGGGCGTGATCGACGTCGCCGACTGGAACGACGCCGACAAGCTCGGCAAGGGCAAGGACATGGTCGACCGGCTGTCGAACCTGGTCGCCATCTTCGACAACCCGGCCCTCGACTTCCGCGGCAACCGCGCCGATGGCGATGACCTCCTCGGCGACGCCTATGAGTACCTCATGCGCCACTTCGCCACCGAGAGTGGCAAGAGCAAGGGCCAGTTCTACACGCCGGCCGAGGTCTCGCGCATCATGGCCAAGATCATCGGTGTCGGCAGCGCCAAGGTCGCCACGCAGACCATCCACGACCCGACCTGCGGCTCGGGATCGCTCCTCCTCAAGGCCCACGACGAGGCCAAGAGCGCCACCAGCCTCGACCTCGCCGTCTACGGGCAGGAGATGGACAACGCCACCAAGGCGCTCGCCCGGATGAACCTCATCCTCCACAACTGCGACACCGGGGAGGTTCACCAGGACAACACGCTCTCCGCGCCGCACTTCAAGGACGCCAAGACCGGCGCCCTGAAGACCTTCGACTTCGTCGTCGCCAATCCTCCGTTCTCGACCAAGGCGTGGACCAACGGCTTCGACCCCGCCAACGATCAGTACGGCCGATTCGCCTTCGGCGTGCCGCCACAGAAGAACGGCGACTACGCGTTCCTGCTCCACATCCTCGCCTGCCTCAAGAGTACCGGCAAAGGCGCGGTGATTCTCCCGCACGGCGTGCTGTTCCGGGGCGGCGCCGAGGCCACCATCCGCCGCGAGGTCGTCAAGCGCGGCTACCTCAAGGGCATCGTCGGCCTGCCGGCGAACCTCTTCTACGGCACTGGAATCCCCGCCTGCATCCTGGTCCTCGACAAGGAAGGCGCCACCGCCCGCAAGGGCATCTTCATGATCGACGCCTCCAAAGGCTTCCTCAAGGACGGCAACAAGAACCGCCTGCGCTCCCAGGACATACACAAGATCGTCGACGCCTTCACCCGCCAGCTCGAGCTCCCCCGCTACGCGCGCATGGTGCCGCTCGCCGAGATCAGCGACCCCAAGAACGACTTCAACCTGAACCTGCCGCGCTACATCGACTCGAGCGAGCCCGAGGACATCCAGGACATCGATGGCCACCTGCGCGGCGGCATCCCCGCCCGCGATCTCGACGCCCTCGACGCCTACTGGAAGGTCCTCCCGAGCGTGCGCGAGGCGCTGTTCAAGAAGGCTGGTCGCCAAGGCTACAGCGAGCTCAAGGTGAGCGCCGCCGACATCAAAGCGACGATCTTCGGCCACGCCGAGTTCACCGCGTGGAGCACCCAGACCAAAAAGCTCTTCGCCAAGTGGCGGGCCGAGGCAGCGCCCCGACTGCGCGCCATCAAGAAGGGTGACAAGCCCAAGGTCCTGGTCGAGTCGCTGTCCGAGGAACTCCTCGCTATCTTCGAGAAGGCCAAGCTGCTCGATGCGTACGACGTGTACCAGCACCTCATGGACTACTGGGCCGAGTCGATGCAGGACGATGTCTATCTGATCTCGATCGACGGCTGGAAGGACGCCGCCAAGCCCCGGCTGATCGTCAACGACGACAAGAAGTCCAAGGACAAGCCCGACTTCGCGCTCGGCAAGCAGAAGTTCAAGGCCGAGTTGATCCCGACGACTGTCCTCATCGCCCGCCACTTCGCTGCCGAACAGGCCGCGATCGAGAAGCTCGAGTCAGAGGCCGCCGCCGTCGTGCAGTCTATGGAGGAGCTGGCCGAGGAGCACACCGGCGAGGATGGCCTGCTCGCCGAGGCCAAGAACGACAAGGACAAGCTCACTAAAGCCTTGGTCGCCGCGCGGCTCAAGGACGTGAAGAACGACAAGGAAGCCGCCGACGAGCGCAGGCTGCTGTCCGAGTACCTGGCGCTTGTCGACAAGGAGTCGACCCTCAACGCGAAGGTCAAGGCCGCCCAGGAAGACCTGACCGCCAAGGTCGCCGCCAAGTACGGCAAGCTGAGCGAGGACGACATCAAGATACTCGTCGTCGATGACAAGTGGATGGCCACGCTCGAGGCGACGGTGCACGGGGAGTTGGATCGCGTTTCGCAAACTGTGACAGGTCGCGTGCGCGATCTCGCCGATCGCTACGCCACGCCACTGCCGAAGCTCACGACGGAGCTCTCGCTGCTCGCAACTCGTGTCGAGGAACACCTAAGCAAGATGGGCGCGACATGGACATGAGGGCTGGCTACAAGGCCTCGAGTATTGGAGCCATCCCTGCCACCTGGGAGGAGCGACGCCTGGGCGAGATTGCGGTCGTCGGTTCAGGTGGCACTCCTAGCCGAGACAACCCGAGGTACTGGAACGGAACAATTCCTTGGGTCACGACATCGCAGATCGACTTCAACGAGATCTCGGCCGCTGTCGAGAACATCACAGAAGTCGGGCTGAAGAACTCCGCTGCAAAACTGCTGCCGCCGGGCACTTTGCTGATGGCCCTCTACGGCCAGGGTAAGACCCGCGGAAAGGTTGGGGTCCTGACGTTCGAGGCGACCACGAACCAGGCCTGTGCATCGATCGCGTTGTGCGCCGAGGTTTCACGAGAGTTTGTCAGGTACTTTCTAACAAACCGATACGACGCAATCCGCAACGCCAGTAACGGTGGCAGCCAGGACAACCTCAGCGGGCAACTGGTTAAGGGGCTGCCCGTCATCTTGCCTCCCCTGCACGAGCAGAAGGCCATCGCGGCGGCGCTGAGCGATGTGGATGCGCTGCTCGGTGTGCTGGACCGGCTCATCGCCAAGAAACGGGACCTCAAGCAGGCCGCTATGCAGCAGCTTCTCACCGGGCAGACCCGCCTCCCCGGCTTCACCGGCAAGTGGGAGACGAAGCGCCTGGTGAGTTCTCTCGAATCCGTAACGAGAAGGTCATGCCGCAGCAGTTGGCCCCGGACACCGTTTGTGTCGAACTGGAGCATGTCGGCCAGGGCAATGGCCGCCTCATCTCATGCTCAACGGCGAGCAGCTCGACATCATCGAAGTATCGATTCCGCGCCGGAGATGTTCTGTTCGGGAGACTTCGACCCTACCTGCGCAAGTTCTGGCTGGCCGACAGCGACGGCATCTGCACGACCGAGATCTGGCCGCTCGCCGTCGACGAACAGGGCGCGTTCAACGGGTTCCTCCACACCACCGTTCAGGCAGCCTCGTTCGTAGACGCAGCCAGCATCTCCTATGGAACACACATGCCGCGCGCCGATTGGGCCGTCGTGAAGAACTTCGTAGTTCGCCTCCCTCCACCCGACGAGCAACGAGCCATCGCCGCCGTATTTCTCGATATTGATGACGAACTCGCTGTCCTCGATCAGCGCTGCGATAAGACCCGCCTCGTCAAGCAGGGGATGATGCAGGAGCTGCTGAGCGGAAGGACACGTCTAGTATGAGCAAGATTGGGGAGGCGGAGAAGCGGACGCAGGCGCGCGTCGCCAAGCTGTTCGTCGAGCAGCTTGGCTACGACCACTTGGGCAACTTGCACGATGGCGACAACGGCAATATCATCGAGGCCCACCTCGAGCACTTCCTCTGGTCCTACCAGGGCTACGCCGAGCGAGAGGACGGTGAGGAAATCATCCGGCGGGCCATCACCGAGGTCCTCAAGGTCGCAAGTAACACCGGCCTGAGCCTCTACGACCGCAACCGCGCCGTCTACGATCTCCTGCGCTACGGCGTGAAGGTCAAACCGGATGTGGGCGCACAGACCGAGACGGTCTGGTTACTCGACTGGAAGATCCCAGAGAAGAATCGCTTCGCCATCGCCGAAGAAGTCACGGTTAAACCTGCCGACCCCAAGGCTCACGGCAAGCGGCCTGATATCGTTCTCTACGTCAACGGCATCGCGCTGGGCGTGCTCGAGCTAAAGCGTTCGAGTGTGTCCGTGGCCGAGGGCATCCGCCAGAACCTCGACAACCAGAAGAAGGATTTCATCCAGCCCTTCTTCTCGACCATGCAGTACGTCATGGCAGGCAACGATACCGAGGGGCTGCGCTACGCCGGCATCGACACTCCAGAGAAGTACTGGCTGAGTTGGAAAGAGGACGGCCCCGGCGACAACCCGCTCGACAACGCACTCCACCAGCTCTGTGGCAAGAAGCGCTTCCTCGAGCTCATCCATGACTTCATCGTCTTCGACGCTGGCATCAAGAAGCTGTGCCGTCACAACCAATACTTCGGTGTGCGGGCGGCCCAAGAGCACGTCCGACGCCGCGAGGGCGGCATCCTGTGGCACACACAGGGAAGCGGCAAGAGCCTCACCATGGTGTGGCTCGCCAAGTGGATCCGCGAAAATGTGACTGACTCGCGCGTCCTCATCATCACGGACCGCACCGAGCTCGACGAACAGATCGAGAAGGTCTTCAAGGGCGTTGCCGAGGACATCCACCGCACCAAGTCGGGTGCAGACCTGATCGCCGCGCTGAATGCCTCCAAGCCGTGGCTCCTTTGCTCGTTGATCCACAAGTTCGGCGGCAAGGAAGACGGAGAGGAGGTCGGCGACATCGAGACCTTCGTCGAGGAACTCAAGAAATCCATCCCCAAGGACTTCAAGCCCAAGGGCGACCTGTTCGTGTTCGTGGACGAGTGCCACCGAACCCAGTCGGGCGATCTCCACGAGGCAATGAAGGCCATCATGCCGAACGCGGTGTTCATGGGCTTCACCGGTACGCCGCTGCTCAAGGCCGACAAGAAGAAGAGCATCGAGATCTTCGGGCGCTACATCCACACCTACAAATTCGACGAAGCCGTGAAGGACGGCGTCGTGCTCGACCTGCGGTACGAGGCGCGCGACATCGACCAAAACATCACGTCGCAGAAGAAGATCGATCAGTGGTTCGAGGCCAAGACCAAGGGCCTCACGCCGCTGGCCAAGGCTCAGCTTAAGGCGCGCTGGGGCACCATGCAGAAGGTCCTGTCGAGCCAGTCGCGTCTCCAGAACATCGTGGCCGACATCCTACTGGACATGGAGACCCGCGACCGCCTCAAGAGCGGACGCGGCAACGCCATCCTTGTCGCCGGCAGCATCTACGAGGCCTGCAAGTTCTACGAGCTGTTTGCCAAGTCGCCGCTCGCGAAGAAGTCCGCGATCGTCACCTCGTACACGCCGAAGGCGGCCGACATCAAGGGCGAGGAGAGCGGTGAAGGTACGACCGACGCTCTCGACAAGTACACGATCTATCGCCAGATGCTTGCCGACTGGTTCGACGAGCCGCCCGAGCAAGCCGTGACCAAGGTCGAGGACTTCGAGAAGGCAGTGAAGAAGAAGTTCCTCGACGAGCCGGGGCAGATGAAGCTGCTGATTGTCGTGGACAAGCTGCTCACTGGCTTCGACGCGCCGCCCGCGACCTACCTCTACATCGACAAGCAGATGCGGGACCACGGCCTGTTCCAGGCCATCTGCCGTGTGAACCGGCTCGATGGCGACGACAAAGAGTTCGGCTACATCGTCGACTACAAAGACCTGTTCAAGAGCCTCGAGGGCGCCGTCGAGGACTACACGTCGGGCGCACTCGATGGTTACGACAAGGCCGACGTGGAAGGCCTACTCGAGGACCGGCTCGGCAAGGCGAAGGAGCATCTAGAGGAGGCTCTTGATGCTGTACGGGCGCTCTGCGAACCGGTCGAACCGCCGCGCGACGACCAAGCGTTCTACCGCTACTTCTCATCGAGCGACCACGGAAACGCGGCCGAGCTCAAGGCGAACGAGCCGCAGCGCCTTGCGCTCTACAAGCTGACGTCCAAGCTAGTACGCGCATACGCGAACCTCGCGAGCGAGATGACCGAGGCCGGCTACACGGAGGCGCAGACCACGGAGATCAAAGCAGAGGTGGGGTTCTACGAGAATCTTCGCAGCCAGGTGAAGCTGCATAGCGGCGACGCGATCGACCTGAAGCAGTACGAGCCGGCGATGCGTCATCTGATCGACACGTACATCCGCGCCGAGGAGAGCGAGAAGGTGTCGGAGTTCGACGACCTGTCACTCGTTCAGCTGATCGTCGAGCGCGGCGCACAAGCGGTGAAGGCGCTCCCCGAGGCCATCCGCAAGACGGAGAAGGCCACGGCAGAGACCATCGAGAACAACGTCCGCAAGCTCATCATCGATGAGTCGCCGATCAACCCGAAGTACTACGAGAAGATGTCGGACCTGCTCGACGCCTTGATCGAGCAGCGCAAGCAGAGCGCCTTGAGCTACCAGGAGTACCTGGAGAAGATCGTCGCTCTCACTCGCGACGCGAAGAACGGACCGATCGTCGGGGCCTATCCAAAGTCGCTAGACGTCTCAGCGAAGCGAGCACTCTACGACAACCTCGATCGCGACGAATCGATGGCCTTGCGCGTCGACCAGGTCGTCCGCGCGAGCATTCAGGACGGCTGGCGAACCAACTCAATGAAGACCAAGCGCGTGCGGCAAGCCATTGCCGCCGTGCTCAACAGCGACGACGCTCGCACGGACAAGACCCTCGAATTGGTCAAGAGCCAGAATGACTACTGAGGCTCACACGCTGATCGTGAGCGGGCTGCGCGTTTCTGTGCTTCGCAAGCCGATCAAGAACCTTCACCTGGGCGTTTACCCCCCGGATGGGCGCGTTCGCGTAGCTGCGCCGCTGGCCGTGTCAGATGCCGCCGTTCGTGTGGCCGTGATCGGACGGCTCCGATGGATCAAGCGCCACCGTGCAACATTCGAGCGCCAAGCACGTGAGTCCGACCGTGAGATGGTAAGCGGCGAGAGCCATTACCTTCGAGGACGACGTTATCGCCTCCTTGTCGTCGAAGCAAACGGTCCCAGCAAGGTAGAGACCCGGGCCCATGGAACCCTCCTACTGCATGCCCGATCCGGCTCGACCAAAGAGGATCGCGAGCGTCTGCTGGATCGCTGGTACCGTGAGCAATTGCGGCACCTGGTCCAGCAACTTCTCGAGAAGTGGGAGCCGGTGCTCGGCGTCGAGGTGGGCGACTGGGGCATCAAGAAGATGAAGACCAAGTGGGGCTCGTGCAATGCGAAGGCGCGCCGCATCTGGCTCAACGTCGAATTGGTCAAGAAGCCGCCCGCGTGTCTCGAGTATGTCGTCGTGCACGAGCTGGCACACCTTCTCGCTCAGAACCACGGGCCACGTTTCCTCGCGCTGATGGACCACCACTTGCCTAGCTGGCGCCGCCGCCGCACCGAACTGAACGCAGCCCCGCTCGCGAAAGAGACGTGGGGATGCTGAACCCCGAAGCTACGGTCTTCCTTGGAGCAACCTTGTGCTGACACGACTTAAAGTGAAGGGCTTCAAGAACCTCGTCGACCTTGACGTCCGGTTCGGACCATTCACGTGCATAGCCGGACCAAACGGCGCCGGAAAGTCCAACCTCTTTGATGCCATCTTGCTCCTGAGCCGTCTTGCGGATCAGAGCCTGCTTGAAGCGATCACTTCAGTTCGTGGCGAAACTCGTAGCTCAGAGGCTGCGCGCGTGTTTACGCGCGTTCCCGGGACTACTAGCACTGCTCTTTCTCTTGAAGCCGAGATGCTGGTTCCGGCGCATGCTCTCGACGATCTCGATCAACCAGCCCAGGCATCGATCACGGGGCTACGCTACAAGGTTGAACTCCGGCTGCGTGCCGTTGACGGGTCCCAAGTTCCCAAGCTGGAACTCGTGCGGGAACAGCTCGACTACATCAAACGTGGCGACGCAATGCAGGTCTTCCCGTTTGCGCGTGGCAAGAAAGCTTGGCTGGATTCCGCCTTCACGGGTCGGCGAACCAGTGCGTTCATCTCCACCGAGCAGGTTACTGACGGACACCTTGTTAAGGTGCATGAGGATAGTGGCCATCAGGGTCGAACGCGAACGCTTCGCGCGGAAGGACTTACGCGCACGGTGCTCTCCACGATGAATACCGCGGAGAGTCCAACTGCGCTCGTTGCACGTCGAGAACTCCAGTCGTGGAGACTTCTTCAGCTTGAGCCGTCTCAACTCAGATCCCCGAATGAGCTCAAGACCGCAGGCCGCATCGGAGAGAACGGCAGCGGCCTTGCCGCCACCGTCAGTCGATTATTCTCCCAGGCGGGTGACAACGAACCATCAGTGCGGACGCAGCTCACAAATCGACTTGCCGAACTGGTCGAGAGTGTCAGAGACATCCGCGTCGACGTCGACGACAAGCGGGAACTGATCACGCTCCTAGCTCGTGGTGTCGACGGAATCGAGCACCGTGCACGAGATTTGTCAGATGGAACGCTTCGGTTCTTGGCTCTTGCTGTACTGGAACTCGACCGGACATGGCGGGGCACGCTCTGCATGGAGGAGCCCGAGAACGGGATCCACCCGACAAGAATCCCAGCAATTCTGGATCTGTTGCAAGCCCTGGCAACGGACCTCGAAAGCGAGGTTGATGACAACAATCCACTGCGCCAGGTCATCATCAACACTCATAGCCCAGAGGTCGCCGCGCTCGTCCCCGAGGACTCCCTCCTTGTCACCGATCAGAGGTCTGTCAGCTCAGGCGGCCTGAGACTCCTTCCACTCGCTGGAACATGGAGGGAGGTCGACAACGGCGAGGTAGTTGCTCCTGGAATTGTCTTAGAGATGCTTCACGCGGCTCGTTCTGCTCTGGTGTCAGCACGAGACGAGCGGCGTGAGGTCGTTGGAACTAGACCCGAGCTAATGGAGCAACTGATGCTCCCGTTGAAGTCGGAGCCGTAGTTGTGAAAGAACTCCGCGCGACTCTCATGGCCGATGGGACCAGCGACCGAGCTTTGCTAGGAGTTCTGAGGTGGATCTTCTCCACCCAGAACATTCCCACCCTGCTGAGATATGCGGACTTGGGCGTGCTCGCCATACGACCATCAGGGATTCTCGAAAGAGCGCGCGCCGCTCTCCGCTTCTACCCGTGCGACGTTCTGTTTGTCCACCGCGATGCGGAGACGGAACCGGCGGATCACCGGTGCCGAGAGATCGCAGATGCCCTTGCGAACGAGAGTCTCCGGTACGTGTCGATCGTCCCTGTGCGCATGACCGAGGCGTGGTTTCTTTT
>JAYUVX010000364.1:0-31806 GCA_043753855.1 Myxococcales bacterium | reverse complement strand
TGTGCTTCGCGAACGAGACGTACACCGACAGGTTCATCCGGATGTTGGGATCGACCATTCCGTTCGCATCGAGCCCGTCGAGCGCCTCGGTGGCGCGCTGGACGATGAACGCGTGGCATGCCTCGAGCGCGGTCAGATTGCCGGCGAGATCGTCGTCGGTCGCCGCGCGGATGCAGTGCTCCTGCTGGGTGTCTGGATCCCCGTGAACCTCGATGAGGCTCAGGCTGTCCAGCGGGTTGTTGCCCTTCAGGTCGTTGTCGCGAACGCCGAGGAGCAGCGCCATCGCCCCGAGGTCATGCACGAAGTCGGCAGGTGGCCTGAACTGGACCTCGTCGATCAGCGCCGCCTCGTTGCTCGTCGGGATGATCTTGGGTGCGGTGGTCACTGCGGCGCGGGTGTTGCGCAGCGCGGCCGCGGTGAGCGTCTCGTGGCAGCCCGGAAGGTTCAGCTGGCTGCCGATACCCCATGCGTCGGCTCGGGACGGGGCAAGCAGGGCCGCAACTGTCAGTGTGATCGCAAGTAGGCTAGTACGTGAACGACGATGTGTATCCACGCGGCCGGTCCGGTGCACGAGAGAGACCACGGCACCCAGTAATGGTCTCACGGTGATAGGCGAGCCGGCTTCACCGCGGCGTGCGCGAGCGCTCTGTGGAGGGCGAGAGGGCCCGCCGCTCAGAACATACCGACGACAGCCGCGCCGCCGGGGATCGGGGTGATCTTGATGTCTTGGCGCATGAGCCGCGGGATCAACAGACCACTGCCGAGGCCGACCAGCCCGCCCGCGATGACATCGCTCAGGTAGTGCTTGTCGGCCGCCATGCGGAGGTACTCGGTGGTCAAGGACAGCGCGATGCCGGTACCCCACACGTAGGGCTCGGTCCAGTAGTGCCGCCAGTGGCAGATCATTCCGGCGCTCGCCGTGATCGCGAAGCCGAGCGAGGCGTGACCCGACGTGAAGCTCAGGTTCTCCTCGGTGGTGTAGGGTTTGGTCGGATCACCGTACTCCTTGTACGGGCGGCGACGACCGAAGCTGAACTTGATCGCCTGCGTGACCAGCTGGCTGATCGCGATCGTCTCGGCGACCGGGATGGTGTCATCGAGCAGGCGCCCCCAGCTCGCATCTCGATCCGAGATCGCGAGCAGAGTGAACCCGATCACGGGTGCAACGATGTAGGCGTCGATCGTGCTGTAGAGCCCAGCGCGCCCGGTGTCCTTCCAGACCACGGCGTCGCGTGCAGACTTATCGAATCCCGGCGGGTCGCACCATCGACAGTCCTTGGGCGCGAGCGCGTCCTTCGCCACCGTCTGCGATGCCAGCCACACGAGGCCGACGGCTGCGCTGATCGAGATGTGCAGCACGCGCTTGTGTCCGCGCTCGCCCTTGTACCACGGCACGTAGTCCTTCTCCGCGTGGACGGTCCCGGCACCGAGGAGGAGGCAAAGGATGACGGCAGTACATCGCATGTGTCGGAACGGTAACCGATCGCGCACAAACCAGCAGCGTTGGCTGTGTGCCCCCGTGGTGAGGCTCGTCGTATGCAACGCACTCATCGACGCCGCACGAGTCCCGAAGGAACCCGGTGGCGGGGAGTCGCATCAGCGCGTACCCAGACCGACGGTCGGTGCACGGAACGACGCGGGGAGCGGGATCGTACGGACCTGACCCGCGGCCATCACCACGGAGGTCGTGGGCTCGCCCGCATAGGTCTGGACCTGGCCATAGAGCGGTGCGGACACACCCGTGAGCGGGACGGTGCAGGCATTGGTCGCCCGCAGCACGACGCTGCGTGAGGGCGCGCTCGCGACGGGGCCAGCGCTCTCGACGAGGGTGGCCGTGACGCCGCATGCGTCGAGCTTGCCGCGCGCCTGCATGGCGAGGCCGATCTGGGCCTGGGTCAGCGTCAGGATCGGAGCATCGAAGAACGCGAGGTACTTCGCGAACACCGCATCGACCCAGTCGCCGTAGATCGAGCGAGCCACAAGCGCGTCCGGGTTGTAGCGGCGCAGGTTGGCCTGATGGAACATCAGCGGATCGACATCGCCCTGCAGCAGGTAGAACAGACCGAACTCGGAGTCCTTGTCGAGGATCTCGGTGTAGCTGAGATCGTGGCCGTAGTAGCTGCGATAGATGTTGTTGTACTCGTCGGTCTCGGTCTCCGGCGTAGACACGTCGTAGAAGATGCTCGTGGGGTGCCGGGGGATGTGATAGAGGCGCGCGTTGACCGGGTTGTACCGGCCGACGTTGAACGACGGGTTGGTGCCGGGGTTGGCGGGCCGCAGCGCCTCGGTGATCGAGGTGTCCGACACCGCGAACTTCACGCCGGCATCGAGCATGCCGAGGATGGCGTTGGCGTTGCTCAGCCCCGACATGTCCGGGGTGACGAGCTCGCTACAGCTGAAGCCCTGGAAGCCGAGCGCGAACGCACGCTGGCAGTTGTTCGCGACCTCGCTGCGGGTATCGACGCGCGACATCGCATCGAGGTTCTCGTGGTCCCACGTGTGGTTCATCCACGACAGCTTGCTGGCGTTGCTACGTGCGGCGGCGAGCAGCGTGGTGTCCGGGTATTCGGAGGTCTCCGTGCCCACGCCATTGAACGCGAGGTAGGTCCGGAACGTCGAACCGGCGGGGAGCCCGGCCTGGCGTGCGGTCTGCCACGACACGAACGACTGCAGGTCGGTCCCGCCGATGCGGAGCTGCTCGGTCGGGTGCTCTCCTTCGCCAGGTCCAACGACAACATCAGACGCGAGCGAGCACTCGCGGCGATCCAGATCGAGGCACCGGCGTTCGACAGGTACAGCTCACGAACCCAGTCCACCACCGAGCCGCGCTTCGAGCGCGAGCCGGCCATGGACCAGCGCCTTGCGCGCGACGACCGACACCTCGTCGATCGAGGCGCGAGCGGCAAACGACATGCGCGCGGAGAACATCGCGTTGCTCTCGCCCCACATCTCGTAGTGACGGTACGAGATCACCGCGGAGTCGGCGAGATAGGTCGGACGCAGCAGCTGGTCATCGAGCGACTCGCCCTCAGCCTGGTGCGCGTAGTCGGTCCACACCGCGAGATCCGCGCCGGTCCATGCGAGCAGCTGCTTGGCCGTGGCGGACCCGTTCATCGTCTCGGCGAGGCGGACCGGCTGTTCGAGCGCCGCGTCGATCTGATCGCCGTGCCGCTCCGCCGCGCGCTGACGTTCACGCTGGTCGGATTCCTCGCCGTGGGCGTCCTGACGATGCTGATCATCCGCCCGCCACTCGACTTCGCGGTGCCGGGCGCGTTGCTGACCGCCGTGGTCGCGGCGCAGTGGCTGCTCCTCTCGGTGGGTGGCGGCATGAGCTCACCGGCAGGCGTGCTCGGTGCGTTCGCCGCGGGTGCCGCGATCAGCGTACTCGCCGCCCTCGGTCTCGAGCGTGCGGCCGGCCTCGGTGCGCCGGGTTACCTGATCGGCTTCACACTCGGGCAGGGCGCCGCACTCGTGGGCATGCTGCTGCAGATCCTGCGGAGCTTGCCGGCGGCGGAGTCCGACGTTCCGCGCGGCGCCTTGCGGGCTGCCCTGAGCGAGTATCGCCTGCTCGCGGTCTCCGCGGTGGCCGTGCAGGCAGCCGTGTGGATCGACAAGATCGTCGTCTGGATCGTCGATGGCACCGCCGCCGCCTCGGCGCTCGCCAGCGCCACCGCCCTGGCATGGTTCACGGTGGTACCAGCGTTCGCCTGGATCTACGTCCGCGTCGAGACCTCGTTCTACACGGTGTTCCGGCGCTACTACCGGGGCATCGAGACCGGCGCACCGCTCGCGGAGCTCGAGTCGAGCGCACGGGCGGTCAAGTCCGAGGCCTCGGGACTCGTACACGGCGCGGCCGTGGTGCAGCTCGTCGTCACCGGCCTGGCGTTGATCGGCGCACCGCATCTGGTTCGCGCCCTCGAGCTGCCGCCGGAGACCGCGCTGGCCCTCCGACTCTCGCTGGTCGCCGGCTCGCTGCAGGTGCTGACGTTGCTCGCCCTGTTGCTGCTCTACTACCTCGATCTCCGTCACGAGGCGGTGCGCGTCGCGATCCTCGAGGTCATCGCGATCGGTGCTGCCACGCTGATCACCATAGCCGCGGGTGTCCATCCCGCGCTGGGCGCCGCCATCGGTTCGGTTGCTCCGGCCGTCTACGCACTGTTCGTGGTCCGCCGCGCGGTGACGCAGCTCGTGCCCGATACGTTCCAGTCGCAGCCGTTCTGAGGCTACGCTGCGGGTGGATGTCGAGCGAGCAGCCCAACAACCCACTCCACGGTGTCACGCTCGAGCACATCGTGACCGAGCTCGTGGCGCACTTCGGGTGGCCCGAGCTCGGGCAGCAGGTCCGGATCCGTTGCTTCAACGAAGATCCGAGCGTGTCGTCGAGCCTCAAGTTCCTGCGCAAGACTCCGTGGGCGCGCGCGAAGGTCGAGAGTCTCTATCTGTTCATGCTCCGCGAGCAGAACCGCGCGCTCAAGGAGCCTTGATCGCGTTGTTGTTGAGTGCGACCAGGGTCTGAGCGTAGGCCCTGCCGTGGAACGAGGCCGTGGTCTGGAACGTGATGCCGGTCTTCGACAGGATCACGCCCTCGAAGTGCGCGTTCTCGTGGACCGTCACCTCGCCGGCGACTTGCCAGTAGATGTTCTTCGCCTGTGCACCACCGCTGAGGATCACGTTCTTCGCGGCGCTCACGTCGAGCCCTTGCGCGACCTGGAAGATCCACACGTCCGCGGCGCCGCCGGCGATCGTGACATCGGTCGGAATCGTGACCCCGGTTCCCCACGTGTACAGCCCGGGCGTCAGCGTCTTGCCGCCGAGGTTGCCGCTGCCGAGGTTCAGGAAGTCAGGATTGGTGCGGCCCGCCGCATCGGTGTACGCCGTCTGCATCGACAGCACGGCGGTGGTCAGATTGCTCGGCGTCGGAGGCGCGTAGTTACTCGCGTAGATCCGTCCCGGTGCGGTGACCGATGCCGAGGTCGAGAACACGTTCGTCGAATCGGCAACGGGGGCGAAGCCGGTGATGAAGCTCGCGGCTGCGGGGCTAAGGCCGAGGTGCCCGCCGGCGATCGCCGAGCCGGTGACGTTCGTGATCCCGGTCTTTGCGAGGAGCACGTACGCGCCGGCCGTGGAGAGGTCGGTGGTGGACCCGAGCTCGAGCGGCGCGGGGCCGAGGCCGGACGGGTTCGGAGGATTGTGCTGCGCATCGGCGCCGCCATTCCCATCGACCGGGGCGTTGCCGTCATCGCCGCAGGCGGGCGCGATCAGGAATAGAACGGTGAGTGTCGCGAGATGTCTAGTTGTCCGTGAAACCATGCAAGCGACACGAGCAGCAATCGAGCCAGGTTCAGTGGTGGATGGAACCGCTGGACGAGAACGTGGTGCCGTATCCCACCGTGCGCCTGCCGAGAGCTACTTCCTGTTCTTACCCTTGCGGTCGTCCTTGCGGTCTTCCTTCGCGTCCTTGTGCTCGTCCTTGCGCTCCTCCTTCGCGTCCTTGCGCTCTTCCTTTGCGTCCTTGCGCTCTTCCTTTGCGTCCTTGCGCTCTTCCTTGCGCTCTTCCTTGCGCTCTTCCTTGCGCTCTTCCTTCATCTCCTTGCGCTCGTCCTTGCGCTCCTCCTTCATGTCCTTGCGCTCTTCCTTCATGTCGTGGCGCTCCTCGTGGACGTCGCGCGGTGGCGGTGGGGCGTCCTGGTGGACGACGGCGGCGCGCGCACCCGCGTGAAAGTGGACGTACGCGCCGGGACGTTCGATGCGCAGAATCGGGGCCGGCGGCGTGGAGACCCGCACCCAGCCGCGGGTGTGCTGGCGGCTCTGGAACCACACGCCGTTGTCGTAGCGCCAGTACATGTCGGCCGAGAAGAACACCGGCTGGTCGTAGTCCTCGATGACCTGCACGTCATCGCTGACGTAGACCAGGTTGGGCGTGGTGGCCTCCGCGCTGTAGCGCGCTGATCCGGTTGCGGTGCAGCCACAGACCAGAGTGACAAACAACAGTGATGTAAGAGATCGATGCATGTTCAGTGTCACGCATCATTCGTGCCAGTTGTCGTAAGGACGTCCTCCGTAGCGATCTGACCGGATCGGGCGGACGCGCCCTCGTGCGTGGGCGCATGCTGCCCATGACGCCGTGTCGGGCTGGTGGATACACCGTGTGGACCCACGGCGTACAGAGGACCAACTGACTACCATTCTCGTCGTCGACCAAGATCTGGAGTTCGCGGAGTTGATCCGTGATGGACTGCGCAAGCGCAACTACGCCGCCGAAGCCCTATCGACGGCGAAGGCGGCCCTTGTCTACCTCGAGCGCAACCCGGTCGACATCCTGGTCGCGCACGTCCACCTCAGCGAAGTCTCCGGCCTCGAGCTGGTGTCGCGGCTCCGCGATCGGCAGTCAGAGGTGCTCGGGATCGTCGTGACCTCGCAGGGCAGCATGCAGACCGCCATCGAAGCGATCCGTGCCGGCGCGTATGACTTCATCGCGAAGCCGGTGTCGATGGCCGCGCTCGAGGTCGCGATCGAGCGAGCGGTCTCGTATCAGGCACTGCGTCGCGAGGTCCAGCAGCTGCGCCTCGCGGTCGCGGCGGCTCAGCCGATCAGTACGATCATCGGAGACAGCCCCGCGATCCGCGAGGTGACCTCGCTGATCCGTCGAGTCGCCGAGAGCACCGCGACGGTCCTCATCACCGGGGAGAGCGGAACCGGCAAGGAGCTGGTCGCTCGCGCGGTGCACGACCTGTCCGATCGAAAGCACCTGCCATTCGTCGCGATCAACTGCGGTGCGTTGCCGCCGGCGTTGCTGGAGAGCGAGCTGTTTGGTCACGTTCGCGGTGCATTCACCGATGCCCGGCAGAACCGCCACGGCCTGTTCGTCCAGGCCGGCGGTGGAACGCTGTTCCTCGACGAGATCGGTGAGATGCCGATCGAGATGCAGGTCAAGCTGCTACGCGTCCTGCAGGAGCGCACACTGCGACCGGTCGGCGGAGACGTCGAGATCCCGTTCTCTGCGCGGCTGATCGCGGCGACCAATCGCGACCTCGAGACCGCGATCGAGGAGAGGAGGTTCCGCGAGGATCTCTATCACCGGATCAACGTGGTCCATATCCCGGTGCCTCCGCTGCGCGCGCGGCCGGGTGACCTTCGCGTGCTGATCGATTTCTTCATCGACAAGATCGCGGGCAGGGCCGGGCGTCCACCGGTGCGGCTCGCCGAGGATGCGGCGCGAAAGCTCGTTGCGTATGACTGGCCGGGAAACGTTCGCGAGCTGCAGAACTGCATCGAGCGCGTCCTCGCACTCGGTGGCAAGGAGTTGATCTCGCTGTCTGACCTGCCGGTGAAGATCCGCGAGCACGTGGAATCGCCCAGCATGACCGCCAGCGGGCAGTCCGACGAGCTGCTCACGCTCGACGAGATCGAACGTCGATACGTGCGCCAAGTGCTGCTCGCGACGAACAACAACAAGACCGATGCGGCGAGGATCCTCGGGATCGATCGGCGATCACTATACCGGCGGCTGCACGATACCGAGCCGACAACGGCCGCCAGCGTTCCTCCGTCCGAGAATTGATCACGCCACGGCGGCAAACCGCGACAACCGGACCAGCAGCTCGCCGGCGCGATCCTGGCCGAGTTGCGAGCCCGCTCGCACTGCGTCGCCGTGGCCGATGCTTGCTGCCCTGCGCGCACGCACGCCATCCCCGACGCCGGAGTACAGCGCCGCGAGGCACAGCTGCAGCCGCCAGATCGCCGGTGGAGGCTGACCTTCGCGGAGCGTCACGAGGCCATGCTCGAGCTCGGCGACGGCGGTCGTGAGCTGACGCGCATCGACGAGCGCGCGCACCAGCTCGAGGTAGGAGGCGACGATCTGGTCGCTGTTCCGCGTCGCGAGTGCCTCGTCGAGCGCGCACCGGATCCGCTGGAGAGCAACCGCCTGCTTGCCGCCGCTCGGGATCGACTCGAACACGGGCACCGAGGTCTTCTCGCGGTGCCAGTCGTGGGTGACGTCGGGGGCGCGCGCCGCGACAGGCTGGGTTCCCTTGGCGCTCCGCGGGACCCGCGGACTCGGTGCCGCCGCAGCGATCCGTAGCGCCTCGGCGAATGCAGCCGCGCTGGAGAACCGTTCTCGGGCTCGCTTCGCGAGCGCCTGCATGACCACGGCCTCGATGGCGGCCGAGATGCCCTGTTCCGGGCATCGCAGCGAGGGTGGAACGACGGCATCGTCGAGCTGACGCTGGAGGATCTCGGGGGCAGTTCCTCCGCAGAACGGCGTATTTCCGGTGAGCAGCTCGTACAGCACGACGCCAGCCGCGTAGAGGTCCGACGCGGCGGTCGGGCGACCTCCCTGGATCACCTCGGGTGCGAGGTAGTCCGGGGTGCCGGAGATGATGCGGCTCTTGGTGTCGTCGGTGACCTCGCTCGGGAAGTGCGCGAGTCCGAAGTCGATCAGCCGCACCACCTGCGAGCCATCGGCTGTGGTCTCGACGAGCAGGTTTCCACTCTTGACGTCGGCATGGATGATCCCCGCGGCGTGCGAGGCGTCGAGGGCCGAGAGCAGCTGCTCGCACAGCGCGATCGCGTCCCGCATCTCGAGCGGGCCGTGCTCGGTGATCGTCTTGTCGAGCGCGATGCCCGGGACAAGCTCCATCACGAGGAACAGCGCACCATCGATGTTGCCGAAGTCGATCACCCGCGCGATGTTGCGATGCGCGAGCCGGCCGCCGGCCCGTGCTTCCGCGCGGAACCGACTGATCACGAACGGGTTGGCAGCGAGCTCGGCGTGAGGGATCTTGATCGCGACGTGGCGACCGAGCGAGGTCTGCACCGCGCTGTAGACCGTGCCCATGCCACCCCGGCCGAGCACCTCGCCGAGCACGTAGCTGCCCGCGAATGGGCTGGCCCCACGGGCCAGGAGTGTGGCGATGTCGGACATCCGGCCATGGTACTAGCACGACCCATGCCCACGGTGCGGGACCTTACGCACCACTACGGCGATCGACGAATGCAGACCCGTCTTGAGGCGCGCCGTTCCGGGCGTTCTAGGCCCGGGTGGGAAGGATCACCTGAAACGTCGTCCCGGCGAGCGATGACTCGACGGCGACGCTGCCGCCATGCGCTCCCACGATCTCCTGAACGATGTACAAGCCGAGGCCCAGCCCCGTGCCCACGCGCACGTAATCGAGGTCTCGGCGATAGGGCTCGAACAGCTTGGCCAAGGTTGCCGGTGAGAGCGGCACGTCGCGTAGCTGGTTGGTCACGGTAATCCTTGCAGTTCCCGGCTCGCCGAACACGCAAATCCGGATCGCTGCGTCCTCGGGGCTGTGCTGGATCGCATTGCTGAGCAGATTCGACACCACCTGCGCGATCCGGTCGGGGTCCCAGATCCCTTCGACTTCGACATCGACTTCGAGCTCGAATCTCGGCACGGGTGAGGTGCGCGCGAGCTCGCCGACCATCGAGCGGATCAGCGAGACCATGCGGGTCTTGGTCCGGGCGAGTGGGATCCCCCCCCCCAAGCGCGCTCGCGTGATGTCCAGGAGCTGATCGACCATCCGCGTCAGCCGCTGCGCGAACGTCCCGACTCGGCGCACTACGGAGACTCCGGAGGGATCCTCTGGAGTCTCCATGGCGAGCATCTCCGTCGCGAGCAAGATCGCGTCGAGCGGCCCGCGAATGTCGTGACCCATGATCCCGACCATCTCGCGATGAAAGGTCGACGTGCGGGCGCGTTCGAGATCCAGCTGGAGCGCGTTCTCTGCGGCGAGTGTCGCGTACTCGATGCAGGTCTCGATCGCGGTCAGCTCTTCGCGGTCGAAGGGGAGCGAGCCGCCATCACGGGTGGCGACGACGACGCCACGTACGAGGCTGCGGCCCGTGATCTGGATCGTCACGAGCCCCGAGAGGCCAAAGCTGTCGATGTAGGAGCCGTACGCCGGCAGTACCGCGCGAGCTTGATCCTCGGACGCGAACTCCAGGACCCCCGGCTCTGCGGATGCTGACAGCTTCGCGAGCACGTCGTCGCGTGGATCGTCACGGTGACGTGGCACCGGCACCGCGAGTGCGGTCCGCGGTAGCAGGACGATCGAGCAGGCGTCGCACAGGCTCGACGTCAACGCGGTGGCCAGCGCCGCGAAGATGCGCGGTGCATCGTGCTCGGCCTCGGACAGCGCGTGCCCGAGCTCGCGGATCGCCGACACCCGTGCGTTCGGGCGTCGGGTCTCGGGAGCCAGCGGGACCGTGTCGAGCACGTTATGGGCTTGCCAGGTCGGGCGTGGTGACGTCGGCGTTGTCGGCGTCATCGGCCTTGTCGGCAGCGTGCCCTGAGGGGAGGTTGCGCTCGGCGATGTGCTTGGTGCGCTCGAGCCAGCGGTTCATATCCACACCAACGACCGGAGGAACGTTGTCGAGGTCGCCGGTGAGCAGCTCGGAGATCATCGACAGCGCCAGGCCGATGTCGCCGCGGACGTTGATGTCCTCGAGCGGCAGGGCGGCGAGCAAGGCCTCGAGCTCGAGCTTGCGGGCGGTGACGCGCGCGACGAGCGGCTGACCGGCGGTGGCGTCGGTGCTGTTGATGTGTCGCGGCAACGCTGCGGTGGTGTCCGCGGCGGACGTCGTCGCGGCGTCGGGGCTCTCGGTCTCGAGATCGGATTCGGTCGGAGATTCCTGCATGTTGCTGGCGTCACGCACGATGCATGCCGTGCCGATCCGCTGCCGCGGCGCCTACCAGCGGATACGCGGGGCGGTTCCGCCCCTTCGCGTCGCGTCAAGGGCGGCTTCGCCCCAGCAACCACGGTCGTCCGTAATAATACGCGACCGACAACTGGCACGCCGGGCGCACCAGCGACGGCACCATGGACATCGTCTACATGCTCGTCATCGGCCTCGTGATCGGAACCATCGCGCGCTGGGTGATGCCGGGGAGAGATCCCGGTGGCCTGTTGCTGACGATCGTCCTCGGTGTCGCGGGCTCCATGCTCGGCGCGTTCCTCGGCCGTCAACTCGACTGGGTCGCCTCGAGCCAGGGTGCGGCCCTGGTCGCGTCGGTGCTCGGCGCGGTGCTCCTACTCGCCGGGTTTCGGCTGTTCAGCGGGATGCGCCCGGGCATGCGCGCGTCGTGATCACGACTCGGGCTGTGGCTCGTCCGCCGTGGTCCGCGCGCGCTCGGCGTTGGCCTCGTACTGAGCCTTGCGCTTGCCATCGGTCTCGCGCTCGGCGGCGCGCTCCCACAGCCGGCCGGCATCGCGCCATGCGCGCTCGTACGACGAGGCGTCCTTGGCGGTCTGCGCCTTCTGTTCGGCTGCTTCCGCCTTCGCCACGTGGGGATTTCGTCCGAAGCTCATCGGTGGTGCCTCGGCATTAGAATCGCACCTCCGGGGCGTGCTGGGCCTTCGCATCGGCCTCGAAGTAGTCCTTCGCGGAGAACCCGGTCATCCCGGCGAACAGCGAGGTCGGGAACCGCTTGATCGTCTGGTTGTAGTCGCGGACCCCGTCGTTGTAGCGCATGCGTTCGACCGAGATCCGGTTCTCGGTCCCTGCCAGCTCGTCCTGGAGCCGGAGGAAGTTCTCGTTCGCCTTGAGCTGTGGGTACGCCTCGACGACCACCAGCAGCCGCGATAGCGCACTATCGAGCTCGCCGTTGGCGGCGGAGGCCTCGGCGGGCGTCTTCGCTCCGGAGAGCTTCGCGCGCGCATCTGCGATGTGCTCGAACACCTCTTTTTCGTGAGCGGCGTAGCCCTTCACCGTGTTGACCAAGTTGGGGATCAAGTCGGCACGCCGTTGCAGGACATTCTGTACCTGCGCCCACGAGTTGTCGACGGTCTCTCGCTTCGCGACCAGCGCGTTGTACCGGCTGATGCCGAACAACCCGACGATGACGATCAGGCCGCCGATCACCAGCAGCGGCATCCACTTGCGATACGTGTGTTCTCCAGAGCGCGTCGGTCCGAACATGTTCACCTTCCTGTGTCAGTTGTCAGAAGTCCCCGCCTGCACCGCCACCACCACCGGATCCGCCACCGAAACCGCCGAATCCGCCGCCCGAGTTGCCTCCAAAGTCATCGCCCACGCCGCCGCGGCGATTGAACATGCTGCCCAGCACGGCGCCAGCGAGGAATCCGCCACCGCCACCGCCACGACGACCGAACAGGCCGAGCACGAGGAACAGCACGACGAACACGCCGATCGTCGAGGCTCCACTGCAGCCCACGTCCTGCGAGGGTGCGGCGCTGACGGGTGGCGCGCCGCTGAGCGAGACGTCGTGTGCTGCCGCCGCGATCGCCGCGGACTCGCGGGCGAGCTGGGCCAGTCCACCGGAGAAGTCTCCCGCGGCAAGCTTGATGCGTGCGTGGTCGCGAAGCTCCCCGACCTTGCCGTCGGGCAGGTAGGGCTCGGTGCCGTAGCCCGTGGCGATGAAGATCTTGCGATCCTCGACCGCCAGCGAGATCACGATGCTCTCGTCCTTCCCGCGCGTGCCCGCACCCCAGTCATGCTGGACGCGCACGGCGAGCTGGTCGATGGTCTCGTCCTCGAGACGCGGGACGCTGACGATCACCAGAGCGACGCCGGCCCTCTGCATCAGCTCGGTGGCAACGCCTTCGAGCTGCGCCTCGGTCGGCGCATCGATCACCGACGCGACGTCGTAGACCGCATGATCGCCACGGAGCGGAAGCGGGGTTACCGCGGAGGCGGTGGTGGTCACGAGGACGAGCAGGCCGGCGATCAGCGCAGTGCGCATACCCACACCGTGATGCCGGAACCGCGCTCACGGGAGACCCGCGATGGTGAGACTGGAGGGCGCGCTCGGGCACGTATCCCTGGCGCACGCCGCGCGGCCGAGCACACCACCCGCAACTGATGCATGCTCGGGCGATGAAGCTCGTGTTCCTGGCGCTCGTGCTCGCGGGGTGCGGCGGCCCACAGCCTGCGATCATGCAAGGCAGCACGAAGGACACCGACGGCGACGGGGTCCGCGATATCGACGACAAGTGCGCCTACGATCCCGGCCCGAATACCCACGACGGATGCCCGGGCAAGGAAAGCACGATCACCGTCACCGGTGGTGGTGGTGACCGCGATGAGGACGGCGTCGCTGATAGCGTCGACAACTGCCCGGATGCGCCGGAGGACCGCGACGGCTTCCAGGACACCGACGGCTGCCCGGATCCGGACAACGACGGCGACGGAATCCTCGACCGCGACGATCGGTGCCCCAACCAGGTCGATTGCCCGACCGCGGCGCCGGCCGACGCCGCGGCGGCTTAGCCTTCGAGCTTCTCGATGATCAGCGCGACGAACGCGTGGGCATCGAGATCACGATACGAATAGCCGTCCTCGAACCACTCGACGACGGGATCCTCTTGACCCTCCTTCATCTTAGCGGCGACGGCGGGGCGGTTGCTGATCTCGACCAACCGGCCGAGCACCGCGTCGGACGCCGGGTGGCTAGGTCCATAGCGATGCCGGATCCAGGTGAACAGCAGATAGATGAGTGCCGGATCGGCATTCTCCACGAGGTCGATCGAGTCGCTCGTCGACATCGTCGCCTCGGTGATGCCATCGAGGATCCTCAGGGCCGCCTTGGTCTCTTGCTCGAACGCCATCGCGTGATCTCCGTGGCTCGGACTACTTGGAGCGGTACGAAAAGTACTGCTGGTGCATGCGTCGCAGGAATCCGTCGTCAATCTGGCAGTGCGCGCTGCCTACCACCGCGTCGAGCCCGCAGTGCGGGCACAGTGCCGTTTGGTCCCCATCGACCCAGTTCTTGATCGTGTTGCTCGCGAAAATCCGGAAGCAGAAGTAGCACCCGCAGTGTTCGCTGGCCTCGATCTCCGAACGATGCTTCGAGGAGTGGACGTGCGCGGCAGCCGAAGCGGCAGTAGCGGGTTTTGCAGGTGCAGTCATGGGTGCCGGCGGGCGCGCCGACGGTGCGGGACAGTACCACCCCGAGCGTGTTCGTCCATGCGTTTAACCGCGCGGACGACGATAAGAGCCTTCAAACACGTTCTTCCACTCGCTTCCCGAGGTCGACCGCTCGGTGATCACCGTGAGGCGATTAAGCGAGACCGAGTAGGTGGTCCGGGTCGAGATGTTCCCGACGGTCTCCACGAAGTTGAGCTTGTCGCCTTCGGCGACGCCGACCGCCTGCTGGTTCATCGTACCGCCGGGGCTCCGGAACCAGGACACGGTGAGCGCACCGGTCTTGTCGTCCTTGCAGAACACTCCGTGCGCAACGGCGACCGGCTTGTCGGCCGCAGTTTGGATGTAGTCGCAGAGCAAGAACCGACCATCGAAGACGGTGTGGAACTCCATCCGCCCGGTGGCCTCGTAGCGAGCATCATCATCGATGCGCTCGGTTCCCGTCCAGACACCTTCGAGCTTCGCTAGTTCTGCTTGGTACACGCGGCGGGACCCTACCACGCGCGACCGATCGAGGCCGCTCGCGACGCCGGATCGTTTACGGGAGCTCCCCGGCAGCGAGCCGGCGAGATCAGTGCGTGAAGTCCTGGATCAGCTTGGTCGGCTTGTTCGCGGTGATCTTCACCGATAGCGTCTTCTTCACCTTCTGCTGCGCGTTGGTCAGCGTGATGGTGTGGACCCCGGCCGATAGCGAGATCGAGCGCTGCGGGGTGACCAAGCGAGTTGCCTTGCCATCCACGGCGATCTCGCACGGCGGCTTGCTGGAGACCATCAGGATGCCCGTGCCGGTTGCCGCCGGCCGAGCATCAGGGGTCGCCATCGGTGCGGTCGCCACCGGCGCGTGCGCCACCGGCGCGTGCGCGGATCGCCGGCGCGGCGCAGGCACGGGTGCCGGCGCCCTCAGATCGATAGCGAGCTCGTGCGTCTTGCTCGGATCGACGTGAGTGACCGTCGTCGGGTGATCGCGCAGCGCGACCACGACGTCATAGCTGTGGGCCGGATCCACCGCGGCGGTGACCGGCGTCGGACCGAGGACCGTTGCCTCGCCATCGGAGATCAGCGTGATCACCGCTCCCGCGGGCTCCGACGTGATCGGAAGATCGGCGAGCGTGACCTTCGGCGTCTCGGCAACATCGCCGGTCTCGGCCAGTGTCGGCGCGGGTGTCGGCTCGGCAGCCACGGCGGGATCCGGAGCCGGCGCCACTGCGGAAGCGTGAGCAGGTGCTGGTGCTGGGACCACGGGCGCAGCGATCGCCGACGGAGGTGGTGCGGGTGCGGGGTGGTTCGGATGGCCGCGCAGGCCGATCCAGAGCAGCACACCACCGAACATCACGGCGACCGCAATCCCCGTGATCGCGGCGACGTTTCGCGGCGAGCGGGTCGGAGCGTACAACAGCGAGCCGGTCTCCTCGAACGGTGGAGCGTCGTTCTCGGGCGTCGGATCCCAGTCGATGACGGGTGGCGCCGTGACGTGGCGTTCGTCGTCACCGATCGCCGGCGTTGTAGCGGTCTCGGCGACCACAACCGGGGACGGCGGAACGGGTGCTGGTTCCGGTGCGGGGGCTGGTTCGACCACTGGATAGGACCCCGGGACCAGGCCCGGAGGATCTGCCGGCGGCAGAAACGAGACCAGCTTCGCGGGGGAGCTGGTCGTGGTCGCGAACAGCGGTGGCTTCACCGTAGCGGCCCGTCGCGTCGTCATGGGGATCGGCGGCGGCAGCGTGGCCGCGCGCCGGGTACCCGTGGGGATCGGCGGCGGTACGATGCTCGTGCGCGTACCCCGCGCAGCACGTGACGTCGACAACCGCGGCAGATCGGGCCGGCGTTGCGGGGGACCGACGTGAATTGGAATGTCGTCGTCTTCTGCGAAGGCGCGTGGGGTCTTCTCGGTGAATTCGAGATCATCCATAACTCAGCTCCCCGTCAGTGACGCGGTCACCTTCGGCGGGTGAGACGATGATGTAAAGCAGTGCTCGATCGGACGTGGTCACACGTGTCGCGACGCGCGCGCATCAAGCCGCGCTGCGTTGCCCCTAACGCCCCGGAATCAGGTGGGAGCGGGATCGTCTAGGTTCCGATGTCGAGAACCGCGGGCCGGCAACGACGTTCGTTCAAGGAGATCGCTGTCATGAAATACATTCTGTTGATGCAATCGGGCGAGTTCCTGGAGACCAAGGGCCTCGCCGGGTGGGAGGCAGCGCGGATCGTACGCGCGAACGGCAACGGAACACCCGCGGTCACCGATGGGCCGTTCGCGGAGACCAAGGAATTTCTCGCGGGCTGGTGGGTGGTGGATGTCGCGACCGCCGAGCGCGCGTACGAGCTCGCCGCCAAGGCATCGGCGGGGCCAGGTCCCGGTGGCAGACCGCTCGACATGCCAATCGAGGTTCGCCCCGTGATGATGGAGAAGCTGGCCGAGCGGAGGCCTTGAGCCGCTGCGCTCAGCTCGCCGGCAATGCGGCATCGAGCGCGGCGACCAGCTCGCGGGTCGTGGCGTGGCGATCGGTCGGGGCCTTGGCGAGCGCGCGGAGCAGGACCGCATCGAGCTCGGACGACACCGGCACGATGCTCGAAGGCAGCGGCGGCGCCTCGTGGATCAGCTGGTAGAGCAGGGCAGGCGTATCCGGCGCACTGAACGGCTGTCGCCCGGTGATGCAGCGATAGACCACCGCGGCGAGCGCGTAGGCATCCGCGCGATGATCGACCGGCATGCCTTGGGCTTGCTCGGGCGCCATGTATGCCGGCGTGCCGAGCACCGCGCCGCGCGTCAGGGTTCCGCTGGTATCCGCGAGCAATGCGATCCCGAAGTCGAGCACCTTCCACACGCCGTCGTCGGTGAGGAACAGGTTGTGCGGCTTGAGATCGCGATGGACGATGCCGGCCATCTGCGCGCGCTCGAGCACGCTGCCGACCTGGCGTACGAGCTGGCGCACCGACGCGATCGGCAACGTGCCACTCCTGCGAAGCAGCTCGCCGAGGGTCTGGCCATGCAGGCGCTCCATCGCGAGGAATGGCACCAGGTCGGTCGGCGACGAGGCCTGGAGCACGCGGACCACGTGGGGCGATTCGATTGCACCGGCGATCCGGACCTCGCGCAGGAACCGCTCGACGTTCAACGGCTCTGCGAGCGCTTCGCCGTGCAGCAGCTTGACCGCCGCGGTGACGCCGTTGGAGCTCTCCGCCTCGTAGACCTCGCCCATCGCACCGCGGCCGAGGAGGTTGCCCAGCTCCCAGCCGCCGACGCTATGCCCGGTGTACCGGCCGGGGCCGCCGATCTCGAGCGCGTGGTCGAGGTCCTTGCGCAGCTCGGCGAGCTGAACGTCGCGCTGGGCAGCTAGCCGGGTGGCGCGCTGCAGCTGTCGGATCGAGCGGAGCGAGGTGCGCCGGGTCACGCGCGCGAGCCAGAAGCACAGCGCGTAGCCCATCTGCATGATCAGCTGCCCCGCGATCTGTGCGGCCATCGAGGCGTGGGTGTTGACCGGGTAGAACCCCGGATCGGTGATCGCGCCGGAGATCACGAGCACGGCCTCGCTCGCGTGGATGCCTGCGGCCAGGCCATAGATCGCGATCGCGCTCCGCGCACTCTCGGTGCGACAGAAGAAGTACACGCCGAGCGCCACCATCAGCGGCGCCGCCGAGAACGCTCCGACGTAGAGCACGCCGAGCTCGCCGGCTGCGACCCCGGCGATCGCCAGGATGTTGAGCTTGCGCAGATCGAACCGCGCGGGATTCCCGAGCTCGCGATGCAGCCAGGCGCTGATCGCCACACCTACCGCCAGGGTCACCGCGAGCGCGAGCGCGATCCTGCGATCGCCGGGCCCGATGGCGAGCGCGAACGCCGCGCCGACCGCGATCACCCAGCCGATGCCCAGCAGCTCGCGCGTGCGCTTGATCTCCTCGGCGCGCAGCGCCTCGACGGGGCTGGTCGGGATGGTGGAGCTCACGCACCCTCCCACGGATGCTTCGCGAGCAGGACGTCGGCTCGCCGGCGCAGCTGCGGCGCGAGCTCTCCCGCGAGCGAGGCGACCAGCGCATCTGCCAGGGCGGCACCGGTGGCGAACCGGGCGGCCGGATCCTTCGCGAGCGCGATGGCGAACCAGCGATCGACATCCTCCGGAAGCTCGGCGAGCTCACGCGGGCGCAGCGGCATGCGATGAACCACCGCGTAGAGCAGCGATGGTGTGTCGGTCGCGTTGAATGGATGGCGACCGGTGAGGCAGCGGTAGACAACCGCGGCGAGCGCGAACAGATCCCCACGCACGTCGACGCGCTTGCCCTGGGCCTGTTCGGGAGCCATGTAGTGCGGCGTTCCGATCACCTCTCCGTGGGTCAGCGTGCCGGTGTCATCGGCGAACGTTGCGATACCGAAGTCGAGCAGGCGCCATGCATTGTCGGCCCCGAGGAACACGTTCTGCGGCTTGAGATCGCGATGCACGATGCCGGCTTCCGATGCGGTATCGAGCGCGCGCCCGACATCGCGACACACCGCCACGACGGTGTCTGCGTCGAGCCGCGTCGCGGTGCGTAACGTCTCTGCGAGCGTGTGGCCGCGCAGGCGCTCCATCGCGAGATACGGCAGCGGCGCATCGGGCGGAGACGCATCGAGGACACGGACCACGTGTGGCGAGGCGAGCGCGCCAGCGGCACGGGCCTCGCGCAGGAACCTCTCGACCTGCGTGCGATCGGCGAGCAGCTCGCGGCGGAGCAGCTTCACCGCGGCGGGCTCGTCACTCGTGGTGTGAACCGCCTCGTAGACCTCACCCATCGCGCCGCGCCCGAGCACGTTGCCGAGGCGATACGGGCCGACCACCTGATCGGTATAGCGGCCGGGACCGCCGACGCGAAGCGCGCGCTCGAGCTCAGCGCGCAGCTCCTCCATTAGTGCGTCGCGCTGCGAGGCCAGCCGGGTGACGCGCTGGAGATCCTCGATCGCCGCCAGCGAGGCGCTGCGGAACGTGCGGGCCGTGTAGTACGCGAGCCAGTACGTCCCGAGCACGAACACCGTCGCGGTGATCAGGGTCGCGCGATCCACCGGCCGCTCCGACGCGAACACCCCGGTGTCGCGGACCGCGCCGCTCAGGATCGCGATCGCGATCGCGGCGTAACAGGCGAGCGCGCAGGCGAGGATCCAGCGCGCCACGCGCTGTGCTTCGGTGCGCGCGACGAAGTGAATGCCGACCATCACCATCAGCGGCGCGGCGGAGTAGGCGCCATAGAACAGGACGCCGATGTGACCGTTGATCACGCACATCACCGCGAGCGTGAGCAGCGACCGACCGGTGTACTGCTTCGGGTCTGCGAATCGCTGATGATATCCGTAGCTGACGACCATCCCGATCAGCATCCCGATCACGAACACCCACGACATCGCAGGTGGTGCCTCGACGACCGCGGTCGATGCGATCGCGGCGAGGCTGATCACCCAGCCCATGCGGATGAACACGCGAGTGCGCAGGACCTCCTCGTCGCGCATCGCATCGACCGCGGTCGTGTAGAGCAGCGGTTCCTCGGGTTTCGGAACCGCAACGGCGGGGAGACCCGCGGCGACCCGCGCGAGCGGTGAGACCTCGGGCGGCCGGTCGCTCGGCAGCTGCGCGGTGCGCTCGCCGGTGCCGAGGCTCGAGCTCATGTGGTGAATGGACTCTCGAGCGACCCCCGCATCACCACAGCTTACGGCACAGCTTACGGCATGTCGTTGCCGGCGAAGTGCCAGCGCAGCCCGGTCCGCGTCTTGCGAACGGTCGGAGTCGCCGGGGCGATGAAGCTGACTACGATCACGATGCGGCCAGCGACGCGCGCGTCATGATACATCGAGACGCTGCGCACCGGGCTGCCGAACCGGGTGACATCGAGCGGGGCGCCGACCAAGTCACCGAGGTCGGTACCGTCGACGATCAGCTCGGCGCGCGAGCGAGTGACCACGCCCTCGGTGATCCGCACATCACCGCCGACCGGCAGATCCAGATCGGCCGAGCCCTCCCGGCCAGAGAACGCCAGGCCACGGCCGCGCGGTGCTGGCGCGGGCTCGACGACCGCGACGCGGGTCCGCACCGGCGTCGGACGCGCGGCGGTCGCGGCCGAGCGAGCGACAGAGTCGGTGACCACCGGGGCAGCCTTTGCGGCGACCGCCGGAGCGACATCGGGCCTCGCGGCGACGATCGGTGCGGGGACGATCGGTCGAGGAGCGGGCATCGGGGCGGGCATCGGGGCGGGCATCGGGGCGATGATCGGTGCGGGGACGCTCGGTCGGGTGGCGGGCGTCGCGGCGGCGAGCTTCGCGTCGCGTGCCGCGGTCTCCGCGGCGATCCGCTCGGCCTCGGCGCGCTGCTTCGCGGCCTGCGAGGTCGCGGTCTCGGCGGCGAGGCGCTGCGCCTTCTCGGTGGCGTCCTGCGCGAGCTTGCGCTGGTGCTCTGCCTCGCCGGCTGCGACCTCGGCGTCCCGGCGCTGGCGCTCGGCGAGCTGAGCGGCCTCGCGCGCAGCAATCTCCGCCTCGCGACGCTGGCGTTCCGCGAGCACCTTCGCATCGCGCGCGGCTGCCTCGACGGCGAGCCGATCGGCCTCGGCGGCGGCGCGCCGGCGCGCGGCCTCTGAGGTCGCTGTCTCCGCGAGCTTGCGCTGTTGCTCGATCGCCGCGAGCTGCGCGCGGCGCACCTCGAGATCCTTCCCGATCTGCACGGCCGCTGCCTCGGTGGCGGCGCGGCGCCCAGCGGCCTCGGCGGTGGCGGCCTCGGCGAGCTTGCGCTGCTGCTCGAGCGCGGCGAGCTGTGCGCGCGAGACCTCGAGATCCTTGGCGGCTCGCGATGCGGCAGACTCGAGCTGCTGGCGCTGGCGCTCGGCGTCCGCGGTTGCCTGCTTCGCCTTGCCGAGCCGTGCTTCCGCAGCGCGCGCATCGAGGTCGAGCTTGTCGCGGTCGCGTGCGTCCGCGCGATCGCGGGTGGCGGTGGCCTGCTTGGCTGCAGCTTCGGCCGCATCGCGCTCGCTGGTCGCGCGAGCCAGCGCGGTCCGCGCAATCTCCTCGCGCGCGCGGGCCGAGACCTGCGCGCCATCGGCCTGGCGTGCGAGCGCAGCCGCCTCGGTGGCCTTGAGATCGATCTCGGCGAGCCGAGTCTTGGCCTCGGCCGCGAGCCGCGCGGCCTCGGCACGCGCGGTCTCCGCGCGCTGCTTCTCCGCACTCGCTTCGATCCGTGCAGACGTCGCCTCGGCGCGCGCAGATTCGGCGGCCGCCTTCGCGGCGCGGGCCTCGGCGCGCGCTTGCTCGGCCTCGGTCTTCGCCGCATCGATATCCGCGCGCGAGCGCTGCGCGGTCAACGTCTCGGTGCGCTTCTGCGCATCGCTGCGTGCCACGGTGTCAGCGTCGGCGCGTGCGGCCTCGGCCTTCGCGGCGCGAGCTTCCGCACGGGCGGCCTCGGCATCTGCCTTGGCGGCACGCGCTTCTGCGCGAGCGCGGTCGATCTCGGTCTTCGCGGCATCGACATCGGCCTTCGTGCGCTGCGCCTCGGTGCGCGCCGCGATCGCATCGGCCCGCGCCTTCTGCGCCTCCGCGCGGTCGCGGTGATCGTTGTCCGAACGCGCGAGCTCGGCGCGCTGCTTCTCGGTGGCGGCATCGGTGCGGGCGGACTCCGCGCGTTGCTTGTCGGCGGCGGCAGCGCTGCGCGCGGACTCGGCTCGTTGCTTGTCGGCGGCGGCATCGCTGCGCGCGATCTCCGCCCGCTGCTTGTCGGCCGCTGCCTCTGCACGCGCGGCCTCGACATCCGCCTTCGCGGCCCGCAGCTCGGCGCGGGCGCGTTCGGTCTCGGCCTTCAGCGCCTTGGCATCCGCCCTCGCGGCCTCGGCCTCGGCGCGTGCCGTGCGAGCCTCGGCGCGCGCGCGATCGGCATCGGTCTTCGACGCGTCGGCATCGGCCTTGGTTCGCAGCGCGATCTCCTTGGCCGATTGCGCCTCGGTGCGGATCCGCGCCGCCTCGAGCCGAGCCTGCTCGGCCTCGCGCCGCGCGGTCTCGGCATCGCTTCGCGCACGAGCCGCGGCATCGCTCTGCCGCGCCGCGTTCGCCTGGGCTGCCTCGGTAGCTTTCCGCGCCGTCGCCACCTGCGCGAGCGCCTCGCGGTTCGCACGCTCGAGTGCGAGCCGGGTGCGCTCCGCTTCCGCCTGTGCGGCGTTCGCAGCTTGCTTCGCCCGCGCGGCGTCCTCGGTGGTCTTCGCGGCCTCGCGCCCGGCGCTGATCGCCTGCTGGCGTGCGCGCTCCAGGTCCGCGCTGCTCGCCTGGCCATTCTTGCGCGCCTCGTCGGCAGCGCGCATGGCCTGCTCCGCCCGTGCGCCCTCGTCGGCGGCGAGCTTGCGCAGCCGCTCGGCCTCTGCCTGCGTGGCGGCTGCGAGGTTCTTGGCCTTGGTCGCGTCGGTGCGCGCCGTGCTCGCGGTCGTCTCAGCCTGCGCGCGCGCCTGGTCCGCGGCGGCGACGGCGCGCCTGGCATCCTCGCGCTCGGCCTCGACCTTGGCGAGCACTTCGCCTCCACCACCCGATCGCGGCACCGCATCCCGCGCGGTCACCGACACCACGATCTCGTTGCCCACGGTGGTCACGTCGTAGCGGCCCGGTCGCGCGAGCGTGACGCTGACGCGCACCAGCGGACCATCGTCATCGATCTGCTGTGCGGTGATCCGGCTGACCGCCCAGGTGTTCGGGACCAGCTCGGTCGCCGCTTCGTGACCCGCGAGTGCTTCCGACAGTCGCGAGCCGGGAACGTCGATCACCACCCGAGCGGGCCGGTCGAGCTTGTACACCGTGAACATCGGGGTCTTCGCGCTCTTCACGTGAATGCGGGTGGACGCGGCCGTCTCCTCGAAGCTCACGGTCCGGATCTCGTTCCTCTTGTCGGCGCGCGCGGCCGGCACACCGAGCACACACACCATCACCGTGAAGACCCAGATCGTGTAGCGGGGCATACCCATGGTTTTCGCCCGCCCGACCACGGGAGGCCAACTTTCGACGGTGCGGATCCTGACGCTGAATTCCCAAATCACCGCGCCAGCTTGCGGGTTCATTGCAGCGTCCTCGTGGGACGTTGTTGGGTCGATCGTTTAGACTGGGGCGGTCATGTCGGACTGCCAGATGTGCGGCATGCGACACCCCGGTGAACCCGAGGAGTGCCCGGAGGTGCGTACCGGGGAGACCATCCTTGGGAAGTATCGGCTCGGTGCGTTGCTCGGGGTCGGTGGCATGGCCGCCGTCTACACCGCAGAGCACGTCATGCTCCGGCGCGAGATCGCCCTCAAGCTGCTGCACAAGCGGTTCGCCGCCGATCAAGAGCTCGCCTCGCGGTTCGTGCGTGAGGCTCGAGAGACCGCGGCCCTCGGAGGCTCCGCGTTTGTCAGGGTCCACGATGCGGGCACCACCGACGATGGCTGCGCGTTCATCGAGATGGACCGCCTCGATGGCAAGGACCTCTACACGATCGGCAAGGCGGAAGGAATGCTCGCCCCGATGCGGGTAGTGAACATCGCGATCGGCGTGCTCGGGGCGCTCGAGGCGTTGCACGCGCGGCGCGTGATCCACCGCGATCTCAAGAGCTCGAACGTGTATCTGTGCGCGAGCCCGGTCGAGGGCGGCGAGGAGGTCAAGATCCTCGACCTCGGCTTCGCCAAGGCGGATGACGAGCTCAAGCTCACCAACCGCAACCAGCTGCTCGGCACTCCGTTTTACATCAGCCCCGAGCAGTACACGGATCCAACCGCCGTCGACGCGCGCGCCGATCTGTTCTCGCTCGGCGTGGTGATGTTCGAGGTGTTGACCGGCAAGTGGCCGTACACCTACAAATCCCGGCGCGAGCTGCTCGCGAAGGTGATGAAGGGCGAGCTCGAGCGTCATCCCGCGAAGCTGCGTCCCGAGATCCCGGGCTGGCTCGATCTCGTGGTGGCGCGAGCGCTCGCCCACGATCGTACCAAGCGGTTCGAGTCAGCCTCTGAGATGCGCGAGGCGCTCGAGATCGGCGAGGACGTGGCGCCGCCCAGCAAGCCGGGCTTCCTGCGCCGGATCCTCGGCCGCGGCTAGCGCTATCATCCGCGGGTGCGAACCGCCTCGTGCTCGTGCGGACAGTTGAAGGTGAGCTGTGAAGGGGACCCGCTCGCGGTCTCGATGTGTCACTGCTTCGCGTGCCAGAAGCGCACCGGCAGCACGTTCGGCATCCAGGCGCGCTGGTCATCCGATCGCGTGACGATCGACGGACAGTTCCACGAGTACCTGCGCGTCGGCGACGACGGCGGCACGGCCACGTTCCGGTTCTGCCCGGCCTGTGGCGCGACCGTCTATTTCGACAACGACACGATGCCCGGCATGATCGCCATCCCGGTGGGAGCGTTCGCGGATCCGACGTTTCCGTCGCCACGACGCTCGATCTACGGCGTGCGGCGCCACCCGTGGGCGATCATGCCGAACCTGGCGATCGAGGACCTCGACTGAGGGCTGGTCGTCAGTCGCCGCCGGTCTCCTTGCGGCACGTGGCCTGGCTGCTCGCTCCGGCGGGCGGCGCCGAGAACCCGACGAGATCGAACGACAGGTTATCGGACCGGATCCCGGCGGGACCGCTGAGTGCTCGCACGCTCGCTGGCAGCCGGCCCCGCCACACGACCTTCTCGTCGATCCACGCCGTTAGATCATCGCCGGCGATTGCGGCGCGCAGCGTGTGCTGGTCACCGAGCGCGAGCGCCGGCACCGGCCAGGTCTTGGTCGCCTTGATCTTGGTGTAGCCCTCCGCGCCGCACTCCGTGTGCGTGGTCTTGCCGGGGTTGAGCTTGATCGACACCTCGATCATCGGCTTCGGATCGAGGCGCCACATCACGTAGACCAGGTTGCAGCCGTCCTGCGCGCGCAGCTTGAGCCCGACCTGGCGGCGCGCTGTCCCGGACGCGAGGTCACGCGTGGTGGCGGTATCGCCGCGATAGATCCACTCGAGCGCGCAGCCATCGCCTTTCGATCCGAGTGCGATCGCGCGCATCGTCGGCTCGGTGACCAGCGCGCCGACCTTAGCGGCGCCCTTAGTGACGCACAGGGTATCGGTGACAGGTACGAGCTTCACGGTGCGCTCCGGCGCTGCCTCGAGCTTACCGCCGCAAGCAGCCCACAGCGCGAGCGTCAGGAGATACTTCATGGGCCCTCGCCTCCGAGGACCTCGTGCAGCGCGCGGAGGTGCGCGGTGAGATACGCGTGCTCCGCGCGGATCTTGATCCACTCGAACCACGCGGTCTGGCGATAGCGCTTGCTCTCCTCGCCCCCGAGCCTCGTCAACGCATCGAGCTGGCGCTGCAGATCGGCTTCGAGCGCGGCGGTCTCCTGCTCGCGCTTGGTCTCGGTCTCGGTCTCGGTCTCCACGATCACGCGGAGGCGCTCGGCCGTGGCGTCGGCGGCGATCGGATCGCGCCCCGAACGAACCGGCCGGCGCCGGCCCGCCACCGCGCGATCGTTCGCCCCGCCCTGGAACAAGGCTCCGAGGTTGATGCCCACGGCGACGACGGCGAAGTAGGGCGACGGGTTGGCGTCGGTGCGATCGAGGAACGAGTCGAGGCCGACGCGTACGCTGACGTCGAACGCCTCGGCTCGGCGCAGCTTGCCCTCGTAGCCCTCGACCTCGTCGTCGGCGCGACGGAACGTCCTGAGCGCGCCACCGATCTCGGCGATCTCGGCGCACCGCTCGCAGGTCCCGAAGCTCGATCTCGAGTCCAGCCGCGACCTTGCCCAGCGATGGGGCGGATCAGTGGCTACGAGTACGCCGACGCGTACGAGGTGCTGCGCGTCCGGATCTAGCGCGATCTCGCGCGGTGCGGCAGGTCGGTCGCAAAGGCCGACACCAGGACCAGGATGACCACCTTCAGTTCACTTCCGCATCGCCGCATCGTGGTGAATGCCGTGCGAATTTGCGACGCACTTCTCGGCTTCAGCGAGGCACCCGCGCACACCCCTGGAATCACCCGGGACCAGGTGTTAGCGTCGAGCCCTGATGCGTATCCGAAGCGGTATCCTCGTCGTGGTGTTCGCCGCAACCGCGGCGGCCTGTGGTGGTGCTCGTGCTGGTCGGATCATGGCGGATACGCCCGCGTTGCCATATCAGGCACCGGATGCGGATGAGATCGCGGGCATCGAGCCCGAGCCCGAGTCCGAGGCCACCACGCCACCGGCGCCCGCGTCCACCCCGGCACAGAAGCCGCAAAGGTAGCCGCCGAACATGTGCGGCATCATTGGTTACATCGGAACCCGGCAGGCGACTCCCATCCTCATCGGAGGGCTGCGCAAGCTCGAATATCGCGGCTATGACTCCGCCGGCGTGAGTGTGTCCGATGCTGGCGGTGCCTCGCGCGTCGTTCGCTGCCGCGGCAAGCTGGCCAATCTCGAGGACAAGCTGACGCGCGAGCCAGCGCCCGGCACGATCGGGATCGGCCACACCCGATGGGCGACGCACGGTCGTCCCTCCGACGAGAACAGCCATCCTCACAAGGTCGGCCCGATCAGCGTCATCCACAACGGCATCATCGAGAACCACCTCGCGCTGCGGCAGGAGCTGTCTCAGGCCGGCGCGAAGTTCTCCTCGGAGACCGACACCGAGATCTTTGCCCACCTCGTCGAGCACGCGCTGAAAGCCGGTGCGCCCGACCTCACCACCGCGGTTCGCCGGTCGCTCGCCAAGGTGCGCGGCAGCTACGCGTTCGTCGTGATGAGCGACAAGGAGCCAGACGTGCTCGTCGCCGCCAAGAACTCGTCGCCGCTCGTCGTCGGCCTCGGTGACGGCGAGAACTACGTGGCCTCGGATGTCACCGCGATCCTCGCCGAGACCCGCCGGGTGATCTTCGTCGAGGAAGGCGAGATGGTCGTCGTCAAGCGCGATGGCGTCACGCTGATGGACTTCGAAGGCAAGGTCCACACCCGCGAGCCCAAGACGATCACGTGGTCGGCCACCCAGGCGGAGAAGGGCGGCTTCAAGCACTACATGCTGAAGGAGATCCACGAGCAGCCGCGCGCGGTCGCGGACACGCTCGTCGGCCGCGTCGATCTCGAGCACGACGACGTATCGCTCGATGGCATCGAGCTCGATGTGAAGAAGATCAAGCGGATCATCTTCATCGCATGTGGCACCAGCTATCACGCATCGATGGTCGGCGAGTTCCTGATCGAGGGCATGGCGCGGATCCCGGTCGAGGTCGACCTCGCGTCGGAGTTCCGCTATCGCGATCCGATCGTTGGCCCGGGTGACCTGGTGGTCGCGGTCAGCCAGTCGGGCGAGACGCTCGATACGATGGAGGCGATCCGCGAGGCCAAGAAGAAGGGCGCGCAGGTGTTCGCGATCTCGAACGTCGTCGAGGCCTCGATCCCGCGGCTGGCCGACTTCGCGTTCTATACGCACGCCGGTCCGGAGATCGGTGTCGCGTCGACCAAGGCGTTCACCACGCAGCTGATCGGCATCGCACTGCTCGGCATCTACCTCGGTCGCCGCACCGGGACGTTGTCGAAGGAGCGCGCGCGAGAATTGCTCGCCGAGCTGGTGGCGCTGCCGAATAAGATGCGTGACATCGTCGACGGCAGCGCGCAGATCCAGGCGATCGCGCGGCGCTATGGCCACGCCAAGGGATTCTTGTTCCTCGGCCGTGGCTCGCAGTATCCGATCGCGCTCGAGGGTGCGCTGAAGCTGAAGGAGATCTCGTACATCCACGCCGAGGGCTATGCCGCGGGCGAGATGAAGCACGGGCCGATCGCGCTGATCGACGAGCACCTCCCGGTGGTCGTGCTCTGCCCCCGCGGGCCGAGCTACGAGAAGACAGTCTCGAACCTCGCCGAGGTCCGCGCGCGCCAGGGCAAGGTGATCGCGATCGCCTCGCGCGGAGATAACGAGATCGGCGGCCACTCCGACGACGTGATCGTGGTCCCGGACACGGCGCTCGAGCTGCAGCCCATCCTCACCGTGCTGCCGCTGCAGATGCTGTCGTATTACGTCGCCGACTTCAAAGGCACCGATATCGACCAGCCCCGCAACCTCGCCAAGTCCGTCACGGTCGAGTGAAGAAGCAGCAGGCGAAGCTCACGCACTTCGACGACGCCGGCGCCGCCCACATGGTCGACGTCGGAGCGAAGCCGGAGACCGAACGCGTTGGAATCGCCTCCGGATCGATCATCATGCTGCCCGCAACTGCGAAGGCCGTCGCCGGCGGATCGATCGGCAAGGGTGACGTGCTCGGCGTCGCCCGGCTCGCCGGCATCCAGGCGGCGAAGCGGACTCCCGACTGGATCCCGCTGTGTCATCCGCTGCGGATCACCGGCATCGACGTCGATCTGCGGGTCGAAGGCAACGCGGTGCAGATCATGGCGACCGTGCGCGCCTTCGACCGCAGCGGCGTCGAGATGGAGGCGCTCGCCGCGGTCGCGGCCGCAGCGCTCACGGTCTACGACATGTGCAAGGCGATCGATCGCGGCATGGTGATCGGCCAGATCCGCCTCGAGGAGAAGCGCGGCGGAAAGTCAGGGACATGGAAGCGTCAGTGAAGCGCGCGAGTCCGGTCAAGGGCGTCTGGGCCTACGTCGAGTTCGGCGCGGTGCTCGTCGCGTTCATGCCGATGATGGCGGTGTCGTCGTGGCGCCACCGCGGCGATCCTACCCAGCGCAAGCCGGGACAGTGGTTGCGCCGGGCAGGGCGGGTTGCGAGCCGGCTGTCGCGGCTATGGACGTTCGAGATCCACGGCGAGCGTCCAGCCGATATCGATACCCGGGCCTACGTCGTGGTCGCGAATCACGAATCGCAGGCCGATCCATTCCTGCTGTCATTCTTGCCGTTCGACATGCGTTGGGTCGCCAAGGAAGGTCTGTTCAAGCAGCCCCTCAGTGGCTGGGCGATGCGCCTCGGGGGCGACATCCCGCTTCGCCGTGGCGAGGGTGAGAGCGTGCGGGCGTGCCTGCAGGAGTGCGAGCGCGCACTCGCCGGCGGAATCTCGGTGATGATGTTCCCCGAGGGCACTCGATCCGCGGGTGGCGAGCTGCTTCCGTTCAAGGATGGGGCGTTCGACCTGGCGATCCGCGCTGGCACGCCGATTCTGCCGGTCGCACTCGCGGGGACCCGCGCGATGCGGCCCAAGCACTCGCGCTGGTTCGGTAAGGCGCACGCCGGGGCGCGGATCCTGGCGCCGATCCCGACCACTGGTCTGACCGAGGCGGATGTGGGTGCCCTGCGGGATCGAGCCCGGGCGGCGATCGTGGAGGCGCTTCCGGAGCTTCGCGCCCGCTACGGCGATGCCGGCGACGCGGACGAGACGGATTATGACCGAGTCATTGCACGGTAATGACGCTCGGCGGGCCGCCGCTCGATAGGCTGCGACCATGGCCAAGCGCGCGACGACCCAGACTTCCATCACCGGGTCCGGCGTCTGGCACCCGCCCACGGTGCTCGACAACGTCGAGCTGTGCACGGCATTCAACGAGTTCGTCCGTCGCGACAACGCGCAGTACGCCGAGGCGATCGCCGCCGGCACCCGCGAGGCGCTGAAGGAGTCCTCGCCGGAGTTCATCGAGCGCGCGTCGGGCATCGTCAAGCGCTACGTCGAGGACAAGACAGGCCTCGTGGATCCCGAGCGGATGTGCCCGAATATCCCGGATCGTCCCGAGGATCAGGTCAGCATCCAGGCCGAGTACGCGCTCCACGCGGCGCGCAAGGCCCTCGAGGTTGCAGGTCGCGCCGGTGAGGACATCGATCTCGTCGTGCTCGGTGCTTCGTGTCTGCAGCGCAGCTATCCGGCGCTCGCGATCGAGGTCCAGGCGTTGCTCGGCGCCCACGGTCACGGCTTCGATATCTCGCTCGGATGCTCGACGGGTGTTGCCGCGTTGCAGCTCGCTTCGCAGGCGGTCCAGCTCGGCAATGCACGCTGCGCGCTCGTGGTCCTGCCAGAGCTGACCAGCCCGCACCTCAACTGGCGTGATCGCGACGCTCACTTCATCCTCGGGGACGCGTCGGTCGCGATGATCGTCGAGCCCACCGAAGGCGCGCACGCGGGATCGTGGGAGATCCGGTCCACGCACATGGCCTCGAAGTGGTCGAACAACATTCGCAACAACTTCGGCTACACCAACCGCTGCGATCCGCGCACGCAGAACGATCCGGACAAGCTGTTCCACCAGCAGGGGCGCCGCGTGTTCAAGGACGTGGTGCCGCTCGCCGAGAACTTCGTCAACGAGACGATCGCCTCACACGGCCTCGAGGCCAATCAGATCGCTCGGTACTGGCTGCATCAGGCCAACCAGAACATGAACGATCTGATCGCGAAGCGGATCCTCGGCCGCGATGCGACGCAGGAGGAGGCGCCGCTCGTGCTCGCCGAGTACGGCAACACCGCGTCCGCCGGCTCGCTGATCGCGTTCGGCCTGCACAATGACGACCTGCCAGCCGGCAGCATCGGCGTGATGGCGGCGTTCGGCGCCGGCTACTCGCTCGGCTCGCTCGTCCTGCAGCGCAGCTAGCTCGCAACCGCGTACTCGTCCGGCAGCGGCTGGATGCGCGCCGACGCGGATGACACCGGTGTCGACACGCGTGTCGACGCGACGGTTCCGTGGCGATGACAATTCGCTCGCTTGCGCGCGATGGGGGTTGTCACGCGCCATGCAGTCGCGGGCTCCCATGTCTCAACCACGCATCACTCGATGGCTCGCGCTGTCGCTCTCGTCCTCGCTCCTGCTCGCCGCCTGCACCGACGTCGACGAGGAGCCATACGTCGGCGAGAGCGTCGAGGGCCTCAGCCTCGCCGAGTCCGTGCCGTCCGGCTTCTACGGGCCGGTGACCCCGGCGGTGTTCCGCGGCGCCGATTGGCGAGTCCGCGTGGTCGGCGCGAACGCGAGCGGCAACGTCGCGTTCGATCTCCAGCGCGAGCCCGGCATCTGGGGCACGCCCAGCCCGACGCTCGTCGGCGGCGCGTTACGCGCGCAGTACGTCGTGGCGGCCGAGGACAGCTTCGGGCGGACCGTGGTCTGGGCGGTCGCCGGCACCTGGCTGCTGCGCGCGCAGCAGACCACGCCCGGCTCGCGCGTGTTCAACGACTGGAACTATGTCGACACCAGCGTGCTGGCACGGAAGCCCGCGCTCGCTGTCAACCAGGATGGCCGGCTCGAGCTCGCGTACGTCGATGCAGACGGCACGGTGAAGACGATGTGGCAGACCTCGCCGGCCGGCGGCTGGTCCAGCGCGGTCGCCACCGGCTACCGCACATTCGGCACGCCGGAGCTGATGCGCGATCGGCAGAACCGGCTCGAGCTGTTCGTGCCGCGCACGTCCACGCCTTGCGGCTTCATCTATTTGCGGCAGCGCGCCGCCAACGGGGCACAGGGCTGGTTCCCGCCGACCACGCTGGCCGGCCCCTGCCTCTCGACACTCACGGTTGGCTACGCCGACGACGCGACCGACGTCCTCGGCCAGCTCTCCACCGGTGAGCTCCTCCACTACACGCGCCAGGGCAGCGATCTGCTGTTCGGGAACGGTCCGCTCGGTGGCCTCCGCTCGCCAGGGGCGCGCCCCGCACTCATCGCCAAGGATGACGGTCGGCTGTTCGCGTTCGCCGGCTTCGAGTCGTGCCAGAACGGAAGCCCGCCGGGCACCGTCGGCTGCGGAACGTATCTCGCCGCGCAACGCGAGTACGGCGGGTGGTGGGCGTGGCAGCCGTTCGCGATCTCGAGCCGGAACGCCCCGATCGCGGGCGCCGACTCGATCATCAACAACACCCACATCTTTGCGATCACCGGCGGGACGTTGCAGTACGACCGCTCGCTGTTCCAGTACTGATCCCGGCCTGTGGGTCGTTAGGACGTCAGTGATTCGGGCGGCGTCGCTCGAACACGAGTAGCTCCCCGAGGCTGTCATGATCGCGCGAACCGATCTGGACCATGCCGAG
>JAYUVX010000363.1:0-10781 GCA_043753855.1 Myxococcales bacterium | reverse complement strand
ACCCGTCCCTGGCTCGTTCGTCGCTCCGGTCCCCGGGACGCTCGCCAGCTCCTCCGCGCGGGTGCCTTCGTACCCGCGCGATGCGGCGCAGCTCCAGATGGGGCAGCCGCGCGGCGTGACCGACGCGGGCACCGGCTTCTTCCGCGACACCAACGAACTGGTGAACTACCCGACGGACTCGCAGCCGTCGATCGAGCGCCCCGCCGAGGCGCGCAAGCGGTGGATGATCGTGGCCGGGATCAGCGCGGCGGTGGTGCTGTTGCTGGTGATCGTCCTGGTGATCGTCGCGGGCGGGGGCAGCAAGAAGACCGAGACCGAAGGCTCGGGGAGCAGCGGCAGTGCGGCGACCAACGACGTCACGTCTGCGGCCGCAACGATCGATGGCGGCAGCGGTCAGGCTCCCCGGCACACCACCACCGCGGGAACCAACCAGGTCACGGTGACGCCGCCGGTCGACGCCGCCGTCGAGGTCCCCGTGACCGTCGATGCGGCCGTGGCGAGCGTCGCGAAGACCGACTGCGTGGTGGACGTGTCGTCGGTGCCGCAAGGCGCCGAGATCGTGCTCGGCAAGGAGGTCATCGGCACCACGCCCACCCAGATCACGCTGCCGTGCGGCATCGAGAGCCGGCTGATCCTGCGCAAGCAGCGGTTCGTGGCCACCTCCCGCGCCGTGACGCCAAAGCCCGAGGGTCAGAAGCCGGTCCGCGTCGCGCTCGGCAAGGTGATGTTCACGGTGAAGGTCAGCTCGTCTCCGCCGGGTGCGAACATCTATCTCGGCAGCAAGTCGCTCGGCATCACGCCCACCGCGATCAAGGTGCCCGCCTTCGAGACGTCGACGCTGAAGATCACCAAGGACGGCTACGCGCCCGACACCCAGAAGATCACGCCGAAGACCAACAACCTGTCGATCACGTCGTCGCTCAAGAAGGCTCCCAAGCGCGTCCGCTGAGCCCGGTCATGGACCGGCCAGGCCGAGGTCGGCGATCTCGGCGCGGACCTTGATCATGAACGCCGTGCCCGGATCGGGCTTGTCATTCTGGTACGTCCGATCGCGCTCGATGTAGTACGGGTTGGATCAACGCAGCATCCGCGGCGACCTGCGCATCCGTCAGCGGGTACCTCGCCTCGTCCCCGGCATTCTCGATCCCGATCGCGAGGTGATTGAGCCCGATGCAATGACGCGCGAACCGGGTGACCGGCTGAAGCTGATAGATCGTGCCATCGCGGTCCACGACGAAGTGCGCCGACACGTTGACCTTACCGGCGCGTGCGAGCTGCGCGCGGCCCGCCTCGATCGCCGGGGAATCGAAGTAGGCACGCGTGGCCGTCGCGGATCCGCCGCCGGTATAGTGCAGGACGATCACCTGCGGCACGATCGTGAGGTCGGTCGCATCCGGATCGCTGTGCGCGCGGCGGTACGCCAGCGTCAGCCGCTCGCGCTCGGCGCTCCAGCCGATCGGCGCATCGACGATCGCCACGGCCGGCGCATCGGGTGGTACCGCCACGACCACCGCATCGGGCGTCGCAGCTGCGAACCACCGTGGCGACGCAGTCCCCGGATCCGTCGCCGGGGACTGCGAGCACGCCGCGGCTATGACGATCAGTTCCGCGAGGACCTCTATTACCGTCTCCGCGTCGTCGAGATCCACCTCCCTCCCTTGCGCGAGCGCGCGAGCGACATCCCGATCCTGGTCGAGGGCCTGCTCGCGAAGATCAACAAGAACCTCGATAAGGACGTCCGCTACGTCACGCCCGCCGCGCTGGCGAAGCGGCAGGCCTACGGGTGGCCCGGCAACGTGCGCGAGCTCGAGAACACGCTGACCCGCGCGCTGGTTCTCGCGAAGTCCGACGTGCTCGACGAGACCCTGCTGTCGCTCGGCGTGGTCACCGCGGCGCCGCACGAGAGCCTCGAGACCGCTGCCGATGGCTCGCTGCCGACGCTGCGCGAGATCGAGCGCCGGCACATCATCCGCGTGCTCGCGCACACCGAGTGGAACAAGCGTCGCGCCTGCGCGATCCTCGACATCAGCCGCCCCACGCTTGATCGGAAGATCGAGGAGTACGGCCTGCGGCGCGAGGAAGCGTCGTGAACGCGGGCTTCATCCCGCTCGCGATTGCCACGGTAGGCGCCGCGTATGCAGCGCTGATGCTGCGCGGCCGGCAACGTCGCGACAACCTGGTGTTCGGCATCCTCGTGCTGGTCGACGCGGGCATGACCGCGTGGCGCGGCCTCAACGTGCTCACCGGCGGATCGATCACCTCGGCCGGCGTCCTCGTACCCTGCACGGTCGCCACGATCGCGCTGACGCTCGTGACCTTCGAGTTCGTCGTGGCATTCCCGCGGCACGAGCCGATGCGCTGGCGCTGGCGGATCCCGATGGTCGGCTGGGGCATCTTCGCGATCGCCCTCGCGTTGATCGACACGGGCGGCCCGTGGCATCGCACCACGGCGATCGAGCTGGGCTTCTTCGCGCCGGCGACGATCCTGACGCGCCTCGTGATCAGCCGCAGCTACCGTCGCACCCAGCAGCGCGATGCGCGCATCGTCCTCGCGATGCTCGGGTTCCGCTGGGCGTTCGGGTTCTTCGCGTACTTCGTGGCACCGCTGCTCGGCATCTTCGAGGAGGCGGTGTGGGCCGAGACCACCGTGGGCTCGATGATCGGCTTCGTGGTGATCGGCACCGCTGTGCTGCGCACCGAGCTGGTCTCGTCGCGCTCGGCGGTGGCCGAGGTGGTCACGATCGCGACCATCGCGCTGCTCGTGATGCTCGGCGCAGGCGGTGCGATCGCCGCGGTGCGCGCGTACGTCCCCGAGGGGCAGCTGCAGGATCTGGCGCTGTTCGGTGCGACTCTGGTCCCACTCGCGCTGACCGGCATCAGCCTGCAGCTCTACCCGCGCGTCGAGCGCCGCGTGCTCGCCGGTCTCGACGAGCGCCGTGCGCGTCGGCTCGGCGTCCAGGGCGACCCCCTGCCGGCCGATGCACCGATTGCGATCGCGGAGGCCAGCGAGCGGATCTCCCGGTTCGGCGACGGGTCCAAGGTGCGTTGGGTGCCCGCCGCCGATCTGCCGGTCGAGGTCGCCGATCGGCTGCGGGCGCAGGGCGTGCTCCGGCGCGACGAGGACGCCACCTCACCGACGTCTCTGGCGGTGCCCGCCCTCGGTGCCGAACAGGTACTGGTCGGTGCGTTCTACATCGACGGTGGAACGATCGATCGCGATACCTATCTGGTCGCGCGCGACCTCGCCGCCCGCGTGGCGCTCGCGGTGGAGCGTGCCGACGCGGTCTCGCAGCTCGACGATGCGCGCCGGCTCGCCGCGCTCGGTCAGTTCGCCGCCGCGATCGCGCACGACATCCGGACCCCGCTGACCAGCATCTCGCTCAACGTCCAGATCCTGCGCCGGAAGCGGCCAATGGGGCTCGGTCTGGCGATCTGCCACAAGGTCGTTCGCGCGCACGGCGGTGATATTCGCGTCCGCTCGACGGTCGGCGAGGGATCGACGTTCACGGTGATGCTGCCTGCGGCGTAGCGCGCCGCGCCGCGCCGAACCTCAGCCGCCGATCTCGATCTCGACGTGATGCTCCACGCGATCGTCGAGCAGCGAGATCGTGCGCGCCGCGTCCTCGACGCCATCACAGCGCAGCCGGGTGACCGTTCGCTTCGCGCCGCCGAGGTCTGCGACGTGAATGTGATAGACGGTGTCGCGATACCGATAGTGGATGTCGAGCTGCTTCCAGCCGGGCGGTAGCTTGGGCTCGACGCGCAGGCGATCGACCTCGAGCCGGATGCCGAGCAGCGACTCGGTGATCAGCTGGTACATCCAGCCCGCCGAGCCGGTGTACCAGGTCCAGCCACCGCGGCCAGCGTGCTGCGGATTGGTGTAGACGTCCGCGGCGACGACGTAGGGCTCGACCTTGTAGATCGCGATCGCCTCGGCGGTGTCGCCGTGGCGCGCCGGGTTGATCATGTCGAACAGCTCCCACGCACGCTCCACGCGCCCTGCCGCCGCGAACGCCATCGCGGCCCACACCGCGGCGTGCGTGTACTGGCCGCCGTTCTCCCGCACGCCCGGGACGTAGCCTCGGATGTAGCCGGGCTTGAGATCCGAGGTGTCGAACGGTGGATCGAACAGCTGGATCACGCCGAGCTCGGGGCGCACGAGGCGGTGGTCGAGCGCGTCGAGGCCGAGCTTCACGTGCTCGGGTTCACCGGCACCCGAGAGCAGTGCCCAGCTCTGTGGCAACGAATCGAGCTGGCATTCGGGGCTGCTCGCCGAGCCGAGCGGCGTGCCGTCGTCGAAGTACGCCCGGCGATACCACGCGCCGTCCCACGCGTGCTGCTCGATGTTCGCGCGCAGCTTCGCGGCCTCCGAGGTGCAACGCTCGGCGAACAGCGGATCGGCATGCTGTGCGGCGATCCGGCTGAACTTGATCAGCACGTCGTAGAGGAAGAACGCCAGCCACACGCTCTCGCCCTTGCCGTGCTCGCCGACGAGGTTCATCCCGTCGTTCCAGTCGCCGCTGCCCATGAGCGGCAGGCCGTGCACGCCGAACTGTAGGCCGTTGATGATCGAGCGGCGGCAATGCTCGTAGACCGTGGCGGTCTGATCCGAGCGCACGGGGAGATCGTAGTAGCTGTCCTCGTCGAACTTGACCGGCCGTCCTTCGATGAACGCGACCTTCTCCTCGAGCACGCCGGTGTCCCCGAGCGCGGTGACGTAGCGGGCAACGGCGAACGGCAGCCACAGGTAGTCGTCGGAGATGTGCGTGCGGACGCCACGACCGAGCGGCGGATGCCACCAGTGCTGGACGTCGCCCTCGAGGAACTGACGCGATGCGGAGCGCACGATCTGCTCGCGCAGCAGCTTGGGCTCGGCGTGCAACAGGGCCATCGAATCCTGGAGCTGATCGCGAAACCCGTAGGCGCCGCCCGATTGATAGAAGCCACTACGGCCCCACATCCGGCACGCGAGCGTCTGGTAGACCAGCCAGCCATTGGCGAGGAAGTTCAGGTACGGGTCGGGCGTCTGCACGTTGATCGCCCCGAGCGTGCGGTTCCAGAACGCCCATACGGCCTCGAGGGCGATCCGCGCCTGCCCGGTGCCACGGAACCGCTGCACCAGCGTACGTGCATCCGCGAGATCGCGGCCGGAGCCGATGGTGAATGCGACCTCCCGCGACTCGCCATCCTCGAGCTCGATCACGACCTGCATCGCGAGGCAGGGATCGAACGCGGCGCCCACCCTGCCCGAGAGGCGCTGGCGCAACATGCCGGCAGGACGCGCGGTGCTGCCGTTGCGGCCGATCAGCTCGAGGCGATCGCCAGAGATCGAGCGGTCCTGTTCGCTGCAATCGAGGAACGCGACGCGGGTGGCGAACTCGCTGTTGTAGACGTTGCGCGCCATCAGGCCCGCGGTCTTGGTATCGAGCTCGGAGACGATGTGCGGCGCGTTGGCGGCGCGGCTGGTACCGAGCACGAGCTCGAGCATCCCCGTCACCGAGATCCGCCGTGCGGATCCGGATCGGTTGTGCAGCTCGAGCACCACGAACTTCACCGGCGCATCTACCGCCACGTAGGTGCTGAGCTTGCTCGCGATCCCGCGATCGATCACCTCGAACACGCTGTACCCGAGGCCGTGACGTGTGGTGTATGGCGCGCTGGTCGGCACCGGCAGCGGCGTCGGCGACCAGAACCGACCATCGTCCTCGTCGCGCAGGTAGAACACCTCGCCGCTGACATCGGTGACGGCATCGTTGTGCCACGGCGTGAGCCGGTAGCTGTGGGCGTTCTCGCACCACGTGTACGCGCTGCCACTCTCGCTGACGACGCTGCCGAACCACGGATTCGCGAGCACGTTGACCCACGGAGCTGGCGTGCGGGCTTCGCGCGTCGTCGTGATCACGTACTCGCGGCCGTCAGGGGTGAACCCTCCGTGCCCATTGAAGCCCACGAGATCGGGGCGGTCCTTGACCGGGATGACCACGGACGGCTCGCGCGCGGAGGGCTTGCGTGCGACGAGCAGTGGCACCGGGATGTCGACGTTCCTCGCCCGTTCGACCTGCTCGACCAGCGTGCCGGCGCTGTCGCTGATGATCACGCGCGCCACGGTCTGGATCAGCACCTTGTCCTGCTCGGAGATCTGTTCGCTGCGGCGCACGAAGATCCCGCCGGGCCGGTCGAGCACGTTGCTCTCGGCGAGCGAGGCGATCACCGCCATGATCTCGTCCTGCAGCACCTGGCGGTAACCCGACGGATCCTCGTTCCACACCACGAGGTCGGCGGCGAGTCCCTTGAGCCTCCAGTACACGTGGGCCTTCACCAGCTGGCGCAGGATCTCGAGGTTCGCGATGTCGGCGATCCGCACCAGCACGATCGGGAGATCGCCCGAGATGCTGTACGCCCACAGACCCGACTGGTTGCCGCGGTTACGCGCGATCAGGCTGGCTGGTGCGCGCAGCGCGGCATTCGCGTAGAGCACGCTGCTCGCGATCCGCTCGTACAACCGGATCTCGGTGTTGCTGGCGTCCAGGCGGCGCTGCAGCACCTGGCTGTGGGTCCACGACAGCTCGAGCACGCGCTCGGCCGCATGACGGTCGCTGTACTTCTCGAGCAGCGCGAGCGCGCCCTCCCGCGTCTCTGCGATCCCGGTGACCACCTGGAACCGTGCCGTCTCGTCGGGCTCGAGCACGATCCGGCGGCGTACCGCCACGATCGGATCGAGGACCGAGCCCTCCGTGTTCGACAGCGCGGGCCGGTGCATGGCCACCGGATCGGCGACCGACCGGCCCCGTCCGACGAACGCCGCGCGCGACGTCTCGAACGAGGTCTCGCCTTCGGAGGTGCCGTGCGCGGTCATCATGTGCACCATCCACGGTGGCTTCTCCCCGCCGGAGCGCGGCCGCCGCGTGCAGAGGATCGCCTGCTGCGCGGCGAGCAGCTCGGTCTGCACGAACAGGTTGGAGAACGCCGGATGCGCGGCATCGGCTGCTGCCGTGGTCAGCACGACCTCGGCGTAGCTGGTGAGCTCGATCGTGCGGCGGGTCGTGCCGCGATTGGTCAGCGTGACCCTGCGCATCTCGATCGCATCCTCCGGCGAGATCGCGATCTCGACGTGGGTCTCGATGTCGGCATCGTGACGGCGGAACTCGGCGCGGCCCTGCGTGAAAATTGCCTCGTAGCGGATTCCGCGCGCGAGCGTCGGTTGATGGGCGACCGACCACACGCCTCCGGTGGCCACGTCACGCAGGTAGCCGAACGTGCCCCACGAATCTCGCGTCGCATCCTCGTGCCAGCGGGTGACCGCGAGCTCGCGCCACCGGCTGTAGCCGCCACCGGCGTTGGTGACCGCGACATGATAGTTGCCGTTGGATAGCAGGTGCACCTCGGGCGACACCGTGTTGGGCGTCGAGAACACGCGCAGATCGCGCTCGACCTCCGAGGTTCGGTTGGTCGAATGCGAGACCTCGGCCGGGTGCGGGAAGATCGCGTGCGAGCGAGGCACGCGTTCCTGCAGCAGCAGCTCGGTCGCGCGGAACGCCGGCGCGGCTTCGAACCGGCGCTGCATCGGGCGGTCGTGCAGCACGTACGACAGGGACAGGAACGTCATCCCCTGGTGGTGCGCCATGTACGACGCGATCGTCACCGAATCCTTGCCAGACGCGAGCCGCGTCGGGGTGTAGTCGATCGCCTCGTAGAAGCCGAGCGGTCCGATCCGTCCGTCGACGGCGAGCCGGCGCAGGTTAGCGGTGGCGGCCTCGGGCGCGACCATGAGCGCCATCGCGCTCGCATACGGGGCGACCACGAGATCGTCGGCGAGGCCGCGCTTGAACCCGAGGCCCGGCACGCCGAACGCGCGGTACTGGTAGTTCAGCTGCGCGTCGGTCTTGTTGTAGCCCGACTCCGAGACCCCCCACGGCACACCACGCTCGCGGCCGTAGGCGATCTGGCGCTCGACCGCCGCCTGGTAGGTCTCGTCGAGCAGTGTGCCGTCGTAGGTCGGCATGACAAGCAGCGGCATCAGGTACTCGAACATCGAGCCGCTCCACGACAGCAGCGCCGGCCTGCCCGCGGAGGTCGTCAGCTGACGACCGAGGCTGAACCAGTGCTCCTGCGGCAGCTTGCTCTGGGCGATCGCGACGAAGCTGGCGAGCCGCGCCTCGGAGGCCAGCAGATCGTAGAAGCTCGCGTCGAGCCGGTGATCGGCAACGCTGTAGCCGATCGAGAGCAGGTGCCGCGACTTGTCGTACAAGAACTCGTAGTCGAGGTCGCCGATCTCGCGGCACCGCACCGCGAGCGCACGCAGCTGCTCGATCCGCTCGATCGCACGGTCCGTTCCTTGCGCGATCGCCTCGCGCAGCGCTGGTTCGTCGACCGTCACGACGAGCCGAGCGAGATCGCGGAGCGCCAGCGGTGCATCGAGCTGCGCGCGCACGGCCGGATCGGTAGACGGCGGCAGGATCACCCACGGCAGCAGCGTCGTGAGCTCGGCGATCGCATTCGCACACTGCGCAACCAGCGAAATCGCCCACCAGGTGGCCTCGGCGTTGCCGACGGTGGTGACGATGCGCTCGAGGCTGCGTGCATCGGTCACGAGCTGCTGCAGCTTCGCATGGCAGGCCGACGGTGTACGCGCGTCGCGCGTGAGCTCGCCGCGGAGCTTTGCGATCGCTCGGCTGGCTGCCTGGTTTGCAGAGAGGAGCTCAGCGAGTACATCGACGGCGCCGGTGAGGCCGGTGACGAGCTCGACGCGGACCACCGGATGGGTCTCCAGCTCCTCGAGCCCGCTCGCGAGCGTCAGCAGGTGACCGGTCAGGTTCCCACTATCGACGGTCGAGACGTACATCGGCCGCAGTGGCTCGAGCGACACGGTGTCGTACCAGTTGTAGAAGTGGCCGCGGTAGCGCTGCAGCCGGTCCATCGTGGCGAGCGTCGCCGTGGTTCGGGCGATCACGTCACTGGCAGCGAGATACCCGAAGTCGTACGCGGTGAGGTTCGCGAGCAGCGACAGCCCGATGTTGGTCGGCGAGGTCCGATGCGCGACGCCGCGGGGTGGATCCTCCTGGAAGTTGTCGGGAGGCAGCCAGTTGTCCTCGGCGTTGACGTAGGTCTCGAAGAACCGCCAGGTACGGCGCGCGATCGTGCCGAGGAACTTCAGGTCGGGCGACGAGAGCTGCGGCCGCGCCGGGACGATCGGCGCACTGAGCCACGCGGAGATCGCCGGCGCGATCAGCCACAGCGCCAGCAGCGGTGAGGCAACGGGCAGCGCATCCGGTGCGTCCAGGAAAAGCGCCGCGCCGATCCCGACGGCAGCCACCGGGCACGACCACATCGAGACGTACGCGCCGACGAGGCCAACGCGTGCGTGCCGGTGCGCATCGCTCATGGTCCGCCACTGCAGCAACTTGCGACGGGTGACGAGCAGGCGCAGCGCGGTACGAAGGATCGCGTCGAGCGAGATCACCGCGTCGTACGGCACGCACGCGAGCGCGAACAGCTCGCGGCCGAGCTGGAGCACGAAGCCCTTGACCGCATCCCGCACGTGATCACCGCTCGGTCGATCGTCGGGCCGCTGCGCCAGCGTGGTCGACACCGTGAGCAATGCAGGCACGGCGAGGACCGCGCACACCGCGAGCGTGGCGAACAGCTCGGCGTCGCCCAGCCAGCCGAGCACCAGCACGGCGAGCAGCGCGATCGGGACGATGCTGCGGCGCAGGTTATCGAGGACCTTCCACTGCGAGAGCAGCGAGAGCGGGTTTCTCGCGCGCTTCGATACGCCCGGAACCCGCCGTAACAGCCACGCGATCAGCTGCCAGTCGCCACGGATCCAGCGGTAGCGCCGGCTGACGTCGGCGGCGTGTAGCATGGGGAAGTCCTCGACGATCAGCACGTCGCTCACTAGGCCGGATCGCGCGTACGCGCCCTCGAGCAGATCATGGCTCAGGATCCGGTTCTCGGGCAGCCGGCCGTGCAGTGCGCGCTGGAACGCGTCGACGTCGTAGATGCCCTTGCCGACGAACGAGCCCTGGTCGAAGACGTCCTGGTAGACGTCGGAGACGGCGAGCGTGTACGGGTCGATCCCGGGCTCACCGCCGAAGAGGCGGGCGAAGCGCGATCGCGAGGTGCTCGTCATGCTGACGCCGACCCGCGGCTGCAGGATCGCGTAGCCGGAGGTGACCCGGCCGACCCTGGCGTCGTAGTGCGGTCGGTTCAGCGGGTGGCCGAGCGTGGCGGCGAGCTGGCGGGCGGCGTCGCGCGGCAGCTCGGTGTCGGCGTCGAGCGCGATCACGTACTGGATGCCGTCGAGGCGGGGGAGAGGTCCGACGATCGTGAAGCGATCGCGGTGCTCGCCGCGCAAGGCGTCGTTGAGCTCCTCGAGCTTGCCGCGCTTGCGCTCCCAGCCCATCCAGACCCTGTCGCGCGGGTTGAAGCGGCGGGGACGATGAAACAGGAAGAACGCGCCGTCGGGATACTTGCCGTTGAGCGCGGTGATGCCGGCGCTCGCGCGGGCGAGCAGCGCGTCCTCGCCGTCGACGGTCTCGGTCGCGGCGTCGCGGAAGTCGGTGATCAGCGCAAAACCGAGGTTGCGATCCCGGTTGGCGAGGAAGCGGACCTCGAGCGCGTCGACGGTCTCGTCGATGTCGGCGGCGCTCGTCAGCAGGGTCGGCACCGCGACGAGCGTGCGGTGCGCGTCGGGGATCCCGCTGTGGAAGTCGAGCCGGGGCAGCCGCCGCGGCGGCACCAGCATCGTCGCCGCCCAGTGCACGATCGCGATCGCGAGCTGG
>JAYUVX010000362.1:0-3573 GCA_043753855.1 Myxococcales bacterium | reverse complement strand
CCGGCTCACGCTGGAACATCAAGACCGCTCGGCATGTCGTGCAACTCCGAGCGCTCGCAACCAGCGATCGATGGGGCGACGCCATGGCGCTCACGCTGTACCGCAATAACCGTCTCGCATCATTGGCAACCTTCGCGTGTGCCCCTTTGCCAGGGTAGTTGTCGCAGACGTCGCGGGGCCGATCGCACGACTGTCGTCACGCATCTACATTCCGCGACTCGCGTCTTCGGTTCTGTCGGTGCTTGGCCACGGTTTCGGCCCAGCGTCCGCCCTCGCTCGATGCTACCGTCCTGCGATGCCCATCGTCATGCTGCGCATAGCTCCTCGACGGAACCGCCGTCGGTCGGGAACGTCACCACGTTGCATGCGAGCGCGGGCTGCCCACCGCTGAGCGCGGCAACCAGGCCTTGGACCGCTTCCGCCGTGGTCTCCGGCAACGACACCAGCACCGCCGCCGGTCCATAGATGCCAACGCGATCGACCGGGCGCAGCCGCAAGCGCAGCCTGCTCGCCCATCGGCTGACGTGGCCGTCCTTGGTGTTCGGGCCGCGCAGCATCATCAGCGCGAGCGGCCGCGCGCACGTGCGCGCGCGCGTCAGCTCGTCGGCGAGTGCGGCGACGAACCGATCATGGCCATCGAAGCCGCGGAGCTCCTCGTCGATCGATGACAGCACGTGAATGGAAACCATCACCGGCCCCACCGCGATCTCGTCGCCCGGTGCGATCCGCGCGCGCGTCACCACCTCGCCGTTCTTCTTTGTACCGTTCGTGCTGCCGAGGTCCTCGATCCACAACCCGTGGTCGTCCCACGTGAAGCGCGCGTGCTGGCGGGAGAGTCCGAGCTCCGGAATCTCCACCTCGGACGGTGCGGCGCGCCCGACCACGAACGAACGCCCCTTCTCGAGGTGGGCCACCGTGGCGCCATCGCGGTGATAGAGGACGAGCGCCGTACGCGCGAGCAAGATGGTCTCGCCGCCGGTGTCCTTGAGCGTGGGTCCTTTGGTCAGCCTGGCCATTTGCGCGATCACGCAATTTATTGCGTACCTCGCAGTCGACGGCCACCAGCAATGGCAGCTAGTTGCGGTCGTTTCTGGCCTGGCAACCTGGGGCTGCTGATGGGTACGCACACTTCGAAACCCAAAACAGGAGACGCAGAAGATGCTCGACGGATTGATCTCGATCGCTGGTGGAATTCTCGCGGCCTCGGCACTCATCGTGGCGAAGAAGCCCAACGCCAAGGAGCTCATCAACAAGCTAACGCCCTACACCCGATGGATCGGCATCGTGATGTTCTGCTGGGGTGTCTACGGACTCCTCAACATCGTGCGCTTCATGGGCATCCTTACCGCGGCGCCGATCTTCTTCGCGTTGGTGCTCGCGACCACGCTCTCGGATCTCGCCGTTGGCTTCTTGCTCGGGTTCGGCCTCATCACCAAGTACACGCTCAACAGCAGCCCGAGTGCACGCGCACGTGGCGAGCAACTCCGCGAGCGGCTCGTGCCGTACCAGGCGACGTTTGGTCTGATCTCGATCGCCTGCGGCGTGCTGTACATCGTGTGGGTGCTGATGCGCTAGCGCGCAGAGCGGGGCACGAGCACGTCGTCGATCAAGCCGTAGTCCTTGGCCTGCGCGGGCGACATGAAGTTGTCGCGCTCCGTGTCGTGCGCGATGCGCTCGACCGTCTGCCCTGTGTGCAGCGCGTAGAGGCCATTGATCGTGTCGCGCGTGTTGAGGATCTCGCGCGCGTGGATATCGATGTCGGTCGCCTGGCCCGAAAAGCCGGCGAGCGGCTGGTGGATCATCACGCGCGCGTGCGGCAACGCGTATCGCTTGCCCTTGGTGCCCGCGGCGAGCAGGAAGCTACCCATCGAGGCCGCCTGGCCCATGCAGTACGTCGCGACGTCGCTGCGGATGAACTGCATCGTGTCATAGATCGCGAGGCCCGCTGCGACCTCGCCTCCCGGCGAGTTGATGTAGAGCATGATGTCCTTGTTCGACTCCTCGGAGTCGAGGAACAGCAGCTGGGCGATGACCACGTTGGCGACGTCGCGATCGATCTCGGTGCCGAGCATGATCACGCGGTCCTTGAGAAGGCGCGAGAAGATGTCCCAGCCGCGCTCGCCGCGGTGGCTCTGTTCGACGACCGTAGGGACGAGATATGCGCGCATATCTATCCCGCGAGCCAGGCGATGATGGCGGTGCGCGAGAACCGCCACTCGGTCCCGAGCTTGCGGCCCGGCAGCTTGCCGGCCTCGGCCATCTCGAGCACGACCTCGCGCTCGAGCTGCAGCAGCTCGGCGCAGGCCTGCGCGTTCAGCACCTCCGGCGGGTCACTCGGCTGGAACGAGTACGCACCGAGCATGGGCTCATCCCCCGGCATCTCGACGGTGATCCGCCGCGGCTGCGACATCGCGTTCAGCGTGCCGAGGCCCTGTTTGGTATCCGGGTCCACGTACTTAGAGACCAGATTCGCGACGAGATCCTTCTTCTTGATGCCCAGGATCTCGGCCGCGCGGTGCAGCTTCTCGACGGCGTTGGCCGGCAACTTGACGTAGAGCGCGCCCTCCGGCTCGGTCGGTGGTCGTTTCGACATATTCCTAAGATATCTAAAAATATTCGAGAGTCAAGGCGTCACATCTTGGCCTACACGCGCGGGCCCATGCCTTGCTCCTGCTGGGAGGATGCATCGTCATAGGTAGCGACGTGCTGTTCTTCGAGAAAGTTGATTGCACCAAGCAGTCGCTCACCGCCACCATGACCCGCGGCGCCACGGTGATGACGCCCAACCTGATCGCAATGATCCCTGTGCAGAGCGTTGGCAGCGTGTTCGTCGCCACGGTGATCACGCGCTACGGCGACAGCGGCGATCCGATCGCGCTGATCCGCGCTCTGCTCGCCGACCCCACTCTCGACGTCCCGGGTCTCGAACGCACCCTCGAGTCGATGTACGCCGACGTCTCGACTCGCTGGGTGTTCCCGATCAAGCAGCTCGAGAAGTTCAAGATGTCGACGGGCTTCTTCGGGACGGCCACCCTCAAGATTCCGGACGAGTCGGTGCGCCGCATGGTGATCCGCGACAAGGGCGGCAAGGCCGCCGCCAAAGCGTTCTACGCCAACGCACTGCACGCCTGAGCCGACCGTTTCGTCATCAGCAGCGAGATCCGGGAGTCGGGCGCTCGGCAGATCGAGGTCCCGGCTCGGGCCGCTCGCGTGAAGATCCGGTAGCTCCTCGACACGCGCTCACAGGTGGAGTGAGTGGCGGCCCTGCGGGCCGTACTGCTCAATGCGGCCGTCGGGGTAGATTAGTGCGTACTCGATCAAGGTAAGGTTGGCCCCGGCGGCGAGGAACGGGCGCAGCGTTCGAGTGCTGGCGCCGGAGGAGCGGCCGTCGATCACCCAGGGGCTCCACAGCATGTTGTTGATCTGGGGATTGGGCATTGCCAGACAGTGCACGACGAACATCGAGTCATTGAATTTGGGTGCGGATCTTCCGCGACGGCGGAAACCTGATCGATTTCGCGAACTTGGTTTCGGGGGCGCTGTCCGGATCGATCGCGAGCGGGTAGCGTTCGC
>JAYUVX010000361.1:0-10850 GCA_043753855.1 Myxococcales bacterium | reverse complement strand
CGGAGCGGCAGCCGGAGCCGGCGGCGGAGGAGGGAGCGGCGCGGGCTCGACCACCGGCTCCGCGGGCGGCGCGGACGCCGCCGATCCATTCGCCTCGGGAGGTGGCGGCAGGGGGAGCGGCTCGTCGGCCCACGCGGTGCGCGAGGTCAGGTACGCGAGCGACAGCGCCAGGAGCTTGGTGGGACTCAAAACATCACTCCAGCTTGAAGGAAGTAGCCGACCTTCGGCTTGCGGATCTCCTGCGCGGTGACCCCGCCGGTGATCGAGATGCGCTTGAACGCGACGGTCGAGAGATCGAGGTGCCACGGATGGCTGGTCACCGCGGCGACCGCGTTGCCCGCCTCGTCCATGTGAATCGCGCGATCGTTGTCGCTGGTGCCGTACTTGAGCCAGTTCCACTCGTAGGTCAGCCCGAGCCGCACCGGGCCCTTCACGGCCGAGAGCCGGAACGGCATGCCGAAGTACTTGTAGGTCAGCTTGGTCGGCGTGCCTGCGTTGTCGACGATCGAGTCCACGGTGCCGAAGCCGAAGCCGGACTCGAACGCGATCGAGTCGCCGGTTCCGATCATGAAGTTGACCTTGTAGCCGCTCGAGTCGCCCATCCCGAACTTGTCGCGCGAGTAGAGCTGCAGCTCCATGTCGGAGTACCTGGTCGAGAACACGCCGGCGACTGCCTTGGCGTTGTTCTCTCGCATCTGCTTCTTCTCCTCCTCGGAGTAGTAGGTGGTGGTGGTCTCGGTGACGATGTAGTCACCCGACACGTAGCTCTTGCTGGTCTGGCTCTTCACGCCCGACGCCCCGAGCGCGCCGGCGACCGCGATCAGGAGGCCGATCACCATGCGTGCCGACATCCCGTTGCGGTCGCGCAGGATCAGACCTTGGGACATCGGGTTCAGACCGAGCGTGTTCGACGCGTACTCGGTTCGTCCCGCCTGGACGATCGCGCCGATCTCGATTCCGAGACCATCCTGGCGCAGGTGGCCATCGAGCGGCCCAGCGGAGGCGCTCGCGGTGAGGAGCCCGAGCGACAAGGTCGTCGCCACGAGTCTGGACAGCGTTGATTGCACGACCAACAAGATGCGGTCCGCCGCAGTCCATCAGGATAATTCGTGAGGACTACCCCGGTGTTACCCCCGACAGCGGCCCCACATGTGGTCGATAGTCGGTGTCCGATGACCGTTCCGACGATCCGTGCGCTGCCGTTTCGCCACAACCAGAAGCCGGCGCTCGGGTTCGAGATCTTCCGGCTGTCCTCGCTGTTCGAGCGCGCGGATCGCCGGGTCCTCGGCCATGCGCCCGAGGCGCCCCAGCGTCCCGAGTTCCACATGGTCTACGTGGGGATCTCCGGACGCGGGACCATCGAGGTCGACTTCGCTCCGGTGCCGATCGGGCGCGACCTGTTGACGTTCGTGGCGCGCGGCCGCGTGCATTCGCTTCCCGGGCGCGGCGTCGACGCGTGGATGCTGGTGTTCCGCCCCGAGTTCATCGCGGTCACCGCGCGCTCCGCGGATCCCCTGGTGCTGCCAGCCGTGCTGTCGCCGCTGTGGACCGAGCCAGTAATCGCCACGTCGCGCGCCGAGCACCTCGAGCTGCTCGGGCTCGCAGAGCAGCTCGATGCCGAGCACGGCAAGCCGCTGGACCAGATCCAGCCCTGGCTACTGTCGGCGATGCTGCGGGGTTTCTTGCTGCGCGCGGAGCGACTGGTCGGCCCGCGCGATCCGCCGCACGCCGCCCTCGCGACGTTTTTCACCATCCTCGAACGCGATCATGCCGCGACGCGATCGGTGGCGCACTACGCGCGCGCCTCGGGTGTCTCGGTGCGCCGGCTCGCGGAGCTGCTGGTCGCCGAGACCGGGCGGTCGACCAAGCAGGTGATCGACGACCGCGTCCTGCTCGAGCACAAGCGGCTGCTCGCCCACACCGGACTGTCGGTGAAGGAGCTCGCGGATCGCACCGGCTTTGCGGAGTCGACGAACCTCGTGAAGTTCTTCCGCCATCACACGGGTGTCACTCCGCTGGAGTTTCGCGCCTTGCAGTCGAATCGCCGAATTTCACCATCCGCTCGCCGGTCCTCACCTCCACGCGCACGTGGGCAGGACTAGGATAGCCTCCATGACGAAGCTCCCAACTGTTCTCGCCGCCGCTGTGGTCTCGCTAGTCGCCGGAACTGCCGCCGCCGAGACCAAGCTGACCACCACCGTGTACACCGGCTCGCCCGGTGGCTTTCTCGTCGACTCGACGCTGATCGCCGGGGACAAGGAGGCGATCCTGGTCGACGCGCAGTTCACGCTCGCAGATGCGCACCGCCTGGTCGCGATGATCCTCGAGAGCAAGAAGACGTTGACCACGGTGTACATCACCCACGGTCATCCCGATCACTACTTCGGGCTCGCGGTGATCCAGCAGGCGTTTCCGAAGGCGAAGCTCGTGACGCTGCCCGCTGCCGCTGCCGAGATCGCGAAGACCGCGAAGGCCAAGGTCAAGCAGTGGGGCCCGATGTACGGCGACAACCTCACGACCAAGCCGGTGCTGCCGGCGGCGTCGAAGGCCGCGACGCTCACGCTCGAGGGCCAGACCATCGAGCTCCACGGAGCGACCCAGGGCGATTCGCCGGAGAACAGCTACGTGTGGATCCCGTCGACCAAGACCGTGATCGCCGGTGACATCGTGTATCGCGGCGTTCACCCGTGGACCGCGGAGACCAACGCCGAGAAGCGCAAGGCGTGGATCAAGACCATCGACGAGATCGCCGCGCTCGGTCCGACCACGGTGATCGCCGGGCACAAGGATCCGAAGGAGAAGGATGATGTCGCCGGCTTGAAGGCCACGAAGGACTACCTCGAGGCGTTCGAGACCGCGGTGTCTTCCTCGAAGAGCTCCGCCGAGGTGCAGCAGAAGATGAAGGCGAAGTACCCGGCGCTCCAGCTCGACATCATCCTGCAGCTCGGAGCCGACGCGCAGTTCGTCGCTGCGGTACCCGCGAAGAAGTGACTGCGAGCCGGGGCCTCGCCGGTCGTGCTCAGTCGAGCGGCTCGATGACCAGCCGGCCACCGATCTGCGTGACCGTGTAACGGCGTGGTGACTCACCACCGAACGGATCTTGCGGGCGCTGCTCCCACGCACCGCGGCCGAGCAGCTCGACGCCGTCCCCGGCGCGCGGGTTGCCGCCGGGATATCCGCCGTGACCCTGGTGCATCTCGATCATGCGCGCCATCACCTTCTCGCGCGTGCCCATCAGCCAGAGGAACGGCGCGAGGATCATCAGCTGGAGCGGACCGCCGCTCAGCGCCCACAGCCCGAACAGGATCGCGACGCCGCGCGAGACCTGCACCGAGGCATCCGTTGCCCTGACGAAGCTCATCCGCCGCGCGAGCGCCGCGCGCAGGATCCGGCCGCCATCCATCGGCAGCGCGGGGATCAGGTTGAAGCCGGCGAGCACGAGGTTGATCCAGCCGATCGTCGCGATCAGCGGCACGTGGAGCAGGCTACCGAGTCCGAGGCCGATGCCGGCGAGCACGAGCGACACGGCGGGGCCCGCGGCGGCGATCGCGATCTCGTGGTTCGGTGTCCGCGGCATGTCCGTCATCTTCGCGGCGCCACCGAGGAAGCCGAGCTCGATGCCCGAGATGCCGACGTGGAGCCTGCGCGCGACGATCGCGTGCCCGAGCTCGTGCAGGAGAACCGAGCCGAACGCGATCCCGACGACCAAGACGCCCGCGAGGCCGCCAAACGCGAGGAACACCACCGCGAGCAGCAGCAGGAAGCTGGCGTTGAGATCGACGGGGAACCCGAACAGGGTCCCGAGCCGCCATGACTTGAGCATGCGCACATCGTGCGCATTGCACGGTCCGTGTCAATCGCGCGTCCCGCCGACGAGCCGCCAACGAGCCTGCCCGAACGGGCGATGGTCAGCGCTTCTTGCGCGCCTGAACGTACGCGTCACCGACCGCGTAGACGTGGGTCACGAGGTGAGCGACGCCCACCACCGCGCCGAGCAGCGGTAGCCCGGTCATGAATGCGGCGCCGGTGACCGCGGCGACGCCGAACACGCCCACGGCCTTCGTGCCCTGGCCGTTGATCAGCTGCCCGATGCCGGGCACGACCAGGCTCGCCGTTGCCGGTACGACGCCGCGAGCCTTGCTGCGCTTGGTGAGTGAGGTCGTCATGGACAGAGCGTGGCACATGGTGATTCCTCGTCGAGGGTGGAGCGTTTTTGCGCTGCACCACGGCACACTCCGTGCGCCGTCGCGCGGCTGCCGCGTCGAGGGCGGTCGAGCAAGCGCGCGGCGCCGGCACCTCGCTTGCTGCGCTGGCACTCGATGAATCGCGTGGGCGCCGGCCTGGTTGCGCTCGTTCTCGCGAGCCATGCGAGCGCGGATCCGAAGACCTCGGAGCCGCCGAGCGTGGGTCAGCTCGCCGCCTTCGCGCTCGACCTCGAGGCTCCGCGGATCGCCGACGGCGCGGCGATCGTCGCCTGGTTCGAGGCGCACCCCGAGGGCGTGGTGCTGGTGCACGGCCACGCCGATGCGTCGGGACGCGGAGACGTCCGTCGCGCCTTCGCGCGGGCGAAGCTGGTGTGCGAACACCTGATCGGGCTCGGTGTCGATCCGGACCACATCGTCACCGCCGCGTACGCGACGCCCGACGGCAAGGTCATCGTGTGGGGCGCGACGAACCGGCCAGGTTCGGCGGCCAGGCCATGAGGTCGAGCTCCTCGCGATCGACGAGCTGACCGATCCGGCGCGCGAGCTCCTTGCGATCCTCTGGAGCGATCCACGGAATCGAGACCTTCGCGAGGTCGGTGCCCTGCGGGTCGGCGAACCGGACGTGGTCACCCCACACCGTGACGCCAAACCGCGAGCGCACGGTGATCTCCCGGGTTCCCTGCTTGTCGGGGAGGACGATCCGGCCGTCCTCGTGGATCGCCATCGCGAACCGGGCGCGATCGCGGAACAGTCGGCGCGCATAGACCACGAACCGGTCGCCATGATCGGCGAGCAGCACCTTGTCGAGCCCGCGCCCGATCTCGATGGCGCGACGGATGTCGCCCGCGTAGGGGGACAGCTCGGTCCGGAGCCGGTGCGCGAGGCGGTCGAGCGCGTCGAGGGCGGTCAGCCCGGTCGGCTCCATCAGGTTCACGGGCTCGACGCCGAAGATCCGGCGCATCCCGGCCCGGGTCCCCTCCGAGGGCTCGATCTCGACCCAGATCCCGACATCCTCGCGCGGTACATCGCGCGCAACAACCAGGCATCCCTCGATCTTCAGCGAGATCCTTCGATCCTTGGCGGCGTGCTTCCTGTGGTGCTCGACCACGGTCGCGAACTTCTCGGCCACGTGGAGGGTCCGGCTGGCGACGGTCAGCTTGATCGCGTGCGGCGATAGCTCGGCGCGTAGGGTCCCCTCGGAGGTGGGGGCCTCGAGGGCGTCACTCGCGTCATCGCGATACGCCATACGCCAGGTTCGCAGGGTAGCCGAGGTCCCGACACCTGGGTATAACCACCGCCGATGACCGCCCAGTACACGTACGTCATGAAGGACCTGCGCAAGCTCGTCCCGCCCAAGCGCGAGATCCTGAAAGGGATCTGGCTGTCGTTCTACCCGGGCGCGAAGATCGGCGTCCTCGGCAACAACGGCGCCGGCAAGAGCACGCTGCTGCGGATCATGGCGGGCGTCGACAAGGAGTTTTTGGGCGAGGCGTGGCCCGCTCCGGGTCTCAAGATCGGCTACCTGCCGCAGGAGCCGCAGCTCGATCCCACGAAGACAGTCAAGGAGAACGTCGACGAGGGCGTCGCCGAGACCCGCGCGCTGCTGCAGAAGTTCGAGGACGTCTCGATGAAGCTCGGCGAGGACATGTCGCCGGAGAAGATGGAGAAGTTGCTCGAGGAGCAGGGCCGGCTTCAGGATCAGATCGAGGCCGCGAACGCGTGGGAGCTCGACCACACCGTCGACATGGCGATGGACGCACTGCGCTGCCCGCCGGGCGATGCGGACGTCACGAAGATCTCCGGTGGTGAGCGCCGCCGCGTGGCGCTGTGCCGCCTGCTGCTGTCGAAGCCCGACATGCTGCTGCTCGACGAGCCCACCAACCACCTCGATGCCGAGAGCGTCGCGTGGCTCGAGCGGATGCTCGAGGAGTTCCGCGGCACCGTGGTGGCGATCACCCACGATCGCTACTTTCTCGATAACGTCGCGAAGTGGATCCTCGAGCTCGATCGCGGTGAGGGTCGCCCGTTCGAGGGGAACTACTCTGGCTGGCTCGAGCTCAAGGCCAAGCGGCTGAAGGACGAGGAGCGCCAGGAGGATGCCCGCTCCAAGGCGCTCGCCCGCGAGCTCGAGTGGGTGCGGCTGTCGCCGAAGGCTCGCCAGGCCAAGAGCAAGGCACGCCTCAACCGCTACGAGGAGATGGTCGCCGAGGCGCAGACCGATCGCCGCGACCCATCGCTCGAGATCGTGATCCCGCCCGGCCAGCGCCTCGGTGGCGAGGTGGTCTCGTTTGAAGGTGTTTCGAAGTCGTTCGGCGATCGCCAGCTGATCGACAACCTGACGTTCAAGCTGCCGCGCGGTGGCATCGTCGGTGTGATCGGGCCGAACGGCGCCGGCAAGACCACGCTGTTCCGCATGATCATGGGCGTCGAGAAGCCCGACAAGGGAGCGATCAAGGTCGGCGATACCGTCAAGCTCGGCTACGTCGATCAGAGCCGCGATGCGCTGCTCGAGACCAACACGATCTTCGAGGAGATCACCGAGGGCGCGGAGAGCATGATGCTGGGCGAGCGCTCGATCAACTCGCGCTCGTACGTCTCGAGCTTCAACTTCAAGGGTCAGGATCAGCAGAAGCGGGTCGGCATCCTATCCGGCGGTGAGCGCAACCGCGTGCACCTCGCGAAGATGATCAAGCGCGGCGGCAATCTGCTGCTGCTCGACGAGCCGTCCAACGATCTCGATGTCGACACGCTGCGCGCGCTCGAGGATGGCCTCGAGAAGTTCCCCGGTTGCGCCGTGGTCATCAGCCACGATCGGTGGTTCCTCGATCGGATCGCCACGCACATCCTCGCGTTCGAGGGCGATAGCCACGTCGAGTGGTTCGAGGGTAACTTCGCCGACTACGAGGCGGACCGGCATCGTCGGTTCGGCGATGCCGCGGACCAGCCGCACCGGATCAAGTACAAGCCGCTGCGAACCTAGTGCGCACGGTCCTGGTGCTCGTCGCGCTCGCGGCGTGCGGTGGTGGTCAGGCGTCGTTGGTCGCCGCGCAGCAGCGGGCGACCGATCGCAACGTCCGCGACCACGATCGCACGCGGGACGAGCTGCTGCTGCAGGCCGATGGTGCGCCGTTCACGCCGGTGGTCACGGTCGTCGAGCTCAACCAGCAGGCGATCCCCACGGGAGGCATCGTGGGGCTGCGCCCGGGTGAAGGGCTCTACGCGATGCCTGATGGCGAGCTCGCGCTGATGCCGAACACCTGCATCCGCGGCTCGGCGTGTGGCTGCGAGGTCAGCCGCGAGTACAGCTACCTCAAGAAGCCGGATGGCTCGGTGGTGATCGCGCGGTTGACCCCGGCGATTCACATGCGGGAGATCCACGCCGCGAGTTGTGGCATTGGCTGTGGTCAGCCCGCGCCTCCTGCGCTGCGATCGGCAGCGCGGCTCGGCGTGCGCCAGGTCTCCGGGATCAGGTTCGTGGAGACCACGTATCCGTACGAGCTCGTGGTCGAGACGTGCGAGGATCCGGTGCCGCGCCCATGAGCGATCCTCTCGACTCCTCGATCAAGCAGGTCGCCGATGCCTACCGGGGCACGACGCCGGCGCGCCAGGATGCGCACGGGCTTGGAGATCCGCCGCGGGACTTGACCGAGGGCATGCGCCGCTACATCACGATCGCCTCGTCGAACTTGTTCGGGATGTGGGTCGCGGCGAGCGTGCTGTTCACGATCACGCACGTGGTGACGGTCGTGGCGAGTGGGAGTCTGTACTTCCCTCCGGTCCTGCCAGTGTTGTTCATCGGGCTGGCCGCGGTGAGCGCGCGCAAGGGCGCCTCGCAGCGCCGGCGGATCACGCGGGTGATCACCGAGGGCGTCCTGATCGGCGCGGTCGTGCGCAAGGTCGAGCAGATCCAGCACCGCCGCGCGGTCTCCACCACCGTGACCTACCGCGTCGAGGGCACCGAGCGCGATGTCGAGATCAACGGTGACGACCAGGCGCTCGCGTTCCTGCAGGTCGGGTTGCGCGACGAGGTGCTGTACCTCGCGAGCGAACCCACGCTGGTCGTGCCGACGTTCCTCGTCGCGTAGCTACGGCACGCGCAGGACCAGACCTTCGATCGTGTGCTTCTGCACGATCGGCACGATCTGATCGACCACGCGGCACACCAGGTGGTCCCGAACGAGCTGCGGGAACGCGTCGAATTCCTCGCGGGTCACCAGCTGGTCGTGGAGCGCGGCGTGCCCGGCGCCCGGCGCGTCGACGCCGAGCACGAGCACCGGCCGCGCATGCGGCGAGTGGTTGGTCGTGCCGCGATGGATCGTCAGCGCCGAGCGTACCGAGATGTCCCCCATCTGCGGCAGCTTCTGCTGGGCCAGCGACGCGTAGCGCGACCACTCGTTCTCGGGTGGAAACATCTGATGCTGTACGGCGGTCAGGTTGAACGCGAGCGACGTCAGCCTGTGGTCCCGGTAGGTCTCGGGCGGCGATGGAAAATCGCGATGCCACGGCTGGTTGCGCGCACCCGCGAACGGCACGTCGAAGCCGAGCTCGACGATCCCGAACCGAGGTCCGAGGATCGTGCTGCACACGCCGACCACCCACGGATGGGTGACGAGCTCGACGTAACCGCGAAGCTGCCCGGGATGAATCTCGACGTAGTAGCGCTCCGGGCCACGCCCGACCGCGCCGCCGGGACGTGAGCTCGCATCGGCAAACGCGCGGTCGATGTCCTCTCGCATTCGCTCGGCCCAGCTGCGCGAGAACGCGCCGCGCAGCGCGGTGATCCCGTCAGTGGCCAGCGCGCGCGCAACGTCCTCCATGGTGCGGAGAGCCTAGCCAGGCAGGTCGGCGAGGCAAGACGGACAGTTTCGGAGAGCTACGGTCGCGGCGCGGGTGGCTTGTGCTCGTGCGAATGCGCCGGCGTCTGATGGGGCTGCAGCTTGACCTCGGCGATCAGCGGACGGTGATCGCTGGCGCGGCGCGCGAGGTCCGAGTCACACCGGGCGAGCCGCATGAACTCGACCGCGCCGCGCACGAAGATCGCATCGAGCGCGCGCATCGGTCCCCAGGCTGGAAACGTCAGCGGGCGCTTGATTTTCTCGCCTCCGGTGTGCTCACCCGACGGGTCCGCTCCGGGCCCTCGAAATCCGGACGGCGCGAGCAGCGTGCCGAGGCCGCCGTAGACATCGTTGAGGTCGCCGCCAACGACGACCGGGGTGTCGTGGTGGAGGTGGGCGAACGGCTGGCTATTGAGGAACAGCTCGAGCTGGCGCTTGCGCTCGTAGCGCGCGAGGCCGAGGTGCATGTTGAACACGTGGACGGTGCGATCGACGTCGTCGTGCCGCACGCGGAGAACACCGTGGAGCACGCTGCGGGGCTTCCTGAAGCGCAGCGTGAGATCGATGTTGGTGCTCTCGATCAGCGGGTAGCGCGAGAGGATCGCGTTGCCGTACTGACCACCGCCGCGAACCTCGACGTTCGGGAACCAGGTGTGATAGCGAAGGCCGAGCTGGTCTCCGAGCAGCTCGACCTGACGATCGCCGTTCGATCGCTTCACGCCGGCATCGACCTCCTGCAGCATCACGACATCCGGATCGAGCTTGCGGATCACCTCGACGATCCGCGCGGGATCGTACCGGCGATCCACACCGCCGATGCACTTGTGAATGTTGTAGCTGAGGACTCGGAGCTTCACGACAAGGCCTCGGCGGCCCCGGCGGTCGGCGGCGAGATCTGGGCGACGACCAGGGTCTCGTCATCGGCGAGCGGATGACCGGCGCGGTGGGCGGCCACACCGCTCTGCACGAGAGCATGGACCTGGGCTGGCGTGAGCCGCGAACGATCGAGGCGCTTGAGCAGGTGCTGCAGCCGGCGATCTCCGAATGGCGTCCCACCGGGATCCTGCGCCTCGATCACGCCATCGGTATACCAGACGACGAGATCGTCGGCCTGCAGCGGGCGCTGCAGTACGCGCGGAATGGTTGGTACGCCGCTGCCGAGTGGGTTGCCGCGGCCGACGAGGGCGTGGAGCTCGACTGCCTTACCCGCGGGCCGGCACAGATACGGCGCGGTGTGACCACAGGACACGAAGCTGATCTCCCGCGCGGCCGGGTCCATGATGGCGGCGAAGCAGGTCATCGCCAGCTGGCCACCACCGACCCGGCGTACGGCGGTATCGAGCGCGACCGTGAGCTCGGTGAGCTGCAGCATGGGGCCGCTGCGACGGACGAACACATCGACGGCGCCGATCGCGGCTGCGGTGACCATCGCGGAGGCCACGCCGTGCCCGGTGACGTCACCGATCGCGACGAGCACGCGGCCATCGCCGAGCGGGTAGACGCACCAGAAATCACCGGCGCAGCGGGTCGCGGGCTGCCACGAGCCGATCACGGTGATGTCGCCATGGACGTGAGGGCCCTTGCCTGGCAGCAGCTCGGCTTGCACGGTGGCCGCGAGCTGGACCTCGCGCGCGAGGTTGGCGCGCTCGGCCGCGCGAACTGCCATCCGCGCGTGCAGCAACGCCTCGGCCAGCCGCTCGGCGGTGCGTTCGAGGAACGACAGCGAACGTCCCCGCATCCGCCGCGACGACGGCACGATCACGAGCGCGATCAGCTCGTCGACGCTGCCGATCGGTACCAGCGCCATCGC
>JAYUVX010000360.1:0-31950 GCA_043753855.1 Myxococcales bacterium | reverse complement strand
TCGATGGTCAGGCCACGCCGATGTCACGGTTCTCGAGTGATGCGCCGATGCTCGACAAGATCGTCGACGGGATCACCGCCAGCGACACGCCGGCGGATCTCACCCGTGCACTCGGTGCTGCCTCCGATGCCCTGCGCGATCGCCCGAACCCGCTGATCGTGCTGGTCTCCGACGGTGCGTTCCCCGAGCAGCAGCTGGGCCTCGTGAACTGGGCCAAGACCGAGCCGGGCGCCGCGCCGGTGGCCAAGGTAGGGCCGAGCGCAGTCACCGCGCAATGGAACGCGAAGAACCTCGCCGCCGTGGACCTCTCGAACGTGGATGTCCGCTACCTGCCGGTCGGCCGGCGCAGCGATAACGTCGGCATCATCGCGTTCAACGTTCGCCGCTACATCGCGAACAAGGCCGCGTACGAGGTCTACGTCGAGATCCAGAACTTCGGGACCGAGCCGGCGCATCGCAGGCTGAAGATCAGCAACGGCTCGAACCCGGTCGACACCAAGCTGCTCGACCTCGCACCCGGCCAGCGGATCCATCAGATCTACGCCAAGCTCCCGGCGAGCGATGACAACAAGCTGCGCGCTTCGCTCCAGCCGGTCGAGGGCCCCGGTGGATCCGACGCGTTCCCGCTCGATGACGAGGCGTTCGCCCTGCTCCCTGCGCGCAAGAAGCAGAGGGTCGCGATGGTCACCGAGGACAACCTGTTCCTCGAGGGTGCGCTGCTGGTCTACGACAACGTCGATCCGGTCAAGTTCACGCCCGCGGAGTACGACGCCAAGCCGTCGATCGTCGATGGCATGGACGTCGTGATCTTCGATGAGCACACACCGGCCGTGCTGCCGCCGCCGCCCGCTTCGCTGCTGTTCTTCCACCCGCAGGGCGAGAACAGCCCGTTCAAGGTCTCGGGCGAGACGCTGAACCCGCGGATCACCGAGATCGATGAAGGCCACCCGGTCATGCGCTGGGTCTCGATGTCCGACGTGTTCATGGACCGCAGCAACGTGTTCTCGATCGACTCCAAGAAGGGCGAGTCCACCCTCGCGTACGCCGTGCGCGACTCGCTGATCGTCGCCAAGCGCGATGGCAAGCGCAAGCTCCTCGCATTCGGGTTCTCGCTGCCATCGAGCGGCCGCGAAGGCGCCACCGACCTGCCGATGCGCGTGGCCTTCCCGATGCTGCTGGTCAACACGCTGGACTGGTTCGCGGGCGACACCACGGATCTGCTCACCACGTACGCGACCGGCGAGCGCCAGCGCGTGCCGCTCGATGGCGTGGTCGGCGCCACCGAGGCCGAGGTCAAGGGACCCGATGGCACCGTGACACGCACGCCGGTGATCGATGGCCTCGCCACGTTCTATGGTAACCGCGTCGGCTACTACGACCTCGCGGCGAAGCTGCCCGATGGCAAGGTGCTCGCCCAGATCGAGCTCGCCGCGAACCTGGCCTCCGCGACCGAGTCCGACATCGCGCCGTCCACGGAGCTGACGCTCGGCGGCAAGAAGCTCGAGGCTCCAGAGGCGTTCGCGATCACCCGAAGCCAGAAGCTGTGGATCTACCTGGTCCTGCTCGCGATGGGCCTGATCATCGTCGAGTGGGTCACTTATCACCGCCGGATCACCGTCTGATATGTCGCTCCGCAAATCCCTGAAGGCACTGTTGGCCCCCGGCCCGCTGATCCGGCTCGCACTCGCGATCGCCGTGTCGGTGGGCCTGTGGATGGCGATCAGCAGCTGGATCGGCAACCGAACCGCGATCCACGTCGACTGGTTCGGCACCCGCCCGATCGATCTACTGTCCCCGCAGTGGCTGCACCTCGCCGCGATCGTCCCGGCGTTCTACGTGCTCCGGGTGCTCTCGCTCACCGACCTCTCGATCCTCCAGCAGGTGGTGCAATCGACGCTGCGCTCGCTCGTGGTGATCGGGGTCGCGATCGCCCTCGCACGTCCGTCGTGGATCACCGAGCAAAGCAAGGTCTCGACGGTGGTGCTCGTCGATGTCTCCGACTCAGTGTCCGAGAAGCAGCTCGATGCGGCGAAGCACTACGTCGACGACATCGCGAATGAAGCGGGGGATGGCAACCTCCAGCTGATCACGTTCGCCGAGAAACCACAGCTGATCCGCGCCACGGACGGTAGCCTCTCGGCGGCGATCAAGCGGCACGTCGGCGCCGGTGCCGGTACCGACACCCAGGCCGCGATGCAGCTCGCGTACGGGCTGTACCCCGATGGCTACCTGCCCCGCATGGTGATCATCTCCGACGGCAACCAGACCGTCGGTGACGTCGCGGTCGAGGCGTACCGGGCCAAGGAGCTCGGCGTGAAGGTATCGTGGCGAACGTTCGACCAGGACAAGACCAGCGAGATCCGCGTGGTCGGCGTGATGGTCCCTGACGAGATCAAGGTCGGCCAGCCCTACGAGGTCACGGCCGAGGTGTGGTCCACCGAGGCGCAGAGCGCGACGCTCGCGCTCCAGCAGGACGAGTTCCCCAATCCGCTCGAGCCGAGCAAGCGCGTCGAGCTGCGCGAGGGCAAGAACCTCGTGAAGTTCAAGTCCGACGCGAAGCACGCCGGCGCCACCACCTATCGCCTGCGGCTCGCGAAGTTCGACCGGGACACCGAGAAGGCCAACAACGAGGCCGTGATGACGGCTCCCGTGAAGGGCAAGCCGAGCATCCTCTACGTCGAGGGCGGCATCCTGCGCGAGCCGGGCTCCGCGGGCTACCTCCAGAAGGCGCTCGAGCACGAGAACATCGATGTCACCGTGCGCGGCCCGACCGGGATCCCTGCGAACCCCAAGGAGCTGGAGAAGTACGATCTCGTGCTGGTCTCCGATGTCCCCGCGCACCTGATGGGCGCTGGTCAGATGGCCGCGCTCGATACCTATGTCTCGAACATGGGCGGCGGCCTGATCATGGCCGGCGGCGAGGACTCGTTCGGCTCGGGTGGCTACGAGCGCACCCGGATCGAGCAGATCATGCCGGTGCGGTTCGACTCCGAGAAGGTCAAGGAGCAGCCCGACATCGCGCTCGTCCTCGTCCTCGACCGGTCCGGCTCGATGCAGGGCCCCAAGCTCGAGGCCGCCAAGGAATCGGCGCGGGTGACCGCCGAGGTGCTCGGCAAGGATGACTACATCGCGGTGGTCGCGTTCGACAGCGAGGCGCAGGTCTACGTCCGCCCGCAGCGCGCATCGAACCGGATGCGGATCTCCGCCGACATCGCGCGGCTGCAGTCGGGGGGTGGCACCAACATCTTCCCGGGCCTCAAGGAGGCGTTCGAGATCCTCCAGGGCATCAACGCGAAGGTGAAGCACGTCATCCTGATGACCGACGGCGAGGCACCGCTCGACGGCATCCCCGAGCTCGTGCAGGACATGCGTGGCGCGCGGATCACGGTGTCGTGCGTCGGCGTCCAGGGCGCCGATCGGAACCTGTTGTCGACGATCGCCGATGCCGGCGACGGCCGCCTGTACATGGTCGAGGACATCGGGGCGCTGCCGAAGATCTTCATGAAGGAGACGCAGGAGGCGCAGAAGTCGCAGCTCGTGGAGGACGTCATCCACGTCCGGGTCGCGAAGAAGGTCGAGGCGATCGAGGGCACGGGCGTCGAGAACGCGCCGCCCCTCCACGGCTATGTCACCACCAAGCCCAAGCCCACCGCCGAGACCATCCTCATCTCGGATCTCGGCGAGCCGATCCTCGCGCGCTGGCGTCACGGTGCCGGCACCTCGGTGGCCTGGACCTCCGACGTCAAGAACCGGTGGGGCGTCGACTGGATCCGCTGGGGCGGCTATCCGAAGTTCTGGGCGCAGGTGATCCGCTCGTCGATGCGGCGCAAGGTCTACGACAGCTACGATCTCTCCGCGAAGGTCGCGGATGGCCGCGCGATGGTCACCGTCGATGCGATCGACACCGGCGACAAGTTCGTCAACGAGCTCGATACCAAGCTCGAGGTGATCGATCCCGCCACCAACAAGACCACCCAGACCGTGCCGATGGCGCAGACTGCCGCCGGTCGCTACACTGCAGACTTCCGGATCGAGAAGTACGGCTCGTACCTGCTGAAGGCCGTGCACAAGCGCGACGGCAAGACAGTCGCGGAGTCACTCGGCTCGGTCGCCCTGTCCTACCCGCTCGAGTACCTGCGGACCACGCCCGATACGGAGCCACTGCGCCATGCCGCCCAGGTCTCCGGCGGGTTCGACCAGGCGAAGCCCGCGCAGATCTGGGCGACCAACGACGAGAGCGTCAAGTACGCCCAGGACCTCTGGCCATGGGTCCTGCTCGGGGTCGTCGGCCTGTTCATCCTCGACCTCTACGCCAAGCGCGTGCGCCTGTTCGGCTATCGAACCATCAAGTTCTAGTCGCTGCGATCAGTGCCTCGAGGCAGACCGAGATCTCGGGAAATGCGAGTACTCCGGCATTCCGGCAGCAGCGTAGAGCCTGGCCTTGAGGCCGCGATCGATCGGTAGGGATGATGCCGACACCTCGATCATCCACGGCGAATCGGACGGATGCGGACTGCCGAATGGCTTGCGAGGGATCACCACGAGATCAGGTTCGGGCATCGAGTACTCCGACAGCGCGAACGGCAGCTGAAGCCAGAGCTGGAACTGGGCGGGCAATGAGCGGACTAACAGCTCGTTCAACAGCATCACCAGATCCGCGTGCTCGATGCCCTGCGGACTCACGCGAACGATGACCCCGGCGAGCAGCTCGACCCGCTCGTCCTCGAAGGCGCCCTGCTCTGCCAGGCGCTCGTATTCGGTCCGCTTGAGCGGTCGGTGAATCGCCGGCTCGAGCAACTCCCGTTCGAACATCTCCCGAAGCATAGCACTGCACCTCGTGCGTCGACCGGCGGCATGAACGACGCCTCGTGCACCGGATGGGCCCGCACGGTAGCGCACGCAACTGTGCACAGATGTTGTGTGGTATCGGCGCAGCACGTTCGCAGATCGGACGCCGGCGACTCTGGTGGCCAGCGACTTCCCGTCGTGCCCTGACTCGCAGTAGGCTGGCGAACCGTAGCGATGGACGAGAAGCTGGAGCTCCTGCTCGCCGATGGCGTGATCGACGAGGTCCTCGGTCGTCTGAAGAGCGGCAAGGAAGCCAACATCTCCCTGGTCCGCCGCGGCGAGGAAATCGTCGCAGCGAAGGTCTACAAGGATCGCTCGACGCGGAGCTTCAAGAACAACGCCGAGTACAAGGAGGGCCGCAAGGTCCGCAACACGCGCACCCAGCGCGCGATGGATACTGGCGGCAAGTTCGGGCGCGATGCCGCCGAGCAGGAGTGGAAGTCCGCCGAGGCTGATGCGCTGTACAAGCTGGCCGGTAGCGGCGTGCGTGCACCCGCCCCGGTGATGTTCTACGAGGGCGTGCTGCTGATGGATCTCGTGCTCGGGGCCGATGGCCACCCTGCCCCGCGGATGATCGACGTCACGCTCGATCGCGATGCGGCGCTCGGCGTCTACGCGGACCTGTGCTCGCAGATCATCGCCATGCTGTGCTGCGATCTGGTCCACGGCGATCTGTCGCCTTACAACATTCTCGCCGCCGCGGACGGGCCGACGATCATCGATTTTCCGCAGGTCATCTCGGCGGTGCACAACACCCGCGCCGAGCACTTCTTCTTGCGCGACTTCGACAACGTCGTGCGGTTCGTCGCGGGGTTCGATCCCTCGCTCGCCGTGCACACCGCGGACGGCCGCGCGATCTGGCGCGCGTACGTCAACCGCGACCTCACCCCGCAGTTCGTGCCGCCGCCTCCTCCGCCACCCCGTGCGACCCGCGGTCCCGATCGACGCTCGCGTCCCGACGATCGTGGCCGCGGACCTCGTCCCGGAGGTCGCCCGCCCCAGCGCAGTGACAACCGACCGCCGCGCACTGACGGGCGGCCCCCGCTCGGCGCCGACGGTCGGCCGATCCAGCCGCCCACCAACGCACGGCCGCCGCTGGGCGCCGATGGTCGGCCGATCCAGCCGCCCACCCACGTGCGGCCCCCCCTCGGTGCCGATGGTCGACCGATCGAGCCACGCACCGATGGCGGTCCGCCGCGAACCGATGCCCGTCCTCCGCAGCGCGACGGTCGCTCTCGGCGCGACGGTGGTCCGCCGCCGCGCAATAGCGGCTCCCCGCAGCGCAGTGGCGGAGCTCCGCAGCGCACTGACGGACCTCCGCAGCGCAATGGTGGGCCCTCGCAGCGCAATGGCGGCTCACCCCCGCAGCGCACGGACGCGCCCGCCCCGACGAGTAACGATGCGCGCCCGCCCACGCGCACGTGGACCCTTCCGCCGACCGGCCGTCCGGAGACCAGCGGCGACGGCCCCAAGCGCGGTGGTCGCCGCCGCCCCAAGCGTCACTGGTAGGCGCCGCTGCGCGACGACGAGCGGCGGGCCGGGTCCCGAGCGAGATAGCGGGGAGACCGATGGATCGATCGTCGGCGGTGAAGGTGCGCTAGGCGCAGCGCTCGCACGAGCACTCCGTTCCATGCGAGCAAGCGGACGCGCCGCATGAGCGAGCGTTCGCGCGGGGCGGTCGAGGGCCGAATCGAGCCGGTCACGGGGCGCTCGAGGCCCGAAGCGAGCTACTGGACCACGACGACCTTCTCGGTCCACTGCGCGATGTGATTGTTGCTGATGATGTTCTGGAACGGGAGCCAGAACGCAGGCGCACTCGGATCCATCTGCGCGGCGGCGCGGTCCGGGAAGAACGGCGTCATCCACAGCTGCGGGCGAGCCACGTTGGCCAGCCGCGTACCGAAGTTGCGCTTCGACGAGACAGTGATCCAGTAGAGTCTCTCGCCGGTCGACGTATACGTCTGTGCGAATGGCGCCCAGCGTCCCCACGAGTTGGTCAGCGCCGTGCCGTCGTTCGCCACGGTGAGCCGCACCGGCGGCTGGCTGCCGTCCGCCTTGACCACCCACAGGGTGGCATCGGTGGCGTTGTAGGAGTTCGCGTTCGACGGCGAGCGGTTGAACAGCACCCACTGCCCATCGGGCGACCACGACGGATAGTAGTTATCTCCGCTACCGGTCACCAGGGCGACCTCGGGGCCGAACGTGTGCGTCGACGAATCGTAGGTGCGCCACGCGATGTTGCCGCCGGAGAAGCTCCAGTCGGAGCCCGGTGTCGTCGCCTTCACGTAGAGCAGCTTCTTACCATCCGCGGAGAGGTCCGGATGCGTGGCCCACCCGGTCGACGGCATCGTGGCGACCACCGACTGGTTCGCATAGCTGCGAACGTTGATCGTCCCCTTCTCCGCCGTGAGGATCTCGAGGCCATCCGGGCTGAACGTTCCGAAGTTCCAGGCGTTGCTCCCGCCCTGCGCGGCCTTGGTGCCGACGTCGACCAGCGTGGCCGCGCCGTTGCCGCCGTCGTAGGTGACCGCGAGCTTGGTGCCATCGCGCGACAGCACGTGGCACGCGACGCAGCGACCGCTGGTCTGGTTGGTCGTCATGTACTCCTCGGCGGGCTGCCCCGGCTTCGCCATGTCGTGGCGGAAGATGCCGTACGCGCCGCCGGCGCTCGACGTGGCGGCCCAGTAGTAGAGGCCACCTTCCATCTGCTCGTTGGTGAGCTGGACGATCCTCGGCGGCGCGCCCCCGACCGGGCCCGGGTTCGTGGTCGACGCGCCGCGCACCTGATACGAGATCGTGAGCTCGTGGCCCACGGCATCGAGCCACTCCTTGGCCGCGAACGCGGCCCACGACGCCTTCGGTCCCGCGGCCGGCATGCCGTTGCCGCCGGGCACGTAGACGCGGACGTCGGAGAACTCCGTGTGCAGCGAGATCTCGAACACGTTGTTGCCGTGACTGTCGGTCCAGTGGGTCTCGAAGTCTCCGAGGTTGCGCGGCACGATCACGCCGACCGGCGGATACACCACGGTCGGTGCGAGCGCGCTGTCGTCGGCACCCGTGAACAGATCGGGCGTGTTCGGCGGCAGGCTCGGATCCACGCGCACGTCCTTGAGCCGTGCGATCACCTGCGCCGAGGACGTGCGATCGACGTAGGTGCCGAACACCTGGGTCTTGCCGGGGATGCCGATCGCGAGATTGTTAGCGACGAACGTTCCGAACCCGCTGTCGACGAGGAACACCGTCGAGTCGGTGACGTCCTTGGTGTGGCCGTCGGGGAACGTCAGCGTGGCCGCGTAGTCCTGATGCGCGGCAACACCGTTCTGGATCAACAGCTCCGTGGTGTCGGGTTCGATCGTCAGGGTCGCCTTCGAGTCATCGTCGTCATCGCCGGAATGACGAGCACACCCGATACTGAGCATCGAGCACAGCGCGAACGCGGGAACCCAGATCCTGATCATGTGGCTATCCTACGGCTGGCCAAACATGGTGTCGATTCGGTCAGTTGTCCCGGGTCAGTTGTCCCCAGCCCGCCTCGGGATACCCAGGGGCTAGAACCGGTACGAGATCCGAGCGAAGCCGATCACCCCGTTGACCGCTGGATCCTGCTTCGCGACCACCATGTTCGGCATCGCTGGGGTGACGTCGTTGTGGGTCAGGGTCTGGTGGGTGAGGAACAGCGTGCCGATCGCCATCCAGTCGCGGTTGACCCGGTAGAACAGGGTGCCACCGGCGGAGTAGATCGCCCCATTTGACGAGCCAAAACAAGTATTTGGCGTGTTCGCCGCGAGGGGGCTACAGGCGAACCCCTTCGCCGAATCCTTGGTCGACGCGTAGCTGACCTCGGCCTCCCACTCACCGTGGCCGTTGGCCAGCTCCCGCGCCGCGGAGCCACGCACCGCGAAGACCTCGCTGCGCTGGAACGCCACGTCGCCGAGGCCGATCGAGCGCGACACATCGACCCCGAGCCGGAGGTCCTTGAACGACCGTCGGTCGGTGATCGCGGCATACAGGTCGACACCCTTGGCCGCGTCGAGCGTGGTGGTCGTCACGGCGATGCCCATCGCGCCGGGCGTATCGAGCGCGACCTTGGGCCGGTAGCGGTAGGCGCCCTGCAACGTGACCTCGAACCGCTGCAGCTGACCGAGCCCCGCGGAGACGCCGACCCGACCGACGTTGGTCGACAGCCGGCGGAAGTAGGTCTCGTTCTGGATCACGTTGGGCCCCGACGTCGCCGGATCGACCTGCGGATCGTTGAGGTACGCGTTGGCCTGGACGTTGAGCGTGTCGACATCGACGCGGTTGAAGTTCGCAGTCAGGCGCAGCCGCGGGCTCGGCTTGTAGTTGACGCCGGCGGAGATGTTGGTCAGTCCCGCACCGACCGAGCTCACGAGATCGACGAGCGCGAAGTGATAGACGTCGAGCGTGGGGCCGCTGCGCAGATAGCCGGTCGACGTCGCGAAGATTCGCGGAGTCTCGCCCTTGAACGGGATCAGGGCCACGCCGCCGATCGATCCGTACGAGTTGACCGTGCGATACGCGCCGCCGAAGCCCGCCGCGCCGACGAGCTTGCCGGCCTGGTTGCCCTGGTCGGTCTTGAGCGCCGGATAGTCCGAGGTGATCGAGCGCGAGCCCTTCACCGGATACAGCCCGCCGAACCCGATGAAGGTCAGCGTACGCGAGCTCGCGTAGTCGACGCGGAGCCCGTCGAACTTAATGCCACCGAGATCGGCGACGAACTGGCGGCCGAAGAAGATGTCGGAGCGCTTGCCGCTGTGGAACAGCCACAGCTCCTTCACGTCGTACTCGTTCTGCCCGTTGAAGCCCGACTGGACATGGTTGGGATCGGCGGAGATCACGCGCCCGGTAGGATCCGCATCCTCCGGCGGCTTGTTGACGACGCGCGCGCGCGCGTCGATCCGTGCCTCCCAGCGACCGCCGGCGATGTGCCGGAAGTCGGTCTGCAGCCGGAGCTCGGTGTAGTAGCGGCTGAACTTGGCGCTGTTGTCGCCCTGCATCGCGCCATAGGTCCCGCCGCGCTCGGTGTAGACCAGCGAGCTCGAGGACAGGCTGCCCTGGATCAACGTCTTGTTCTCGGTCTTCGCGGAGTCGACCTTGTCGACGAAGAACCGGTCCTTCTCGAACAGGTTCTCCCTCTTGTTCGTGCCGAGATCGTGCCCCGAGAGATCCTGCTTCACCGGCGCGTCGACGATCGCCTTCCCCTTGGTCTTGTCCTTGACCTTGGTCTTGCCCTCGTCCTCGCCGTCGTCGGCGGATGCTGCCTCGGTGCCACCCTCGTCCGCGGATCCGTTGTCTTCCGAGGCCGACTCCTCGGCGTCGTCGCTGTCGTCCTTGCTCGCCTTGTCGGACTTCGCGCCCTTCGCGAGCGCCGCCGGTGCAAACAGACTGGCTCCGAGCACCAGCGCGAGGACGCGGGTCAGCGACACACCGACTCCCGGTTGAACGCCGCCGCCGGCGCGCCGAGCCACGTGTTCGGGCTGTGGCAATTGGAGCAGGTCATCACCGTCGGATGGTTGGTGCCGGTCTGCCCCGCCTTGATCGCGTCATCGTAGTGACAGCTGATGCACTGCGGGCTCATCGCGGAGAAGTTGCCGTTTCGATGGCAATCGAAGCACGCGACGGTGCGATGCACCCCGGTCAGGTTGCAGCCAACGCGGCTGTGATCGAACTTCGCGGGCGCGAACGACCACTGCGTGTGGCACTCACCGCAGCGCGGCGAGAGCGCGTTCGAATGGATGTCGTCCTGGCGGTGGCAGTTGATGCACAGGTTTCCCGACCCGGCGAGCGGACGATTGTCGCGGTGGCATCGCTCGCACGCGATGTTGTTGTGCGCACCCTTCAGCGAGAAGTCGCCGACATCGTGCAGCGGCTTGATGTCCTCCCACGTGCGCGTGGAGTGACACTGCTCGCAGCCGGTGCCGTACTGACCCTTGTGGACCGCCGGCTCCGGGTGACAGCCGAAGCAGGTCTTCGGACGCGGCTTGAACGTCACCGACGGGTGGCAGTCGGTGCAGCGTACCTTCATGTGACCGCCATCGATCCGGAACGAGGACATCGTGTTGTGGTTGAACGTGTTATCGCCGGTCTCGACGTGGCACTTCTCGCACTGCTTGCCGAGCCGGCCCTTGTGCGCGTCGTCGTCCTCGTGACAGCCCGCATCCGCACAGTTCGTGTTCGCCTCGACGTACTGCCGCGTCGGGTGACACGCCTCGCACTTGTTATCCTTGTGCGCGCCCTTCAGCGGGAACGCATCGACCTTGCCCTTGCTGCCCTCGGGGAACGGCTGCTGGTGGTCGAAGCGCAGTGCGTCCCAGATGCCCGGCGAGTGACACGCCGTGCACACCTTGCCGAGCGTGCCCTTGTGCAGTGAATCCTCGTGGCACTTGGTATTCGTGCTGCAGTCCGTGGGGATCTTCTCGAACGTGGTCTTGCTGCCACCTCTCCCGGTGTGGCAGTCACCGCACGGGACGTTCTTGTGTCCCTTGACCAGCGGAAACTTGGAGGTGGGCCCGTGATAGAGCTTCTCCATGTTCGCGGTTTTCACGCTGATCATGCCTGGACCGTTGTGGCAGTTGAGGCACTGAGAGCTCTTCCACTTGCCGTCGTGCACCGTCTTGTGCGCGTGGCAGTTCATGCAGGTGAAGTCACCCCCGAAGTTCTCGAAGTCTGACGGGCTCTTTCCGCGATGGCATTCGCGGCACGTCACCTGCGCGTGCTTGCCAGTCAGTGCGAACTTCGTGCGCGTGGTGTGGTTGAACGCGTTGGGCTTCCACGCAGTGGTCGGGTGACAGGTCGAGCACTTCGGCGGACTGCCGAACGCATCGAACCGGTTTCCGTGCTTGTTGTCCTTGGCGTGGCATTGCTCGCACGCGGCGATCGGCTTGTTCTCGCCGAGGGCCTTGGTGTGGCAGTCGTAGCACTTGAGCTTCTTGTGCGCGCCGAGATCGAACCGCGTCCGCTCCGAGTGATCGAAGAACGGCATGTCGCGGTTGTATTGCTGCTTGAACGACTTGAACGTTGGCGAGTGGCACCACTCGCAGTCGCGCTTCCCGAACAGGTGACCGTCGTGGCTGCTCGTGTGACACCCGGCGTTGCCGCACGCATCCGGCTTCTGCGCCGGTAGGTTGAACACCGCCTTCACGTGGCACTTGCTGCACGCGACGTCACGGTGCGATCCGAGGATCGGCATCGCCGCATCCTTGCGATCATCGTGGTTGAACTGGAGCACTCGCTTCTCCGGCTTCCACACGCTCTCGGTGTGGCAGCGCTCGCAGGCGAGCATCTCCTTGCGCTGGAACTTGTGCGGCTGATCGTTGGCGTGACAGCCCGCAGAGCCGCACAGCCGATCGGTGCCCATGAACGTCTGCAGGCCCTGGGTCTTGTTCTTGGCCTTGTGGCACTTGTCGCAATCGGTGGCAGCGTGCTTGCCGTTGAGCTTCCAGCCGGTGAGATCATGGTCGAACCCGGCCTTGCCGCCCGTGACCGACTTCCAGCCCATCAGGTCGTAGCCCTTGCCCTTGTGCTCGTGGTGGCACGACTCGCACGACTTGCCGCGCACGTTGGCCGAGGCGTGGAAGCCCTTGCCGGCGTTGATCCGCGCACCGAGATCCTGGTGATCGTGGCAGTTGAGGCACTTCTGCTTGGACACCTCGCGGGTGTTGTCGACGTGGCAGTCGTTGCAGGTGTTCTGCGTATCGAGGGTGCCGTGGCTCGCGCTCAACGGACCCGGTGAGCTCGAGAAGAAGTCATCGGCGCGCGCGGTCACTCGCAGCGCGAACAGCAACGCCAGCGCGGCCAGCGCGATCCAGACCCGGGTCACTGGAGCCAGCTTACCAGGCCGCACGCGACCACGAGATGTAGATGTGGGCGACCGCGAGGGCGGTCAGCAGGACGGTGAACGGAACATGCACCTTTTTCCACGAATGGAGCAGGAGCTGCGCCTTGGGCGCGACAACTTGCCGCCGTGCGATCACGATCATCCGACCCGCCCGCTTCGCGAGCTGCTTGCGGATCTTGCGATTCACGCCGAGTTTCGCGAGTCGGCCCCGCCGCGCGAGGGTGCGCGGCCAGCGCCCGACGTCCTGGAACAGCAGCCACCACAGCGCGCGGAGCATGCTCGGCGACTGTCCCACCTGCAGCGCCTTCGCGCGCTGCACGGCGAGCTCGCGATCGATCTCGGCCATCGGCACGGTCAGCCGCGGCCTGTGTTGCTGGAAGTAGCGCTCGTGATCGAGCTCCTCGAGCTCCACGCCGCTCGCGAGCTCGGGGACCTGCGTGTAGAGGTAGCGACCGAGGAAGCCGCTGACGACGACGATCACCATGCTCCAGAACGCGGCGCTGACCCACGAGTCGAGCTGCACCACCGAATGGAGCGCGATGAACATCGGCCCCACGGTGCCGGCCATCAGGTGGAAGTCGAACCACATCGTGTTCGAGGCGAGCCAGCGGAACAGCTTGAGCCGGCGGAAAATCGGGTAGATCGCCGCGATCACCATGAGGCCCGTGCCGACCAGACCACAGTACGTGGACAGCTGATCGCCCGGCCTGAACACCACGCGCTCGAGGATCTGATCGGTCGGCGCGTCCGCATAGTCGGGCAGCGCCGCGACCTGGTGGAACAGGTACGACTGCGCGGGGGCATACGCGCGGAGCAGCGCCTCGCCGAGCGCGATCAAGAACGCGAAGATGCCGACCATCCAGGTCAAGAGCGGCGCATAGCGGCCGCGCTTCAGCTTCGCGAGCCCGCCCGAGCGCACCGCGACGCCCTCGGTGAACGGCATCACCGGCAAGACCTCCTTCTTGTCCTTCTTCTGGAGGTCGGCGTCGTAGCCGGCCTTCGCGAGCTGCGCCATCTTCGGCGAGCGTTCGCGGAACAGATCGTAGGCATCGATCTCGATCAGCGAGCCGGTCGGACACGCCGACACGCACGCCTGATCGCCATAGGCCATGCAGTGATCGCACTTGTTCGCGATCCGGCGGGCGCGCGCCACCCGCGGCGTACCCGGCCCGAACTGCAACATGTTCTTCTTCTCGAGCCGGGCCTTGAAGTGTTTCTTGAACGTCGGCGCGTCGGGCTCGACTTCGATCATGTCGATCGCACCGTACGGGCACGCCTGCGCACATGCGGTGCATCCCGTGCAGCTCGACTCGTTGATCACGACCTCCCGCTTCGTCAGGTCGTACTTGATCGAGTCGTAGGCGCACGGATCGATGCAGCGCTGATCGGTGCAGGTGCGGCAGGTGTAGATGAAGTCCAGCATGCCGAGCTGGTAGCCGCCGAGAGTCAGCCGCCGCGCGCCGTAGCGATCCTCGCAGGCCTCCTCGCACAGCTTGCAGTCGATACACAGCCCGAGCTGGCGCACGCGGACCATCTCACCGGAGACCGAGATGCCCTGGCGCACGAAGAAGTCGAGCAGCTCCTGCTTCACGCCCGAGACCCACGCCAGCCGTTCGCGCGAGATGCCGATCGCGCGGCGCAGCCGGGTCTCGAACACCGGATAGCGGACGGCCAGCTCGGCGACCCAGCGCTGATCGAGCGAGACCAGCTGCGATGGCGCGGTGGTGTAGAACGCGATCGGCTGACCGCGAGCGGCGTTGAGCGCGCCCGAGTTGAACAGATCGTTCTCCATGAACAGCGCGATGTTCTTGAGCGCCACCCGCGCGAGCGGCGGCGGCTTCAGCAGCGACTCCTCCTCGAGCTGTTCCTTGCTCGCGGTCTCGTGCGCCAGCTGCTGCGCGTGACGCTCTGCGAGCTCGTGATCGATGAACACACCGGCGGCGACCTGCCCGGTAGCGAGGTAGACCACCGGTGCGGCCTGGCCCCGCGCGAGTCCGATCGGGTCGAGGACGAACATGTCGCGATCGAGCCGGCGCACCGCGATCCCGCCCTGCTGCATCGCCGCGATCAGGTCGTCGTTGCCCACGCCTTCGAACAGGGGAAGCTGCCGGACCAGCGCGTAGTCCTGGTCCTTCCCGGGTGGTAGCATCCCGGTCGGTCCGACCGGGGCACTTCGCTGGATGGCCAAATTCGACATCGGAGAGCGTGAACGGTCAGCTATGTGCGGTTCGGTCCTCAACGGCGAGGAAGACCTGGAAGCAAGCGGCGAGCCCACCCCCGCAACGTCCTGTTTCGGTACAAATTCTACACGGATGCGCGGACTGTGTAACCCCTTGAAGGCCTCGGACCGGGGTATGCACTCCCCAGGGGGCCTCATGTCCACGTTCGCGTGTTTCCTCGCTGTCACAAGCAGCGCGGCGGCCGATCCCGTCACCGCGATAATTCCCGATCCGCCGCAAGTCGAGCAAACGCCCCGTGTCGGGCCCGGAAGCTTTCGGCCGAGCTGGGATCTGGACGGTACGTACCTCTGGCTCGGGCCGACCGGCGCTGCGAGCCATGTCGACGGTGCGTGGGACTCGACAATCGGCGGCCACCTCGCGATCCTGCGGATCCGCGAGCGCGCGGCGGTCGGGGTGATCGGCGGGATGGTCGGCGCCAGCCTATGGACCGAGCGCGGCGGCGGCCGGATCTGGGCCGATGCGGTCGCCGGAACCCGGGTCGGCCGGATGATCGGGGTCTCCGCCGGCCCGATCCTCGAGCTCTCCGAGATCGTGCACCCACGCCTGGGCGCATCGATCGGCCTCTGGGGCTTTGTTGGGGTCATCCCGTTCGCACGAGTGGGATTCGTCGATCGGCTGGGAGGATTCGCGGAGATCGGCGTGCACATTGCTCTGCCGGTCCTCCGACGCTGACTGTTGACACCGCCAGCTGGGCAAGCTACCTAACCGGACTCGCGGGGCGTAGCGCAGCCTGGTAGCGCACTTGGTTCGGGACCAAGGGGTCGCAGGTTCAAATCCTGTCGCCCCGACCACCGCGGAGGTCTTTCACAGGACCTCCGCGGAGTCGGTTTCGGTTATACCTGCACCATGGTGGCAGGGGCCGTACCTTTGAGGACTGCATCGAAGCTCTCGGTGCTGGTGGTGGACGATGATCAGGACATCCGCGAGTACCTGCAGGACTTCCTGCGGGGCGAGGGGTTCGAGGTCACCGCGCTCGCAGATCCCACGCTGGTGGTCGAGCGGATCCGGGACGAGGTGTTCCACCTGGTCGTGCTCGACCTGATGATGCCGAAGATCTCGGGCCTCGATCTACTCCAGCAGATCCGCTCGGTCGATGATGACATCGCGGTGATCATCCTCACCGGTCATCCGTCGCTGGAGACCGCCTCGGCGTCGATCCAGCACGAGGTCTCCGCGTACATCAACAAGCCGTTCACCCCCGCCGAGTTCCGCGACGTGATCGCGCGGATCGCGAAGAAGAAGGGCCTCGTGCTGCGGCGCGAGGACGAGCTGCACGCAGCGATCGGCCGGCAGATCCGCGATCTTCGCAAGTCGCGCGGGCTGACGCTGAAGCAGATGGCGCGGCGGACCAATCTCTCGGTGTCGCTGCTTTCGCAGATCGAGCGCGCCGAATCGTCCGCCAGTGTCTCGAGCTTGTTCAAGGTCGCGACCGCCCTCGACGTGCCGCTGACGGACCTGTTCGCCGGCTACTGAGCCGTTGTAGCGTCGGCGCGTGCCCGTCAAGATCGCGCCGTCCATCCTGTCCGCTGATTTCGGCCGTCTCGCGGACGAGGTCGCCGCGATCGGCTCCGCGGACTACGTCCACGTCGATGTCATGGACGGGCACTTCGTCCCGAACCTGACGATCGGCCCGGTGGTGATCGAGGCGGTGAAGCGAGCGACCAAGCTCCCGCTCGACGTGCACCTGATGATCGAGGATGCCGAACGCTGGGTCGCCGCGTACGCGAAGGCGGGCGCGGACATCATCGGTGTCCACGTCGAGGCCTGCCCGCACCTGCATCGGACGCTGTCCCAGATCAAGGACCTCGGGAAGCAGCCGTGCGTGGTGCTGAACCCGCACACGCCAGTGTCGTCGATCGAGGTCGTGCTGCCAGATGTCGCGCAGGTCCTGATCATGTCGGTGAACCCGGGCTTCGGCGGCCAGTCGTTCATCCGCAGCGCGCTCGACAAGATCCGGACGCTGCGGCGGATGATCGATGACCGCGGGCTGTCGATCGACATCGAGGTCGATGGCGGCATCAAGATCGACAACATCGCCGAGGTCGCGGCCGCCGGTGCGGACGTGTTCGTGTCCGGGTCGGGCGTGTTCGGAACCACGGACTACGCGGCGACGATCACCGAGCTCCGCGACCGCGGCTCCCGCGCCCGCGGCTGATCACTCCTCGTGGATCGGCCTCCCGGATCGGCGATACGCCGTTGTCTATCCTCGCACGAGCCGCGCGAGGTAGAAGCCGTCGGCGTCGGGCGGCCAGGTGCGGCGCTCCTCGACGAGCGTCAGGCCGCTGCGCGCGACCACTGCTGCGATCTGCTCGGGGCCCTCAGCGCGGGTGAACGTGCACACCGAATAGACGAGCGTGCCACCCGGCGCGAGGCGCGGGACCACGGCGTCGAGCAGCTGGCGCTGGAGCTGCGCGAGCCGCGGCACATCGGTGGGCTTCAAGCGCCACTTCGCATCGGGATGACGGCGGAGGACGCCGAGGCCGGAGCACGGTGCGTCGAGCACGATCAGGTCGTACGCGGGCTGCAGCGGCGCCGCGGGATCGAGCAGATCACAGCTGACGCGGTGGATCGAGGTGAGGCCGAGCCGTGCCGCGGTCTCGCCGCACAGGCCGAGCTTGGTCGCCGATTGATCGGCCGCATCGATCGAGCCCTGATCATCGATCAGCTCGGCGAGGTGGGTCGACTTGCCACCGACGCCGGCGCACGCGTCGAGGATCCGCTGGCCCGGTTTGGGAGCGGCGGCGAGCGCCACGTGCTGCGCACCGAGATCCTGCACGGTCCAGCGGCCCGCCTGGAACGCTGCGTTGCGCGCCGGATCGCCGAGATCCTCGAGGCGCAGGGCCATCGGTGCGGAATCGATCGAGGTGGCGGTCACACCCGCAGCGGCGAGCTCCGCGATCAGCGCCTCGCGCGTGGTGCGCAGCCGGTTGCCACGTGCGATCAGCGGCGCCTGATCCGCGAACGCCTTCGCGATCGCCACGAGATCGGGGCCCGCGGTGGCGATCAGCTCGTCGAGGATCCATCGCGGCAACGAGGTGGCCAGCTCGAGATCACCCTCGGGGAGCGGCGGCTCGCCACGGCGGGTTAGCTCGCGGAGCACGGCGTTGGCGAACCCACCGACCTTGGGCCCCGCGACCGCGCGCGCCGCTGCGACCGCATCGTTGACCGCCGCGTGACCGGGGATCCGGTCGAGAAACAGCAGCTGGTAGGCCGCGAGCCGCAGCACCGTGATCACCTTCGGAGGCGTCTTCTTGAGGTTCGCGTGGGCCGACAGCGCGCGATCGAGGCGCGTGCGATGGCGCAGCACGCCGTAGACCAGCTCGGAGGCGAGCCGGCGATCTCGGTCTGGCAGGCCGGCGCGGGCGAGCTCGCCGTCGAGCGTGGGCGTGGCCCAGGCGTTGTCCTTGTCGATCCGATCGAGCACGCGGCGCGCGACCTCGCGAGACGAGATCGGCGCGGTCACGCAGGGTCGCCTTCACGCGGCAGCGGGCCGAGCACGTCGCCGACGACGATCCCGCGGCCGGCGGCGAACTGTGCCGCGGTCAGCCGCTTGCGCCCCGGAGCCTGGATCTCGCGGATGATCGCGACGTCCTCGCCGCAGACCACGTGCAGGCCCGAGGCCTCGATCGCGATCACGGTGCCGGGTGCCTCGACGCTCGGGGGACGCGCATGAGGCACCGCACGGAACAGCTTGACGATCTGACCCTTGTGCATCGCCTGCGCGCCGGGCCACGGATCTACACCGCGGATCCGCGCGGCGACCCGGTGCGCCGGCTGCGCGAAGTTGATCGCGCCATCCGCCTTCGTCAGCATCGCTGCGTGCGTCGCGGCCTCGTGATCCTGCGGCACCGGATGCGCGGTGCCATCGGTGAGCTGCGCGATCGCATCGAGGCACGCGGCGGCGCCGATCGGAGCGAGCCGCGCGAGCAGCTCGCCGGAGGTCTCCTCGGCGCCGATCGTCACGCGTCGCTCGAGCAGGACCGGGCCGGTGTCCATCCCGGCGTCGAGCTGCATGATGTCGACGGCGGTCTCGGGATCGCCGTGGATCACCGACCACTGCACCGGCGCCGCACCGCGGTAGCTCGGAAGGATCGAGGCATGGATGTTGATGCATCCGCGCGGCAGGGCCTCGAGCACCGGCGGCGGCAGGATCTTGCCGTACGCGACCACCACGGCCAGCTCGGCGCCGGTCGCGATCATCGCGTCGCGGAGCTCGCCGGTCTTCGCCGAGCGCGGCTGGATCACGGGGAGCCCGAGCTCGAGCGCGGCGAGCTTGACGGCGGGAGCGGTCAATTGGCTCCCCCGCCCCGCCGGCTTGTCGGGCTGGCTGACCACCAGCGCGACGTCGTGCGCGGTCGCCAGCGCACGCAGGCAAGGCACCGCGAACTCGGGCGATCCCATGAACACGACGCGCACGGGAAGCGATCTACCACTACTCGACGAGGTTCGACAGGTACGTGACCCGCAGCCGATCGTCGCGGAGCACGCGGAACGCCTCGTCGAGCACGTGGGCGATGTCGTCGAGCTCCTGCGCGAGCTCGCGGCGTAGATCGTTCGGAAAGCAGTCCGCGGCGAAGTCGCGCCGCGCCGCTTGATAGGCCCGGCGGATCTCGAACCCGGTGGCATCGCGGCGAACCCCGAGCAACGCGAAGTAGTCAGCCTCGCCGACCAGCTCCCAGCGCGCACGCACGCGCTCGCGATCGATCGCGAGATCGGTCTCGCCCACCAGCGCGGACGACTCGTCGGGGACCTCGGTATCCGTCCGCCGTGCCGTCGCGAGCCCGAGCACACACAGCCCCCATGCGAGCGGCAGCACGTCGGCCACGTCGACGCCCGCGCTGCGCGCCACCGCGGTCAGATCGGCGTGCGCGTCGAACGCGGTCAGGGCGCTGCGCTCCTCCACCGCGAGATCACCGAGGTTGATGATGCCGCCGAGCCGCTCGCGATCCGGAACCTCGATCACCGTCGATGCCGAGCCGATCAGATTCTCGAGGCTCGTGCGATCGAGCTTGCGGCGGATGCCCTCGAGGATCAGCGCCGCCGGGTGGCGCGACAGCCGGATCCGCTCCGAGGACGGCGTGGCGTCGTGCGCGAGTTGATAGCTACCGTGGTCCCACTGGAACAGCGAGTACACGACGTCCTCGACGTGACGGCGCACCGCGGGAAGCAGCTCGCGGCGCTTGAGGTAGCCGAAGTCGACGAGGATCTCGCCCATCCGCCGGCCGGATTCGGCGACCACCGCCTGGCAGCGCTCGTACTGCGCCGCGGTGATCTTGCCCTCGCGCACGAGCAGCTCGCCCATTCGATCGCGTGGCTCGCTCGAAGATGCGAACACCGGGCGCCCCTGATCGAAGTAGACGATCTTCTCGACCGACTCCTGGCGGAACGAGATCCGGCCCGTCGAGGCTTGCGCGAACATCTTCGCGAGCAGCATCGCGGCATCGGAGACGCCGCGGGCGATCTCGCCCGAGTCCGGAAGTCCTCGCTCGCGGATCTGGGTGTCCCAGGTGCCGGGCGAGGTGGGGAGCTCGCGGACCTCGCCGGATCGGTGATGGCGAGCCTCGATCTCGGTGTTGCCGCGCTCGAGCGCAGGCTCCTCGCCGAGCGTCGTCAGATCGATCTCGGTGTGATGGTCGTGGCGCGGGCGGACATCGACCGCCGGTGACGACGCCGCATCGCCGCCCTGGAACAACCGCTGCGCCATCATCGACATCTTCGCGCGCAGCTGCCGCGCAAAGTCCCGACCGTCCGCGGCAACGTTGCCTGCGGCGATCGCCGGAATCGGCGTGTTCCCGAGGCCCGGCAGATCCTCGAGGATCTCGATGCGCGGCGAGCTCACCGGGTGCGCGGAGCTCTCGCTGATGATGAGATCATCCTCGAAGTCGTCGAGCCCGAGGTCGTCCTCGGAGATCGGCCTGGGCCGAGACTCACTGATCAAGAGCTGGGCGAGCGGCATCGCGTCGGCCCACGGATCGGTCTGGCGCGGCCGCGAGTGCGCCTCGGGCGGCACAGCCAGCTCGGCAGGTGACGGGGTCGGCGATGGCTCCGGATCGCGGATGATCAGCGTTGGCTCGCGGACCGGCGGCTCGGGCGCACTCCACTGGTTGGTGGACTCCTTCTCGCGGAGCTCCGACGTCGTGCCCGGCAGCCACATCTCGATCGGCCTGGGGACGTTGGTTGGCGCCTCGGAATCGGAGTGGCGGCGCGGATGGATGAGCATCGGTGGCGGCAGTGGCTCGGCGTCCTCGCCCGGATCGGGCCGGAGCTCCTCGACCTCGAGAATCTCGACGAACGAGTCCGCGAGCGCCGCCCAGCGTTCGCGCTGTGCCTGCCGCTGCGACGTCGTGGGGTCCGCATCGCTGATCGGCCGCGGTGTTCCGTTCGTCACCGGCTCCATGCCCCGCGCGAGGACCACCGCATCGAGTGCGCCACCGACCGCGAACCGCAGCGCCTTCGGCACCAGAGGGCTCGAGACAAACCGATTCGGTGCGATGTCGATCGCATCGAGCGCGGTCCGCAGCGGCCCGTCGGCATCGCCGATCAGCACGATCCCGACCTCCGCGCGCGGGATCCTGTCGCGCAGCGCCTCGATCAGCGCACCCGGATCACCGGCCTCGAGGGTCGCGGTGATCACGCAGACATGCGGCCGGCGCTCGTCGAACAGATCGATGGTTTCGTCGCCGCCGGTCGAGCGCAGGACCTCCACCGCGCCCTGAGGCAGCGGCTCGGCGAACACGTCGGCGAGCGCGTCGACCCTGCCCGGATCGGCGACGATCAGCACGCACGGTAAGGAAGCCAGCTCAGTCACGCAAACCCGCCCCAGTATACAACGACCTCCCCGGTCAACCGGCTACAGCGCCGACACCGGATCGACGTCGAGGGTGGCGCGGGGGTCCTTGTGCGGATCGCCGAGTGGCAGGCTGCGCGCGACCCGTCGGAGGGCATGACGATCCTTGCTGCGGAGCAGGATCTGCCAGCGGGTGCGTCCGCGCAGCCGCTCCAGCGGGGCGGGCGCGGGCCCGAGTACGTCGACGACGCCTCCGAGCTGTGCCGCGGCTGCCTGTGCCACCACGCCGAGCTGCTGGGCGGCTCCCGCGACGGCGTGCGGATCTTTGCCATCGATGCGGACCGCGATCAGCCGGCCGTGGGGCGGATAGCCGAGCTCCTCGCGCGCGGCGTACTCGGCGGCGAAGAACTGCGCGTAGTCGTGCGCGGCGGCCGCGACCACCGCCGGCTCGGTGGGCCGGTAGGTCTGGATCAGAACTCGTCCGAGCCGATCACCGCGCCCGGCTCGCCCGGCGACCTGCGCGAGCAGCTGGAACGTGCGCTCCGATGACCGGAAATCCGGCAAGTCGAGCCCGGTATCGGCGCACAGCACGCCGACCAGCGTGACGCCCGGGAAGTCGTGGCCCTTGGTCACCATCTGGGTGCCGACCAGGATGTCGGTCTCGCGCCGCGCGACGCGCCCGAGCACCACTTCGATCTTCGGGCCACTCGCGACATCGCGATCGAGCCGCGCCACCCGCGCCTTCGGAAACGCCTCCGCGAGCGCCGCCGCGACCCGCTCGGTGCCGAGGCCCTTGCGCTCGATCGTGGCCGCCTTGCACTTCGGGCAGTTCTCCGGGACGCGCTCGACGAAGTTGCAGTAGTGACAGCGCAGCCGGTCGCTGTGCAGGTGATAGGTCAGCGACACCGAGCAGTTCGGGCAGCGGAACGAATGGCCGCACGCGCGACACAGCACGAACGTCGCGAACCCGCGCCGGTTGAGGAACAGGATCGTCTGGTCACCGGCAGCGAGCGTCTCCGCGATCGCGGCACGCAGCGGCGCCGACAGCATCCCCTCGCCATCGGGCAGATACGTCCGCAGATCGATGATGTCGACCTTCGGCATCGGCCGCGCCATCGGGCGCTCGGTCAACCGCAGCAGGCGGTACGGCCCCTTCTCGGCGTGCGCGGCACTCTCGAGGCTCGGGGTTCCGGATCCGAGCACGCACACCGCTCCCGCCCGCTGAGCACGAACGATCGCGACATCGCGCGCGTGATAGCGAACGCCCTCGTCCTGCTTGAACGAGCCATCGTGCTCCTCGTCGACGACGATCACGCCGAGGCCCGTCAGCGGTGCGAACACCGCCGATCGTGCGCCGACCGCGATCCGCGCATCGCCGCGGCGCAACCGCGACCACTCGCCGAGCCGCTGCTGCTCCGACATCCCCGAGTGCAGGATCGCGACCTGATCGCCGAACCGCGCCCGGAACCGCGCCGCGAGCTGGGGCGTCAGCGAGATCTCCGGTACCAGCACGAGCGCGGTCTTGCCCTGCCCCATCGCCTCGGCGATCACGCGCAGGTAGACCTCGGTCTTGCCGCTGCCGGTCACTCCATGCAGCAAGAACGGCGTGAACGGCTTCTTGCCGTCGGGCCCCGGCGGTGCGGTCAGTGCGGCGATGATCTCACCGACGGCGTGGGTCTGCTCGCCGGTCAGCACGGGCGGCGCGATCACCAACATGTCCGCGCCGGTCTCCACCGCATCGAGGGCGAGCTCGCGCTCGAACAGCTCGACCAGCCCGGCCTTCGCCAGCTCGCGCAGCGTCAGCTTTGCGCCGGGGACCTGCTGCTCGATCATCTCGACCGGCAATGCGGCACCGCTCGCCAGCACGTCGAGCACGCGCAGCCGCTTCAGCGACTTGACCGAGGCTGCGCGCGCCGCCGCGACGTCGCCGATCAGCCGCGCCACGCGCTCGCGCTTGAGCTTGACGCGCGCTCGCTCGCGCTGGTCGATCAGCTCGACCAGCCCGTCGGTGATCAGCGCATCGAGGACCCGCCGGATCGCCGCCGGAGCGCCCGCGAGCGGCAGGTCACCGCTGGCGAGCTTCGCGAGCACCACCCGCTGCTTCGCGGGCAGCGATCCACCTGCTCCGTCGGCGATCGCGGTACCTCGCGCGGTCAGCGCGAACACCTGCTTGCTCTTCACGCCGCTCCCCGCCGGGAGCGCCGCGCGCAGCGCCTCGCCCGGCGGAGCCTCGTAGTAGTCCGCGATCCACAGACACAGATCCACGAGCTCGGGCGACAGCGCCGGCTGATCGTCGAGCACCTCGCTGAGATCGATCGGCGTCACGCCCTCGGGCGCCGGCGTATCGACGCGCACGACCACACCGGTGATCTTCTGCTTGCCAAACCGCACCAGCACGCGCGCGCCGACCGGTGCGCGACCCGCGAGGTGCGGCGGCACGCGGTAGTGATAGCGGCCCGGCACCGGCAGCGTCACGCAGACCTCGACCAGCTGGGGAGCGGCGGTCACGCGCGCTCCCCACGACCGGGATCGGTTCGACGTGTGCACAGCACGCCGGCACCTTATCATCGACCTCGGACATGGCCGATCACCGCCCGTTTGCAGCATCGGCGCGCCGTCGGGCGCTCGCGCGCGCCAGCGGGCTCACCGCCGCGAGCCCGATCGTGGTCGGCGCGCTGGCGTGGATCGGTGCGGTGGTCGCCATGCTCGTGTTCGGACGCGCGATCGCCGCCGGGCTCGCGACCTGGGTCGCTCGCGCGTGCAGCGCGTCGCATCCAGAACCCGTGCCATCCATGAGCGCGATCACCGGCGACGTGCTCGCGTTCATCCTCCCGATCGCGATCGCAGCCGCGGTCGGGGCAGTGGTCGCTCACCTCGCACAGACGCGAGGTCTGTGGCTGCCGCGCCGTCAGCTCCGCGGTGCGCCCGCACTCGACACCTCGCGCACCCAGCACGCATCGCTCGGCCTCCTCGGCGCATTGGCGATCGGTGGGCTCACGCTCGCGTGGCTATGGGCGGTCGCGCCGCGGCTCGGGCGGCTCGTCGAGACCCCCACCGCCGGCGTACGGATGCTGATCGCGTTCGTGGCAACCCTGGGCACCGCGTGGATCGTGCTCGGCACGCTCGATGGCTTGCTGCGCCGCGCCGAGTTCGAGCGATCGCTGCGGATGACCGCCGCCGAGAAGCGCGAGGACGAGCGGATGGCCGGCGCCGATCCACGGTGGCGCGCCGAGCGTGCGCGATTCACACGCGGACCGTCCGTGCGCGATGCCGTGGCGGGCGCGTCGGTGGTGCTGCTCGGCGACGGGGTGGCCGTCGCCGTGGCGTGGGATCCGGTGCGCCGCCCGGTACCGGTGCGCACCGCGAGTGGCCGCGATGCGCGGGCGACCCAGATCCTCGGCCTCGCGCGGCGCCACGGCATCGCCGTGCATCGCGACCCGGAGCTCGCGCTGGCGCTCGTCGATGGAGAGGGACCGGTCCCCGAGGCGACGTGGGCGCGGCTCGCGGAGATCATCGCGGCCACGGCGCGCCGGGCCGGCTGATTTCGGCTCAGAGCGTGCCGCGCACGAGCGCGGCGATTGCAACGCCGACCGTCGAGATCAGTGCGGCCGTGATCATCACGAGCGCCGCCGGTACCGCCGCTGCGGCCGGCGCGTGAGCACCGGCACGGCCCGCGACCCGCATGCCCGCACCGATCGAAAGCTCGACCACCGCCGCGGTGACGATCCACGGAATCGCGAGCGCCACCGCCGAGGGCACCAGCCCGCCGAGCGCGGCGAGCACGCGTGGCTGCCCGCTGGCGATCGCCGGGGCCGCGCGGAAGCTATCGACCACCGCGGTCACCAGCGCGACGTGGCCATCGATCCCGACGAACACGGCGCCGGCGAGCACCGCGAACAGGCTGGCGTACGGACCGCGGCGCGCCGACATCGTGACATCGACGAGTCGGCCCGCAGCCGCGGCGGCGAGCAGCGGCAGGGCGGCGAGCAGACCGATCGTCGCGCCGACAACGAGCTCGTGGGCTGCGACGAGGATCGGCGCGTCGATCAGTTGCGAAGGCAGCAGCGTGCCGGCGAGCAGCGCCGACCACAGCCCGAGCACGAGCGCCAGCCCGAGCTGCACCACGCGAGGGAATCCACCGACCACGCTCGTCAGCACGGCCACCGCGGCCGCGCCGCGCAGCGCGAGGAGCAACGTGGCCACGATCAGCTCGCGCCGGTGCCGACCGCGGCGATCAGCGGCCAGATCCGCGCGGCGAACGCTTCGAGCTGGTGCGCGATCGACGGCGCGAACAGCACGATCGCGACGCCCACCGCCGCGACGCGCGGGACCAGGCCGATCGACGGGTCCTGCACCTGGGTCACCGCTCCGACCAGGCCGGTGAGGACGCCCGCGATCAGCGCGGCGACGAGGAGCGGCGCGGCGAGCAACAGCGCGAGCAGCACGCCTTCCCGCACGAGCGCGAGCAGGCTGGGCGTCACACGTAGCCCCGGAGCAAGCTGTCGATCAGCAGCCGCCAGCCATCCACGGCCACGAACAGCAACAGCTTGAGCGGCAGCGCGACCACCTGCGGCGAGGTCGAGGCGAGCCCGAGCGAGGAGAGCCCGAGCGCGACCAGCAGATCGATCACGAGGAACGGCAGGAAGATCAGCACCGCGATCGCGAATGCCTCGCGCAGCTCGGTGGTGAGGAACGCGGGCGCCAGCACCCACAGCTCGTCCCCGCTGGACGTCCGTCCCATCCGCCGTGCGAGCTCGACGAACGTCTCGCGATCCTTGGGCGCAGCATGCCGAGCAAGGAACTTCGACAGCGGCACCAGCGCGCGCGACACCGCATCGACATCACCCTGATGCTCGGCGGGGACCAGCGAGCGGACGGCGACCTCGAGGTCGGATGGCAGCGGCGGAGCGGCCCCGCCAGCGGGCGACGTGCTCGCGGCCGCGGTGACCATGTTGATCGCGACCGGCGCCATCACGAACAACGTGAGCACCAGCGACAGCCCGATCACCACGAGGCCCGACGGTGCATCGGGCGCTCCGATCGCGTTACGCAGCAGCGAGAGCACCACGGAGATCTTGACGAAGCTCGTCAGCATCAGCACCACGAGCGGCACGATCGCGAGCACCGCGACAAGCCCAGCGTTGCCGAGCCCACTGCCGGTCACGCGTCCATCCCTCCCGGCGGCACGACGATCTCCGGGGCTGCCGCCGGCACCGGCGGATCCGAGCGCCGGGTCCATGCCGCGCGCACGAGGTCGGTGAAGCTCTGCTTCGGCAGCGTCCGCGCGCGGACCTCGCCCGGATCGAGCTCGGTCAGCACCGACAGCCCCATCTCGCTGGTGCCGACCAGCAGCGTCTTGCCCGCCACCTCGACGACGTACAGCGAGCGCCGCGGCTCGAGCGGCACCCTCGCCACGACATCGAGCAGGTGCGCGCCCCGCACGCGGCCGGTCGCGAGGAACCGCCCGACGACCTTGACCACGACAAACGCGAGCACGCAGACCACCGCGAGCACGACGATCGACGTCACCAGCAGATCGCCATAACTCGCCGCCGCACCATTCCCGGGCATCGCGGCCGGTTCATAGCAATCCGGTCTGACAAGCCTCAGTGCTGTTGCGGCGCGGGCGACACCCGCGCGCCGCCGCTGATCGTCCCGTGCACCCAGACGACGCCGACCGCGCCGCCGCCACCGCCGCCCCCGCCGTTTCCGCCGTTTCCGCCGCCACCGTTGTCAACCGACGCGAGTCCCGCCTGTGCGGCGTTCGCGAGGTAGCCACCGTCGCCGCCGCGCCCGCCATGCGTGGCGCTCTCCGCCGCACCACCTATCGCGGCGACGTTGTAGCTGGTCTGGCGTCCGTCCTGGCCGTCGTTGCCTTGTCCAAGATCGCAGCCGCCGCCGCCAGCGCCGCCGTTCGCGGTCACGATTCCGCTGATGCTCAGCATCGGCGCGTCGAGCACGATCAGCCCTCCGGATCCGCCGCCACCACCGCCGCCGCCATCGAGCGATCCGACCGGGCAGCCGCGACCGCCGCCCGTCCCCGACGCGAACACGCTACCGGTGTCGACGATCCGAATCGTCGCCCCGGCGATCAGCGCCAGTGCGCCACCACCACGACCGACGCGCCCGCCACTGGCCGGATCTCCGTCGCCACCCTTCGCGCCCGCGCATCCACCCCGGATGTCGGTGACGGTCAGCAGCGATCCGCCGGCGCCTTGGAGCGCACCCCCGCTGCCTTTCCCGCCGCCACCCCCTACGCCGCCGAAGCCACCGCCACCACCGCCGCTGCCGCCCTGCCCTTGCGGTGCGCCCGCGGTCGCGGAGCATCCGGCACCGTTGGCGCCGGCGCCGATCATGCCGGAGCTCCGGCTCGACGCATCGAGCGCACCGGAGACCGTCAGCAGATCCGTCGCGACCAGCACGAGCGGACGCGAGCCAACCACCATCGCAGCCGCGACGTTCACGGTCGACCCGGACATCACGCAGAGATCCGGTCCGAACGCCTGCGGATAGCTCGCGCAGCGGACATCGGAGGTCGTATCGATCGCGCCACCGATCATCAACATCCCGGTCGGCGGCGTCGTGAAGCAGATCGGCTTCAGGGTCCCAAGACAGGTCAGCGAGTCCGAGAACGCATCGACGTTCGCATCGGACCGCGCATCGTTGCGTGCGTCGCTCGAGCCACCCGCATCGGCGGTATGGAAGTCATCGATCCCGAGGAGCGCGTGGCATCCTGAGAGCGCGATCAGCAGACCGACAGACCACCGCACGTCGACGAGCGTAGCACCGTCGCGCGGCCCCGCTGTGTAGGGCGAATTCTCACCCTGGATACCGAGTCCGCGCTCCCGAGCGTTCGGCGTACGCTCGTTGCGTGTCACACCGATACCGATCGACGCGACGTGATCGCGCGGGCCTGGGTGCCGCGCTCGCGACGATCCTCGCCCTTGTCCTCGTTCCCTCGGCAGGAGCGTCGCCGGCCGACGACGCCTTTCAGAAGGGGCGAGATCTCGTGAAAGCGGGCAAGTACGCCCAGGCGTGCACCGCGTTCGCCGAGAGCCAGCGCCTCGATCCATCGCTCGCCACCCAGTTGAGCATCGCGCAGTGCGACGAGAAGACCGGCAAGCTCGCCAGTGCACTCCGGATCTATCGCGAGCTCGCGCAGCTCGAACCTAACGCAACCCGCAAAGCTGCCGCCGCGGACCTCGCGGCGAAGCTCGAGCCCCGCGTACCGAAGCTCCAGATCCAGCTGGCCGCGAAGCCGCCGGGAACGCAGGTGCGGCTCGACAACGTCGAGTGCGCGCCCTGCCTCACCGGCAACGTGCCCGTCGACGTCGGTACGATCTCGGTGATCGTCTCCGCGCCCGGTCACCAGATCGCGACGGCCACGGTGAGCGTCACCGCGGAGTCCAGGATCGTGGTCGTGCCGGTCCGGCTCGATCGCCTCGGCGCCATGCCCGCCGTCGCCGCGCCCGCACCGAAGGAGTCGCGCCCCAATCCTCCGCACATCGACGCCCGCCTGCACTCGCGTCGCAGGACCTACGCGGTGATCTCGCTCGCCGGCGGAGGCGTCCTGCTCGGTACCGCCGCGGTGTTCGGCGTACAGGCACGCTCGCACTGGCAGGACGCCAAGGCCGTCTGCGGCGGCTCCATCACCTGCGCGAACGCCGGAGACACCCGCCACGCGCAGGACCTCGGAGACTCCGCGCGCACGCTCGCCAACGTCTCCACCGTGATGTTCGTCGCGGGCGGCCTCGCCGCCGCAGCCGGCGTCTACCTCTGGGTGACGACGCCCGTCGAGCACGCCGTCACGGTGTCGACGACCGCGACGCCCGGCACCGCGGGCATCGTGCTCGGCGGCCGGTTCTAGGCGCCGCGCTCACCGGTGTTGCGCGAGCTCACCTCGCGGAAAGCAAGACGATGACCACACCCTCCTTGCTTGCCGCGGCACGCAGTCGTTCCGCTGCCAGGGCCAACTCGCCCCACATCTCGCGGCAGAAGTTTCGACACATCGTCAGGCGATGAGGCTCAGCCGTCGGTGTCGGGCAATTCACGGCCCGGCTGTCGAGCATCCTGCGTGCGATCTCGGAGGTTCGAGGCTTCCCGGAGTCGTAGTCCCGCCGGATCCGCTCGTCGTCCTCACGAACGTCGCGCAGAATCCAGAGCGCATCATCCGCGGTCGTGCAGACATCGATCACCCCCAAGGTCGCGTCGGTGGAATCCCCGACGATCGCGTTCATGGCTGTGGCAGTCGGCAGGACTCGAAGGAGCAGTGGATTCATTTGCTCCGCCACAGCCTCGTACGCCGATCGCTTGGGCGACCTACAGCCTGGACCCATCAACGTCAGAACGACCAGCGCCCCCGGGAGCAACGTCGACTTGCGGATCATGTTCAGCTCCCCAGGCATCGGTTGCTCCAATGCCGAGGAAGCGACACGATCTCGACACCCTCCTTTCTTGCTGCCGTACGAAGTCGCTCTGCTGCTGAAACGAGCTCTCGCCACATGTCGCGGCAAAAGTCTCTACACATCGTAAGACGGAGGAGCGACCCTTCGGGTGACTTACAATACGTGGTTCGACGATCGAGCATCCAACGAGCGACCTCCGACGTTTGCGGCTTGCCGGAGTCATAGTCCCGCCGGATTCGCTCGTCACCCTCGCGAACATCGTTCGGCGACGAGGAAGACGTAACAGGCGATCGCGACGGAGACGTGGTGGTGCCAGCCTCGAATCGTCGGCCCTCGGAATGATCGAGTCCCAGCTCTCCCTTCATGTCTTGGTAGACACGCTCGGTGCGCCAGCGTTCCTTGATCAGCTGCACAAGTTGCACGAAAGGCATGCGCTTGTAGGTCGCGAGGTAAAAATGGGCGGGCGCTTCTTCCCCGTCGCGCCATTCGCAGATGAGCCAGACCCGATCACGGCGACGCGGCTCGCGCCCGTCGTCGGCGGCCGGTACCACGCGGACAAACGCAAACCGCGCATGGAGCGGCCCTGCCGTACCTTGACGCCATGTGTACTTGCGAAACGCGTTGGCGGCGGCGAGACCTCACGCAAGCTGACGCGCTTCGAGCGGATCGCCGTTGCGGCGACCGAGCGCATCCACGGTCCAGACCCGGGTGTTCGACGCGACGCTGACCGCGGAGTCGAGCCCGAGCTTGCGGCAGCCTTCTCGAAACTCGGGAGATGCACCGTATCCCTCGTCGGCGAGCACGGTGCCACGCGGCAGCTTCGCCTCGACGGCGCGGCGGACCATCGCGGGCGCGAGTTGCGGTTTGGTCTTGAACACGACGTCGCCGGGGATGCGCCCTTCAGTCCGACGCGCAGGATCGTTCGCCCAGCTCGTCAGCAGGTAGAGCTCGAAGTCGACCGCCACATGGTCCTGCGGCGTCGCGATCGAGAGACTCACGCCGATCTGGCAGTTGGTGATCTTTCCAGCCGAGCCGGTGTACTGGCGCTGCACGCCCACAGAGTGTTTGCCGTGCTTGAGAAATCCCGTGTCGTCGACGATCCACGCCCACGCGACAGCCGACTTCGTCATCGGCTCGAGAGCGTGGCGGACGGCGGCCAGTCGGACCGCGTGATCGTCCCACGCCGAGTTGGTGACGAACTCCTGCATGCGCTGATGCGCAGCGTCCATGTGCGAGACACTCGCTCCCGCGCGAGCCAGGATCGGCTCCATGCTCTTGCGGTCTCCATCCCCGAGCAGCCCGAACGCATAGCTTGCAAAGCTGGCACGACGCTGCGGCGTACCGAGCACGTCGCCTAGATGGTCCAAGTAATCGCGCAATCGTTGCTCGGTGGTGCGGTCGATCTCGATGTCCACGACCGCGACCAGATCACGTCACGATCACCATCGCAAATCCGAGATCAGCAAGGGCACGCAACCGATCGAAATGATCCGACTTCGGAGATCTCGTCGCTGCGTCGGGGGCTCTGACTCAGTAGTGCTAAGAGGTCGTGCGGCGCTGGCTTCTTCGAGGCGTCTTTTTCGTCCTCCTTCCCCTCGTCCCGATCATGGATGTCGTCAGCTGCCCTGGCTTTGACGAGGCCGGCGCCCTTGTCGTCCTGGTGGTCGGCGACAGCGGGCGCAGCGACCTTCGGAGGATCGGGCGTCAGCTCGAGCTTCCAGGGTTCACAACGTTGTTCGCGGAAGAGTTGGGCTGTTTTGCAGTCCTCGACGGAGCCACGTACGCCGGATCGATCACTTGCAGCGGGCTCGGCCC
>JAYUVX010000359.1:0-3586 GCA_043753855.1 Myxococcales bacterium | reverse complement strand
CAAAGTTCGCGGACCTGTTGACCGGCGAGGGCGAGAAGGGCACCAGCGAAGGTGACATGAGCAAGCGCCGTCCGGGCGCCGATCTCGGCACGCAGATCGACGGCGTCAAGGAAGGCGGCAAGCAGGTCGCGATCGGCGGCGGCGCAGGTCGCGGCTCTCGCGGCGATGGGGACCCGCGCGTCGGCACCGGCAGCGGTCCGAAGATCAGCGGCCCCACCGGCCCCGAATCCGCCGGCGGCGGCAAGACCGAGAAGGCCCCCCAGGGGCGCATCGCCGTCAGCGACAAGCAGTCGTTCGACGAGTCGACGCTGACGCCCGACATCGTGCTCTCCAAGATCCAGTCAGCGTACATGGCCGGCTTGAAGCGCTGCTACAAGGAGTACCTCAAGAAGGACGCCACGGCGCGCGGCAAGGTCACGCTGTCGCTCACCGTCAACGCGACCGGCCGCACGACCTCCGGTCGCGCCAAGGGCTTCGCGGGCGAGGTCGATGACTGCATCAGCGGCCTGATGGGCAGCTGGCGGTTCCCGATCCCGAAGGACAAGGACGGCGAGGCCACCGAGGCGAACTTCGCGATCACGCTGCAGCTCGTCCCGGACTGAGCCGCCGAGCCACGCGCTACGGCAGCATTCCCGCCGCTACCGTCTCGTTCGTCGTCTCGTCGACGAGGATGAACGAGCCGGTGGTGCGGTTCTGCGCGTACGAATCGTAGACGATCGGCGTAGTCGTCTTGAGCTGGATGCGGCCGATGTCGTTGAGGCCGAGCTGCGTGGCGGTGGGATCGTGATCGCCGGTGTTGATATCGAACCGGTAGGTGAGCTCGGAGACCAGCGCGCGCGTCCAGCGCGTGGTGTGCTTGAGCGCGTAGCGGCCGCCCGGCTGCATCGGGCGCTCGGCCATCCAGCAGATCATCGCCTCGAGCTCCTGGGAGACCGCGGGGCGGTTGGCGGGACGCGCGAGGAGATCGCCGCGCGCGACATCGACGTTGTCGGCGAGGTGGATCGTCACGCTCATCGGGGCCTGCGCGGCCTCGACGGGAACGCCGTCCTGCTCGATGCGCGTGATCTTGGTGGTGACGCCGCTCGGGAGGACCACGATGTCGTCGCCGGGACGCAACACGCCGCCGGCGACCTGACCCGCGTAGCCGCGGTAGTCGGGGTGCGAGGCGGACTGCGGGCGGATCACCCACTGCACCGGGAACCGTGCGTGCCAGAGGTCGGTGTCGGCGGCGATCGGCACGCGCTCGAGGTGCTCGAGGATCGTCGGGCCGGTGTACCAGGGCATCTCGACGCTGCGCTCGACGACGTTGGCGCCGGTGAGCGCCGAGAGCGGGATGACCACGGTGTCGCGCACGCCGATCGGCTGGGTGAGTGCGGCGATGCTCGCCTCGATCTCGCGGAACCGCGCCTCGGACCAGCCGACGAGATCCATCTTGTTGATCGCGAACACGAGGTGCGGGATCTGGAGCAGCTGGGCGATCAGCGCGTGGCGCCGGCTCTGCTCGACGAGGCCGTAGCGCGCGTCGACGAGGATCACCGAGAGGTTCGCCGTGGAGGCGCCGGTGACCATGTTGCGCGTGTACTGGATGTGACCCGGCGTGTCCGCGATGATGAACTTGCGGAGCTTGGTCGCGAAGTAGCGATAGGCGACGTCGATCGTGATGCCCTGCTCGCGTTCGGCACGCAGGCCATCGGTGAGCAGGGCGAGGTTGACCCGCTCGTCGCCGCGCCGGCGCGAGACATCGGTGACGTGATCGAGCTGATCCTCGAACACCGTCTTGGTGTCGTAGAGCAGGCGGCCGATCAGCGTCGACTTGCCGTCGTCGACGGAGCCCGCGGTGGAGAACCGCAGCAGCTCGCCATCGAGGGCGATGCCAACGGGGGCCGTGGTGGATCCAGCACTCTCGGTGGTCGGCATCAGAAGTAGCCCTCGCGCTTGCGGTCTTCCATCGCGGCCTCGGTGAACCGATCGTCGGCGCGCGTTGCCCCGCGCTCGGTCAGCCGCGCGGCGGCCACCTCGGCGATCACCTCGTCGAGGCTCGTGGCGTCGGAGCGCACCGCACCGGTGCAGGTCATGTCGCCGATCGTGCGGAACCGGACGGTCTCGGTGCGGATCCGCTCGTTCGGGAGCAGCGTGACGAATGGATTCGCCGCGTACAGCATCCGATCGCGCTCGAACACCTCGCGGCGATGCGAGAAGTAGATCGACGGCAGCGGGATGTCCTCCTGCGCGATGTACTGCCAGACATCGAGCTCGGTCCAGTTGGACAGCGGGAACACCCGGAGGTGCTCGCCGCGCCGGATCCGTCCGTTGTAGAGCGACCACAGCTCGGGCCGCTGGTGCTTCGGATCCCACTGACCGAACTCGTCGCGGTGCGAGAAGATCCGCTCCTTGGCGCGGGCGCGCTCCTCGTCGCGGCGAGCGCCGCCGATCGCCGCATCGAACTGGTTCGCCTCGATCGCATCGAGCAGCGTCGTGGTCTGCAGCCGGTTGCGCGAGGCGCGTGGGCCGGTCTCGTCGACCACGCGGCCGCGATCGATCGAGTCCTGGACGTGCGCGACGATCAATCGCTCGCCGAGCTCGGCCACCCGGCGGTCGCGGTACTCGAGGGTCTCGGGGAAGTTGTGTCCGGTATCGACGTGGAGCAGCGGGAACGGAAACCGCGCCGGGCGAAACGCCTTCTCGGCGAGCCGCACGAGGACGATCGAGTCCTTGCCGCCCGAGAACAGCAGACATGGTCGCTCGCGCTCCGCGGCGAGCTCGCGGAGGATGTGGACGGCTTCGTCCTCGAGGGTCGCGAGGTGGGTACGGCGGAGCACGATGGAACGACCATACTCGACGTCCGTTATAGTGGACAAGCATCCATATCCGTTATGGTGGACAAATCTCCAGTCATAGACCCTTCGCGGGGTTGGCGCGTTTGGAACTCTCATGACCGCTCGTGCCCTTCGTGTCGGCCTCCTCCTCGGCGGTAACCTCGTGGAAGAACGACTGGTTTCCGCAAACAGCCCGGTCACGCTCGGGCAGTCGCTGCGATGCACGCTGTCGCTGCCGGCGGATGGCCTGCCGCGGGAGCACGTGTTGTTCGCGAGCGACGGCGGCCAGCTCCGGCTGCGGGTCACCGCCCAGTTCTCCGGCCGGCTCGCGGACGGCGGCCGGCTGCGGACCGACCTCCAGCAGGGCGCGGCCGATGCGGGCGTGTGGACGATCCCGATCGCGCACGGCACCCGCGGCAAGCTCCACATCGGCGACGCCACGATCCTGTTCCAGGAGCTCGCCGCCGCGCCGGTGTCGCCTCGTCCCGTGCTGCCGGCATCGATCCGCGGCACGCTCGGCGATCGGATCGATCGCCGGCTCGCGGTGATCATCGGTGCATCGGTGGTCGCGCACCTCGGCATCGCCGCGTACGCGTGGATCAACGATGTGGAGAGCAGCTCGATGCTCGAGACGCCGGTCGCGCTGCAGTATCGCCAGGAGGTGATGGAGGTGACGCTCCCCGACGAGCCCACCACTCCGACGACGACCACGCCTGACCCCGGACCCGGCGCGGCAACGCCGGTGTCCCCGGTGCAGACGCCGAAGCCGA
>JAYUVX010000358.1:0-10899 GCA_043753855.1 Myxococcales bacterium | reverse complement strand
TCGACACGCTGCTCGCCACGTTCGCTGCCTCGCCGAGGTTCCCGCCGATCGCGCCGATGATCATCACGGCGTGGGTCAGCAGGAACACGAGGAAGATCGGCGTCAGGACCAGGATCGATTCCTTCACGCCGCGCAGATTCAGCAGTGTCAGACCACCGAGCACGGCGAGCACCGCGAACAGCTGGTACTCGTGCCATCCGGGGAGAAAACTAAACACGGCGTCGCCGGCGGAGGCCAACGACACTGCGATCGTGAGCACGTAGTCGACGAGCAGCGCGGATCCCGAGACCAGACCGGCGTACGCGCCGAGATGCTTCGACGCGACGACGTAGCCACCGCCGCCCTGCGGAAACTGCTCGATGATCCGGCTGTAGCCGTACGAGATGATGAAAACGGTGAGCGCCACCGCGAGCGCGAGGAACAGCGCCATGTAGCGGTGGCCGTCGCCCAGCGACTTGAACGCCTCCGCCGGTCCGTACGCCGAGGACGACAGGCCATCCGCGCCGAGTCCGACCCACGCGAAAAACGCGATCAACGAGACGTGGTGGAAGATCGAAGGATCCCGAAAATCTTTCTTTCGCCCGAACAACCGGTCACGCAGGTTCACCACGTGAGGGTGCGACGCCGGTGCGCAAGGCTTTGTGAAGATCGTATCAAGGTCGCATCAAGGCGCCTCGATTGGCACGCGCGAGGGGCCGCGATGGGGTCCGCGCATGCGCCGCATCCTGCTGGTGATCGCCATCGCCGGGTGCTCGTCGCCCTCCAGGCCAGCCGCCCGGGTCGCGGCGCCACCGGCATCGCCAGACACCGCGGTGAGCACAAAGCCGGCGCCACCGGCACCGCCTGCCGGTGCCGCCGAACCGGCAGCGGAGCAGCTCGCCGCGGATATGCCGAAAACCACGGCTTCGCGCAATGCCTTCATCGCTCCGGTCGGGTGGACGCTGCGCGTGCGCGGAGCGGCGACCGTGCTCGAGGCACCCGAGGGCGGCTCGTACATCGCGCTCTACGACCTGCTGGCGCCGAAGGATGCCGATGCTGCCGTGGCGGGGGCCTGGGCGCTGTACAAGCCTGGCGCGACGCCTCCGCTGAAGTCGAAGGTCGCCGCGACCGACGAGGATGGCTGGACCGATCGCTGGGGCTACGACTACGTGGTGTCGCCGAACGCACGGCGCGAGGTCGCCGTGGACGTGCGACGCGCGAACGGCGTGTGGACGGTCGCCATCCTGGATCTGGCGCTGGACGTCGGTGAGAAGCGTGGCGCGCAGGTCGGCTTGATCTTCGGCAAGCTCCTGCCGAAGGGTCAGACCCGCGGGTCGTTCGCCGGCAAGCAGGCCCAGACCCTCGATGCGGCGCGGAGCGCGGCGCTATCGAAGTTCGTCGAGGACGGAATGAAGGAGACCGGCGTGCCGGGCGTCTCGGTCGGCATCGTCCAGAACGGCAAGGTCGTGTTCGCGGGCGGGTTCGGCGTCCGCGAGCTCGGCAAGCCCACGAAGGTGGATGGCGATACCAAGTTCATGTTCGCCTCGAACACCAAGGCGCTCGCGACGCTGATGATCGCGAAGCTCGTCGATGCCAAGCAGCTCGACTGGGAGACCAAGGCCACCACGCTCTTGCCCTCGTTCAAGCTGGGCAACGCGGAGACCACTGCGCAGATGCTGGTCAAGCATTTGATCTGCGCGTGCACCGGCTTGCCTCGTCAGGACATGGAGTGGCTGTTCGAGTACAAGGACCTCACGCCCGCCAAGGTGATGGAGACGCTCGGCACGATGCAACCGACCAGCAAGTTCGGCGAGCTGTTCCAATACTCGAACCCGCTCGCGGCCGCGGCGGGGTTCATCGGCGGTCACGTCGCGTATCCCAAGCTCGAGCTGGGCGTTGCGTTCGACAAGGCGATGCAGACGCTGGTGTTCGAGCCGCTCGGCATGTCGTCGACAACGCTCGACTTCGCCAAGGGTCAGAACCGCAACGCCGCGACGCCGCATGCGCCCGACGTCGATGACAAGCCGGCAGTCGCGGTGGGCACGGTCAACCGCTCGATGATCGCGCTGCGCCCCGCCGGCGGTGCGTGGAGCAACGTCAAGGACATGCTGAAGTATATCCAGATGGAGCTGTCGCTCGGCGCCCTGCCCGCTGCGCGCAAGCCATTCATCAGCAAGGACGCGCTGCTCGCGCGCCGCGCTCCGCAGGTCGCGATCGGCGCCACCGCGACCTACGGCATGGGTCTCATGGTCGACACCACGTACGGCGTCACCGTGGTGCACCACGGCGGCGATATGATCGGCTTCCACAGCGACATGATGTGGCTACCCGACTACAACGTCGGCGCGGTGATCCTGACCAGCGGCGATCCCGGCTGGCAGATCCGCACCGTGTTCCAGCGCAAGCTGCTCGAGGTGCTGTTCGATGGCCGCAACGAGGCGGATGGTCAGATGGCCGCGCAGGCGAAGGCGTTCTTCGCCCAGCTCGCCGCGGACCGCGCGCTGCTCAAGGTGCCGGCGGATCCTGCGCAGACCAAGCAGCTCGCGCTGCGCTACAAGAATGCGGCGCTCGGCGAGATCACGGTGAAGGCCAAGGGCGGCGCCACCGTGTTCGACTTCGGCGAGTACGCCAGCGAAGTCGCGACCCGGACTAACCCGGATGGGACGATCTCGTTCATCACCACGGTCCCCGGCCTGACCGGTCTCGAGTCCGTGGTTGGCGTCGTTGCCGAGCGCACGCTGACGCTCCGCGACCCGCAGCACGAGTACGTGTTCACCGAGCAGTAGAGCGAACCGGGCGACCACGAACACCGCCGGCACGGACTCGTCGTTCGTGCAGGTGATTCGTCGCTACCGAACGGTGTCTTTACGGCTTCTTGATCCATTGCTGCCGTGTATTGATGTCGTCCATAGGTCACGAGATGCCCCGCCCCTCTCATCGCACCGGTGCATCGGAGTCGGCACGATGAGCGATCTGGTGCTGGTGATCGAGGACGAGAGCGCGATGCGGCGGTTTTTGTCGGCCGCGTTGACCAGCCACGGCTTCAAGGTGATCGAGGCCGCAACCGTGACGCAGGCGATCGCGCTCGCCACCGAGGCGCGTCCCGCCGCGATCCTGCTCGACCTCGGCCTGCCGGACGGAGACGGGCTCGATCTGCTACGGATGATCCGCGAGTGGTCGACGACGCCGGTGCTCGTGATCTCTGCGCGCGACCGCGAGGTTGACAAGGTCACCGCGCTCGACGCAGGAGCGGATGACTATCTGACCAAGCCGTTCGGTGTCAGCGAGCTGCTCGCGCGGATCCGGGTCGCGCTCCGTCATGCGCGCGGCCAGAGCGTGACCGAGGATCCCGTCCTCGCCGTGGGTCCGATCCGCATCGATCAGGCGCGCCACGAGGTCACGGTCGATGCCGAGCGAGTGCACCTGACGCCGATCGAGTTCCGCCTGCTCGCGTTCCTCGCGCGCCACGCCGGCAAGGTGCTCACGCATCGTCAGCTACTCCACGAGGTGTGGGGCCCGCGCAGCACGCAGCACACGCAATACCTCCGCGTGCACATGGCGGCGCTGCGCAAGAAGCTCGAGGCCGATCCCGCGCGGCCCCGCTGGCTGACCACCGAGCCCGGCGTGGGCTATCGCCTGCGCGACGAGTAGATCACCGGGATCCGTCCCACTTGCGATCGTCCACCAGCCGAACATCGACGCGGGCGAGGATGCGCTGGACGCGCTCGGCCATGTGCTCGAACTCGGTCAGCTGCGAGGCCTGGTGGAGCTTGCGCGCGAAGTTCATCACGCGGATCAGGTACGAGAACAGGTTTCCCTCCTCGTGCTCGAGGCTATGCTTGTCGACGAACTCGAGGAACGTCAGCCCGGCATCCTCGAGCTGCGCCCAGGTGCTCTTCGCCTTCTTGCCGCCGTGCAACTCGGGGTGCGGGACCTTGCCGGCGAACTCCTGGTGGATGACCTCGATCTTGGTGAGCACGCGCGGGTGCTCCTTCTCGTAGGCGGCCTCGACATCCTCCCAGCTCACGAGGCCGTTGGTCTCGCGCAGCTCGCGCAGCTTGGTCCGCATCCACTCGCGCTTCGCATCCTCACCCTTGCGATCGAGCTGGCGCTGGATGATGTCGTGGTCGATCAGATACTCGACGAGCTCGCGGAGCTCGACGTAGTCGAGCTGGTGATTGAACAGCACGTAGTAGATGAACAGACCGTCCATGCCCTGCAGCTCGCGGATCATCTCGCCGCTGACCTGCTTGCCGTACTCGTCGATCACGCCGATCGCCTTGAGGTTGGCGACCAGCTGTGCGAGCACCTTGTGCAGCTCCTTGCGCTCGCGCTCGGTGAGCAGCAGGTTGTCGATCACGGTGACGATATCGAGCCGCATCGACGGCGGCAGCGACGCCTCGGCCTCTGCCATCCGGGTCGCGGCCAGATCGCCCGGCAGCGCGGTCGCGGTCAGATCCGGCAGGCCGATCGCGAGCACCTGCTCGGCGGTGATCTTGGTCTTGCTGCGCAGCTCGGCCGGCTCGCCGCGGACCAGCTCGGCGTGGATCTCCGGTGTCCACACGATGTCGCCGCGCTTCTTCGCCTCGCCCTGCGCCGCGCTGTAGACGCCGCGCTTGATCTTCTCTTCCTCGCCCGGGCCGCGCTTGCGCGCATCCTTGAGCTTCTTCTTGATGTCGCTGACGATCTCCTCGGGAGCCAGCGTGATCGCGAGACCGCGATCATCGAACTGCGGCCGACCGGCGCGGCCCGCCATCTGGTGGTATTCGGCCGCGGTGACGAGCCGCGCCTCCTTCTTGATGAACTTGCGGAGCGCGGGAAACACCACGGTGCGCGCAGGTAAGTTGATGCCCGCTGCGATCGTCTCGGTGGACACCACGAACTTGATCAGCCGCTCGAGCGCGAGCGCCTCGACCAGCTGCTTGTAGCGCGGCAGGATCCCGGCGTGATGGATACCGATGCCGTGGGTCAGCAGCGGCCGCAGCTCGCGGACCACGCCGGACTCGAGCAGCGCCGCATCGCACATCGCCTCGACCTTGAGCTTCTCCTCGTCGGTCGTGAACCGCCGGCACGACTTCAGCAGGCGCGCGACCTCGAAGCACTGCTCGCGGCCGAACACGAAGATGATCGCCGGAACATCGCCGGTGTGCGCGAGGTCGCGCACGGTGTCGATCATCATCTCCTCGCGGAACTCGTGGACCAGCGGGATCTTGCGCTCGCGCGACTCGATCAGCGCCATCGGCACCCGTCGAGTCAGCTCGACCCAGTGTGTAAACTGCTCGGGCCGGCCGACGGTGGCCGACAGGATCACCAGCTGCGTCCGTGGATCGAGCCCGATGATCGACTGCTCCCAGACGTAGCCGCGCTCGGGATCGTTGAAGTAGTGGCCCTCGTCCATCACCACGATGTCGGCGGGCGACACGTGCTTGTCGGCGACGATCCGGTTCCACAGGATCTCGGCGACCTCGACCTGGATCGGAGCTTCGCGGTTGACCTTGTAGTCACCGGTGGCGAAGCCGACGTAACCCTCGCCGAAGTCCGCGCACAGCTCGCGATACTTCTCCTCGGTCAGCGCGCGCAGCGGCGTGGTGTAGATCGCGCGCTGGTTGCGCTCCATCGCCGCGTGCAGCGCGGCCTTCGCCATCAGCGTCTTGCCGGTGCCGGTCGGAACAGTGACCAGCACGCTCTGCCCCGTGATGATCTTGGCGATCGCCTGCTCCTGCACGGGGTAGGGCTCGAGCCCCTTGCTCCACAGAAACTTCTCGTAGAACGAGAGCTCGAGCTCGCCGTCGGTGGGCACGCCTCACGTGTATCACGGCTGGCGAACCTGAGCCTTGCCGCGCTCGAGCAGGTACTTCGCCTGGTACGGCACGCCGCTCCACATGTCGTGCCACCTGCGATTCACGATCTCCTGGAGCAGCGCATCGCCTTCCGCGGTGCGGCCGAGCGCGATCAGCGCCTGCGCCTTGCGAAGCCGGGGCGTCGGGTTGGTCTGATCGATGACGATCGCCTGCTGCCAGAACGGGAGGGCCTCGGCGACCTTGCCGCGGCGCTCGAAGATCTCGGCGACCGTCATGTAGCCGGTGCCCGCCATCGGATCACGCTCGATCACCGTCGACAACTGGCGCCACGCCTCCTCGGTATTGCCGACCGCCAGCTGGAGCTCGCCGAGCTGCTGATCGATCTCGGGGTTCCCCGCATCGATCGCACGCCACCGCGCGCCCCAGGTCATCGCCCGCGCAACGGCGGCATCACGCGCGGCACCCGTCGACTGCACGGCGACCTCGCGCGCGACCGTGATGATCTGCCCGAGCTCCGCACGCACGGTCGCGATGTTCACCGCCGCCTCACCCGCGGCGCCCTGTGCCTGCTCGAGGTAGCCGAGCGCATCCGCCATCCGGCCTTGCGTGGCTGCGAGGTTGGCCGCGAGCTGGTAGAGCTCGCGCGTGCCCTGCGACTTCAGCAGCGGATCGATCACCGTCCGGGCGTAGACTGGCATCCCGTAGCGGACCGCGATCCGGGCGATCGCGACCCGCCGCCCGATGTCAGAGCCTGCGAGTTGGATCGCCCGGGCCAGGATCGCGGGGAGATCCGTCCGCTGCTGACTCGCGATCGGCAGCAGCGACATCACGTGCTCGTAGCTGTTCCCCGCGAGCACGCGGTCGCGCCACGCGGCCCAGATCAGCGCCCACCCGGCGGGACCGCGCCGGGACTGCTGCACGCGATAGACGAGCTGATCGAGCCGCGGTGGCGCTGCGCGCAGATCGAGATCCGCGATCAGGTTGGCGACCCGCTCGACCGCAGCATCGAGCGCGTGGTGGTTCGCGAGGGCGACCGCAGCCTGGGCCCGCGCCACGTTCCTGTACGGTCCCACCGCGACCGCGTCCCACGCGCGGCCGATATCCTGGGGCTTGAGATCCCAACGGCTCGTCGCCGCCGCGGCGCCGATCAGCCGGAGCTGCAGGGCGTGGGTGCCGATCGCGAGCAGCTTGTCGATCGCCGCCGTGCCCTGGTTGGCGGCGAGCAACGCGGTGACATGGCGGAGCTGCCACACCGCACCGACGAGGCCGGTCGTGGTCTGGGGTGCGAGGCGCTCGGGGCGCGGCGACTTGCCATACGCACGCCCCGCGGCGAGGTAGCGCGCGAGCGCCGGGCGCGGATCACCGATGACCTGGTTTCCGTTCTTGCACGGCGGGCCGAGGATGCCGCACGGCGGGAGCCGGCTCGTGTCCCCCCACACGGCGAGCGCCGCGGAGAACTGTGCATCGGTGGCGGCGGTCGCGATGCCGCCGCTGGCCAGTGCGAGATCGCCGAGCTCGACGCCTCCGTTGAGCCGCAGCGCGTCGTAGCTCGCGAACAGCGCGGTGCGATTGTTGACCGCCGCGAAGCTCGCCATTAGCTGGCGCTGCGCGTCGCGCCACGCCGGCGTACCTGCCGCCTGGGCCGTGATCCTCGCCTGCCAGTACGCCGGTAGATGCGCGGGCAGCTGGACGACAACGCCAGGGTTGCTGGTTCCGTGCGCCCAGGTCACCGCATTCTCGATCGGCTGCGCCGCGAAGCCGACCGTGATCTCCTGACCGAGCATCTGGGCCGCGACCGGGCCACTCCGGTCCCAGCTGACGCGCACGAGCTCGACGCCGTCTCCATCGTGGATCGCGGTGAGGTGATCGTGGTCGTCGAAGTCGAGGACGAACACGACCTTCCCACCGGTCGTTGCGAGCGCGATCTGGCGTGCGGACTTCGCTTTGACCTCGAACCATCGCGCGTAGTGCGCGGGCTCGGCGATCCACAGCGGCAGATACGCGAGGGCGAGCGCCACGTCGTCCTCGGCGAACGTGCGCGTCACATCGAGGCCGAGCTCGGCGTAGCGACGCGTCCACGTGGTGCCATCGAACGAAGCGGTCTCGCCGAGCTCCGCGTCCGTGGTGCGGCGCCAGCCCATCCGGTGCGCGTCATCGAGCGCGATCTCGAGCTCGTTCCAGCGATACACACCGGCAGGTAGCGCCTTGCGAGCGCGAGCCAGCAGCGCCTTCGCAGCGTCGTCGATCGGATGCGTGGTGGCGGCACCCGCGAACGCGGTGAGCCGGGTGCGCCAGGCGTCGCTGTCGTCGGCGAGCAGCGCGGGGACGAACGAGGTCAGGTCATCGAACGCCATGTCGGTCGGATACGAGAATCGCTGCGCGACCATCGGCCCCGCCGACCACCGACCACGCTCGCCGGTGCTGGCGAGGCCACCACCGCCGCGACCCACACCAGACGGTCCGAGAAGCTCGTCGGACGAGACGGTCGCGCGTCGCATCTGGGCTTGCGCCACGTCCTCGGGCGCGCGATCCCAGCCTGCCTTGGTGTCCGCGTGTCCCTCGGCGAGCTTTGGCGTCACGTGCTGCCTCGTAGCGGTGACGGTTGCGACCGCGGCGGTCGCCTCGGTCGGCTGTGGCACCACGAGGCCGAGGCTCGAGCGCGTGGTCACGCCGACGCCGTAGCCCTGGCCGGTTCCCGCGCCATGACCGATCGTGCCGTCGAAGCCAAGGCCGCCAAGACCCATGACATCCTGCTGTGCGATGTCGACCTCGTTCGCCCCGTCCCAGTCGACGGTGTTGCGATCGTTGTAGAACACCGGGATCGGTGCGCGGACGAGCTCCGCATCCTCCGCTACATCCGCCGGCTTGATCACCGCGGCGGTGGTGACGACCGGGATGACCCCTGGCATCGCGTAGGGCGCCCAGGTATCGCCGGCGCCCTTCGCCACACCGTACTGCGCGTACATCGCGTCGTTCTCGAGGACGAGCAGGGAAGTGTGCCGTGACAGCAAGAAGTACTGCTTGCCGAGACCGACGACCTCCTGGCGGACCGCTTCGTCGCGCTTCTCACGCGCTTCGGCCTCGGTCGGGCACACCCGCGATCCCGCGGGTCGGGGCGTGCACGGCGTCATCGCCACGGCCTCGTGCTTCGCGAGCATGCGCGCGGCGATGTGACGCTGCGCCCACGTGCGTGGCAGGTACCCGCCGGTATTCGAGCCCGCGCTCGGCAGCGCGATCGTCTTGGTCCACGGCGCGCCGTTCAGCGTTCCGGTCAGCTCGACCGCGGCGGGGGTGTTGCCACTGGCGAGCTTGGCCACCAGCTCGAGCTCCTCGCCATCGGCGAGCTGCGGGCTGCGGAGGTACAGCGTGGAGGGGACCAGCGCTCCGCTCGCATCGACCAGCCGGGCCTCGACGCCGGTCACCCGCGCCGTATGCAGCGCCGCGATCAGATCGAACGCGCGCCACGCCACGTCGTCGGCGAGATCGATGGTGGTCGCATAGCCGCCGGTCGCGCCGGCGAGTGTCTCGAGCGTCTGGGTATCGGCACCATCGCCGACCCCGACGCCGATGAACTGCGCCTTGCCCACGAGCTGGGCGCGCAGCGCATCGAGGTTCTTGGCACCACTCGTGATCACGCCGTCCCCGAGATAGATCAGCATCGCGTCGTCAGCCGCCACGCCCGCCAGCAGCTTGGTTGCCGCGTCGAGCGCCGTACCGACATCGGTGGCACCGACATCCCCCTCGTGCTCGAGCGAGGCGCGCAGGGCACGGCGATCGACATCGAGCACGCGGGTCGGCGCGAGCTTCTGGCGTGCGGTCACGTCGAATGCGATCACCGAGACCTGGTCGTGCTCGTCCAGCTCGTGCATGAACGCATCGATCAGGTCCGCTTGCGCACGCCGCTCCATCACGCCGCGCGAGGCGCTGACGTCGTCGAGGATCACCCACGTGCGCGGGCGATACGCCTGGGCGTTACGCGGGAGCTCGCCGGGCGCGCGCACCATCAGGTACGCATCGCCGCTCGCTTCCTGATGCGCGACCGTGGTCCGCTGCCGCGCATCGCGCACGTGCAGCACCAGCGAGTCACCGATCGTCTCCGACGTGTTGTGGTAGCTGACGATCGCGTCCTCGCCCTTGATCTGGACCGACACCTTGTGGCTTGTCGAGGTGACCTCGCAGCTCGCGCAGCCCTTGATCGTGACGGCGAACGCGACCTCGCCCACCGGCTGATCGATCTCGGGCAGTGGCACCGATAACGTCCAGTCCGAATACAGCTTCGGCAGGCTCTGCGTGTACGCGAGCATCAGACGCTTGTCCTGGCGCGCGGGGAGCGGATAGACGCGGAGGGATATCCGCCCGGTGCCCGCCCATTCGAGCAGGGCCGGATCGACCCGGCGATCCACCAGCTCCTCGTAGATCCGCCGCGCGCGCTGCCGCTCGACCACCGCGGACTCGGTCAGCTTGCCATCGACATACATCGCGAGCCGCTGCAGCGCGGCATCGGGCGGGATCGCGAACCGGTACACGCCCTCGAGTGTCTGGTCCGCATCGTTGTGAAACGTCTGGTCGAGCGCGACGCGGGCGACCTGGTTCTCGACCACGATGTCGATGCCGAGCTTCTTGATCGGAAGCGGATACTCGGCGCCCCACGGCGGGTGCGACCGCACGCCCGGATCGCGGGCGAACAATGTGCCGTGATGGATCGGTGTAACGTCCTGCTCGTCGCGATGGCGCGCCTGCGCGGCCCACGACGCGAGGTACGACAGCCGCGGCGCGGGACCACGCGTCGGCGGCCTCCCTGGCTCGGCCACGCCCTGCTCGCCCGCGTGCAGCAGCACCTCACCGTCGGAGCTGGCGAGCTTGACCTCGCCGCGCACCACCGCGGCAGTGGTCCGATCGGCGCCGGCGTCGACGAGGAACCGGGTGCCGAGCACCTCGATCCGCCCGCGCTGGGTCTCGACGAGGAACGTGCCCTTGCCGGGCACCACATCGAGCAGCGCCGCACCCTGAACCCGAACGTGCCGCTCGCCGAGGACCGTCACCGTGGCACCGGGCTCGGAGATCCATGTCGAGCCATCGATCAGCGCGTGCGTCGCATCCGTGCCCGTGCCCGTGCCCG
>JAYUVX010000357.1:0-3601 GCA_043753855.1 Myxococcales bacterium | reverse complement strand
GTCATCGAGTCATCGAGTCATCGAGTCATCGAGTCATCGAGTCATCGAGTCATCGAGTCATCGAGTCATCGAGTCATCGAGTCATCGAGTCATGGAGTCATTGCTGGTCGTGGCGCCGAGCCTACCACGCGACTCGCAACGGCGAGCCCGGCTCCAGCTCAGATATCGGCGCCGCAGGTCTTCTCGAGCCACTCGCGACCGAGCACGACCGGGTCACCGCACAGGACGCCCCACACGCGGTTCGCGCGATCGACGTACTGCACGTCCACGTCACCGACGACGAGCCCAAGGTCGCGAGCCTTGCCGCTCGCCGAGATCCGGTAGACGCGATCCTCGTACGCGATCGTCGGATACGCGCCGGGAACTACGCTGCCACCCCACAACGGCTCCGCCGGGAGCGCATAGCGACGTCCGTGATCCTCGTCGTCGAGTCCACGTTTCGGGCGAACATCGCACGCGGCGAGGCACCTCCCGGGCTTCGTGCCCCCGACCCGGGAACCACACCGAACGTCAACGGTGCGTTCTCGATCGCCGGCGTACCCGCGGGTCGCTACGTGGTGCTCGCCGCATTCGAGAACGACAATCTGGTTCGTGATGAATCGGGATCAGGCGGCACGGACATCGTTCACCAAACGGTCGTCGCCGGACAGAACGTAACGATCAGCAACGGCTTCAAGGTAACGGGCTCGGTGGACATCGTCGGCCCTGGGGCCATGGGCCCGCAAATGGTGACGGAGGCACCGACATTTACGTGGCTCGACGATTCATCCGAGGACCGCTACGCCGTCACGGTGTTCGACTCGTACGGCAGCGTCGTATGGGAAGGAGGGACGCCCAAAAGCGTCGTCACACTGCTCTATGGTGGGCCGGCGCTGAAGCCGGGCATGTACTACCAGTTCCGCGTCCAATCGATCAAAGACCCGTCGACGGTCATCTCGCGCTCGGAAGACTTGAAGGGCGTCTTCTTCCAACCCTGATCTCCGAGATGCGGGCCTCGTCCATAATCGCGACGTGACTATCCTGAATAATTACAATAAGATACGATCGCGGAACCCACCTTATGTCAACTCGGAGCTGATCGGTTACGCGTTCAGTCCAGCGGGACCCACGCCGATCGACGCCTGGACCTTGCTCTGGAGCGTCGTCACCTGCTCCTGCGCCTTCTTGAGCGTTGCGATCTTGTTCGCGACCTCATCTCCGGCACCGCCAGTGCCCTCGACCGTGCCGGCGCCACCCTGGTTGTACATGTTATTGCCGGTCATCCCGTTGTCCTGGAATGACACGAAGACCTTTTCGAGCTTGTACGTGTTGTTGGTGCCCCACAGCTTCCCGGGCACAACCGTCTTCGCACAGCGGAAGTAGTACTGGTTCTGCTGGTCCTTGCCACCCTCGGTGATTGCCTCCGTGCCACGCAGCTTCTTGCGATCCGCTGCGGCCTGCTTGAGGTTCTGCTGCTGGTTTTCGCCGACCGAGATCGCGGTCCTGACCTGCGCGAGGAACTTGTCTGAATCGGAGAGGAAGAGAACCCCCTTTGCCTGGTTCTTGCCCGTCTTTCCGCCCTTGCTCGACAGCTGATGCATCAGGGCTTCGGAAGCGGCCGTCATCTCCGCCTTCGCCGAAGCGTACGCCCGCAGCAGCAGCGACAGCTGCTTGGACGCACCGTCCATCTGATCCTGATAGCCGATCATACTCTGCGCCTCCGCCGCGGCGTTGAAGGTTGCCTCCTCAGCTCCCGCCTTGATGATGGACTGTTGAAGAGCGTTGATCTTGTCCCTGTTGCAATAGTTGCCAATCGCGGTCACCAGCGCCACGGCCATGCCATCGGCCCCACCACCGCTACCTCCCACCGATGCGGCGTCCGTGCCCATCGCCTTGATGAGCGCGACCTTCGAGGCCTCCTGTGGATCGAGGACCGTGCCGCCCGTCGCGAGGCCGCTGATGCTCGGATCGATGTCCACGTGACCGCCGCTCTCCTTCGGGGTGGCGAGTGCATTCGTCGCGCCGCCACCACCGGCGAGCCCCGCGACCGCGGAGGCGATCTTGACGACCCGACCGACGTTTGCTGCCATCTCCGCGATCTCTGCGCGAACGGCCGCGAGCTTCTTCGCGGCTTCGGCGCCGCTCGTTTGGGCGGCTTTCGCCTTCGCCGAATTCACCGCGGCCTGGAGCAGGTTCGCCGCGCCACGCGCGACCGTGAGTTGCCCGTCCATCTTGCTGCTCGCAGTGTTGAGATTGGTCCGCGCGTTGCGAAAGCGCTCGAGACCGACCTGACCGTCCGCGATCTTCAGGCCGGACGTCGCCGCGAAACCGTCACCCACCGCCGCGAGTGGGTCGCCGCCAGCAGCGCCCTTACCGCGCGCGAGGAGCTCGGTGGCCTCGCCTGTAAGCCGCTGATAGTCGGTATACGTGGTCCGGTACTGCACGGCAAACGCTGTCGTGTCCACCGCGGAGACGTCGAGCTTGTCGTTGAAGATGGAGAGGCTCGTCTTGGTCGCAGTGTTAGTCGCGAGCGGCGCATATGCATGTTCCATCTCCGGCCGCTCCTTCTCCGCCGCCTGGATGACTGGCGTGTGCTTGTCGATATCAGCAATCAGCTCGTGGACCTTGCTCTTGTCGGCGGTCACCGAGACCTGGTCGACCTGGAGCGGCGCCTTCGCAGCGTTCGTCGCGGCCTCGTCGCCCGCACCCTGGAGGGTGCCGATGTCGGGCGCGTCATCACGGAAGATCTTGCGCGCGACCCCTGCTCCGCTCGACACCTGAGCGGGCGCGCCCGCGATCATCGCGTCGGCCGCGCGGTCCGCCTCGTGTTCGAGATGATCGTCGGGCATCGAGACTGCCAGCTTGAACTGCATGCGCTGAACGCCGCCCGCTTGCTGCACGGTGTGCGCGACCTCGTGAGCGAGCAGGTGCTCGCCCGCACCCGAGGTGGGGTTGTACTGACCTGTGCCGAAGTGGATATCCTGCCCGGTCGTGTAGGCCCGTGCGCCGACCGCGTCGTTCGCCGCCACCGAGACCTCCCCGGTGTGGACGCGCACGCTCGACAGGTCCGCGCCCAGCGAGCCCTCGAACTTTCTCATGATCGTCTCGGGCAACGGCGATCCGCTCGACGACGATGCCGCTTCGACCGCAGCACCCGCGCCCTCGGCGACTCCGTTCGCGTCGCGCGCCCTGCGCTGGATCAGCCCGGACGGCACGATGAGATCCGGTTTGCGCATCACCGCGCTGCGACTTGACTTGCCGGGCTCGAGCTCCGCGTTGCCAGCAGACGATTGCTCGGAGGACTGGGCGTGGCTCTGGTCGCGTTCGTGGTTCATCGTGGGCTCCCTGGCTATTGGATCGTGCCGCCGGTGGACAGCTTGCCGAGCTCGGCAAACTCGAGCGCGACGGCACGCTCCAGGTGATGTTGATGCAGCGTCGTGTCCTCCTGGGCCGCGAGAAACGCGGCGCGCAGGCACGCATTACGGATGTAGCCGCCGGACAGTTGATACTTGTGGGCGAGCACGTCGAACGTGAGGTCTTCGGCGCGCGGCAGCTCGGGTGGCAAGTGTGCGCGCCACAGCTCGGCGCGCGTTTCCTCGTCGGGAAACGGAAATGACAGGCG
>JAYUVX010000356.1:0-79490 GCA_043753855.1 Myxococcales bacterium | reverse complement strand
GTCGCGGACGCGGAGCTTCGGGCCGTCGACGATCGCGAGCGTGCTTCCGAGCACTGGTGACCGCTGCACGGAGCCTGCGGACGGCAACCGGGCGAGCGCGCCTGCGCCGAGCACATCGATCTCGACGATCCGGGATCCGATGGTTCTCGGGCTGCGGTTCCGGCGCGAAGGCCGAGGCCGTCGAGATGGGCGACGAGCCCCCATGAGGCGCGCGTCCGCGACGCGGTGCCGACCGACGAGCCGACGCTCAGCGAACGGCTGACGCGCGCGCGCTCGCGGCCATGTTCGCCTTCGCCTTGGCGACGGCGTCGGCGACCATCTCGTCGGACTTCGCCTTGTCCCTCCAGTTCGCCTGGACGTCGGGCGAGAGCGTATCGACCGGGTCGAAGTAGATGAAGAAGCCCGGCTTGACCGACGGCGCGGCGAACACCGAGATGCCGGTCTCGCGGTCGTAGTGCTCGAAACTGTGCGCGACGCGCTTGCCGCCGCCACCCGGCGCATCGACGACGAACGTCGGGGTGTGGAAGCCCGCGGTCACGCCGCGCACGGCCTTCTCGATATCGAGTGCAGTCTGCAGCGTGGTGCGCAGATCCTCGACGCCCTTCACGAGGTCGTGGACGTAGACGTAGTACGGCTGGATCTGGCAGTGACCGAGGCGCTTGACCAGGAGCTGCATGGTCGCGATGCCGTCGTTGACGCCGCGCTGGAGCACGCACTGGTTGCGCGTGATGATGCCGCGCTCGAACACGCCATCGAGCGCGCGCTTGGTGATCGCGGTGATCTCGTTCGGGTGGTTGAAGTGCGTGTGGAGGACGACCTCCTTGTGCAGCTTACGGCCGCGCTCGACCACCCCCGTGAGCGCATCGAGCCACTCGTGGTCGGTGATGAGCTTCATCGGCATCACGGCGGGACCCTTGGTCGCGAACCGGATGCGGCGAATGTTCGGCAGCTCGAGGAGCTTGTTGCCGATCAGGGTGATCTGGCGGGCCTTGAGCTGGTAGCTGTCGCCGCCGGAGACCACGATGTCCTCGAGCTCGGGACGCTCGGAGATGTAGCGGAACGCGCGCTCCCAGCGCTCCTCGGTGGCCTTCAGCGAGACCTTCTCGACCTCGTCGGTGTCCACGCCCACGGCGTAGCTCCGCGTGCAGAACCGGCAGTACACCGGGCAGGTGTCGAGCGCGAGGAACAGCGCCTTGTCGGGATAGCGGTGCGTGAGGCCGGGGACCGGTGCGTCGGCCTGCTCGTGCAGCGAGTCGAGCGTCAGCTTCGGATGATCGGGTAGCAGGCGCGAGGCGACCGGCACGAACTGACGGCGGAGCGGATCGGTGTATGCCGCGGACCAGTCGATCAGCGACAGCAGGTAGGGCGAGACCCGGATCGACATCGGCGACCGCGAGAAGCCCTGCGCGACGTCGTCGTAGAAGCTCTGGGGCACCAGATCCTGGACCGCCTGCAGCAGCTTCGCCGGGTTGGTGATCGTGTTCTTCGCCTGCCAGGTGTGATCGAGGAACGTGGCCTCGTCGACCAGCCGGTAGGCGGGGATCTTCTGCCAGAACGCTCCGTCGAGGAGCTGGCGGTGGTGCAGCGTCGACGGATCGACCGGCGCCTTGATGTGCTTGATCGGTTCGAGCTCCGGCGGTTGATTGCCGAGCAGTTTGAGCTGGGTGTCCATGGGAAGCCTCGCAGACCTGGAGTGCACGAATTGAAAACGGCGAACGCTACGTCTTCAATCCATGACGTCGGGTTGGTGCGGAACGGAGCCCAGGTACCACATGCTGGATGATCGATAACATGCCGTGGCTCCCTGGCCAATCACGATCGGCGATGGTCGCTGAACCACGTCATCAAGCCGGGCAGGAACGAGGCATTGAAGTTCGGGATATGACCCGCACCTTCGATCGACCACAGGTCGACGGCCCCGCCCGCCGGGCAGCCGGTCGTCGTCGAGGAGTGGGTCTCCGCGCCCGGGAGGCTCGACTCGAGGTCGCGATCACCGGTGGGCGTGCGCGTGGTGCTGCAGCCGTTGTGCTGCGCCCATTGGGTGACGCTGCCGAGCGCACCGAGCGTGCCGACCGCACTCGTCGGACCGTAGGGAACCGTCGCATCAGCGGTGCCGTGCATGTGGAGCACGTTGACCGGATGCGACGGCTTGCACGCCGCTGCATCGGACGCTGCGAGCCCGGCGAGCGGTGCGATCGCGGCGATCACGTCGGAGCGCTCGCACGCCATCCGGTACGACATGAAGCCGCCGTTCGAGTGACCGACCACGTAGACCTGCTTCCGATCCACCGGCCAGCTGTCGAGCACGGCGTCGATCAGGCCGCCGATGTACGCGACGTCATCCGGGTGCTTGCCATCGAAGTCGCAGCACGCGGCATCGGCATTCCAGAACTGCTTGCCGGTGCTGTCGACCAGGCCATCGGGTGCGATCACCAGCGCGGCATCCATCGCGGGCAGCATCGACGTGCCGAAGTACGCAGACTGCACGAAGCCGGAGGCTCCGTAGCCATGGAGCACGACGACCAGCGGGTACTGCTTGCCCTCGGTCAGCGTGGCGGGCGCCTTGAGATCGACCGGGCGATCGCCGCCGAACGTCGTCGGCCGCGGCCCGTCGGATTCGCCACCACACGCCGCGAGCAGTGACATCAGGATCGGTACGCAACGCATACGCGTACCGTACCTCGTCCGCAGCAGGTGGTGGATGGCGTTCTCGTGCGTCGTCGCTTCCGTTGCCCGAGCCATCTACGCAACGCGACGCAGTGCCGCGGCGAAGCTACTTGCGCCCGAGCTTGATCGGTCTGTCGGTGGGAGGCAGCGGCGCCTGCTCCGGGGCCACGACGCTGGTGTCCTTGCACTCCGAGCCGACGTCCTTCGTGATCTGCGCGCGCAGGGCCTGCGTGTGGTCGATCCAGGCCTGCTGCACCGCGGGCACCACGTGGTGATCCGCGAGCGTCTCGCGCAGCACCTGGAGGCGGCGCTCGAAGTGGCCGCCGAAGATCGCGTGCTGGCCGTGCGCGGCGCGCATCGGGCGGCCGGAGTACGTGATGCCCGGCGCGCCGAGGAAGCCCGCGGTGAACTCCCACTCGCGCTGGATCAGCTGGCGCTTGTCCTTGCCCTGGAACATGAAGCCGATCATCACGTCCACGAACAACCGATCGTAGAAGTCGGTCAGCACGGTGCGCAGTGCATCGCCGCCGATCTGATCGAACAGCGACGAGTCCTTCATGCCTTCGCCACCGTGACCGGCTGCCCCGTGAGCGCACTCGTACCGGAGAGGACGTCGATCCGCTCGGGATCGATGATGTCGTTGACGCTGACGCCCGGCACCGACTCGGCCACGCGCAGCCGCGTGCCCGGCTTGTTGTGGCCCCATCCGTGCGGCACCGAGACCACGCCCCGCATCATCGTATCGGTGACCTCGACGGGCAGCTCGATGGCGCCCTTCCGCGTCGACACCTTGGCGTTACCACCGTCGGTCAGGCCGCGCGACGTTGCATCCTCGGGGTGGATCAGCAGCGTGCAGCGCGCGTGGCCCTTCACCAGCCGCTCGCTGTTGTGCATCCACGAGTTGTTGCTGCGCAGGTGACGGCGACCGATCATCACGAGCTGACCATTCGGTGCGAGCTTGCGCTCGAGCCGCGCGAGATCCGCGAGATACTCCGCCGGCGCGAGGTGGACCTGCTTGTCGGCGTGGCCGAGGCGCGCGGGGAGCCGCGGTACGAGCGGGCCGAGATCGATGCCGTGCGGCGACTGCTTCAGCTTGCGCAGCGACATCCCACCGCGACCGAAGCCATGCGGACCCGTGCGCAGTGCGAGTTCGATGATCGCCTCGGGCCCGAGCTTGCCGAGCAGCTTGTGCACGAGCTTGCTCGCGGCGCCGAGCTTGGCCGGCGCACCGATCCGCGTCCACAGGGCGAGACAGATCTCCCAGTCGTGACGCGCGTCGGGGCCGCGCTCGAAGGTGGGTGGTGCGAACTTTGCGACGTTGCGCACCGCGAACGCGTTGAGCGCGGCGTCGTAGTGCGAGCGCTCGAGCGGTGACGTCGGTGGCAGGATCACATGCGCGAGCCGCGTGGTCTCGTTCATGTACGGATCGATCGAGACCATGAAGTCGAGGGTCTTCAGCGCCGCCTCGAGGCGCAGACCACCGGGCGAGGACAGCACCGGATTGCCGGCGCTGGTGAGCAGCGCACGGATCTGGATCTTCTCGGCGCCGTTGCCCGCGGTCTCGATCTCCTCGGCGAGCACGCTGATCGGCAGCTCTCCGCCGAACTCGGGAAGGCCGCTGACCCGGCTCTTCCAGCGGCCGAAGCCACCGTCGAACCCGAGCAGGTCGGCGAGCGGCAGCGGATCGACCGCCGGCGTGGTGAACATCAGGCCACCGGGCTCGTCGAGGTGACCGGTGAGCGCGTTGACCGCGTAGCACAGCCAGGCAGCGAGCCCGCCGAACTCCTGGGTGCAGACGCCGATCCGGCCGTAGAGCACGGCGCGCCGCGTGGTGGCGAGCGAACGCGCGAGGCCGCGGATCTCGTCGGCCGCGATGCCGGTGAACGTGGCCGCGCGCTCGGGCGTCCAGCCCTTCGATGCAGCGTCGAGCTCGGCGACGCCGGTCATCGCGAGCCGGCCGCGCACCAGCTTCTCGGCGAACAGCACGTGACAGATCGCGAGCAGCAGCTGCGCATCGGTGCCCGGGCGGATGAACAGGTGCTGGTCCGCCTTCTCCGCCGTCTCGGTGCGGCGAGGATCGAGGACGATCACCTTGCCGCCGCGATCGCGGATCGCCTTCAGCCGCCCCTTCACGTCGGGCGCGGTCATGATGCTGCCGTTGGAGGCGAGCGGGTTGGCGCCGAGGCAGATCATCAGATCGGTGCGATCGATGTCGGGCACCGGCATCAGGAGCTGGTTGCCGAACATCAACAGCGCCGCGAGCATGTGCGGCAGCTGGTCCATCGAGGTCGCCGAGTACGCGTTCCTGGTGCCGAGCGTGCGCATGAGCAGCTGGCCGTAGGTCAGCAGGCCGAGGTTGTGCGCGGTCGGATTGCCCTGATAGACCGCGACCGCATCGTTGCCGTACGCCTTGCGGATCCCGACGAGCTTCTGCGCGACGTGCTCGAACGCCTCGTCCCAGCCGACTTGCTTCCACGACGCGCCGTCGCGGACGAGCGGACGGGTCAGCCGGTCCGGATCGTGGTGGAGGTCGGCGAGCGCGGTGCCCTTCGGGCAGATGTAGCCCTTGCTGAATGGATCGGCGTCGTCGCCGCGCACCGAGATCACGCGGTCTCCCTCGATCTCGATCGCGACGCCACAGGTCGCCTCGCACAACGGGCAGCTGCGATACACTGTCGTGGGCATGGCGTCCTCGAAAGCGACCTTAGCAGGGAATTCCGCAGGGGAGCCCCTGAGCGCGGAGCAGCTCCTGAAGCTGCATCCGTTCCCCTCCGAGTGGGCGAACGAGAAGCGGATCGAGCGGCTGTGGACGATCGATCTTCCGTGCACGCCGGAGCAGATCTGGCCCCACATCGCAGACACCTCGCGGATGAACCGTGCGCTCGGGACCCCGGAGATGGTGTTCGTGGAGCGCGACGGCAAGCGCTATGGCTCGGCCAGGCCGGGCGGCGTCCGGCACGAGTGGTTCGAGGTGCCGTGGAACTGGGTGGCGAATCAGTGGCTCACCTGTACCCGGATCTACGAGCGCGGCTTCATGCGCGTGATGTACGCGATCCATCGCGTCGATCCGACGGCGACCGGCTGTCGCGTCTATCTGTACTTCGGCGCGATCCCGCGCGGGGTGCTCGGCAGTGCGGCGCTGTGGCTCGGCTTCCCGAGCCTCGAGAAGGCCTACCGGCGCGTGCTCCCCGCGCTCGCCCAGCAGCTCGCCGCTGCGAAGCCCGCGCAGCTGCTGCTACCACCGCCGGTGCTCGATCCGATCTCGGAGCGGCGGCTGCGCATGCAGCAGGACGCGTTGATCGCCGACGGGCTGGATCGCGCGAGCGTCGAGAAGCTGTTCGACTGGATCCGGACCGGGGATGACATGGATCTCGCGCGGATCCAGATCCGCGAGCGCGCGCGAGCATGGCAGTTGCCCGAGGACGAGCTGCTCAAGGTCGCGCTTCATGCCACGCGCTCGGGCGTGCTGAGCCTGTCGTGGGACACCGTGTGCCCGCACTGCCGTGGCGTGCGCGACGAGAACGGCACGCTGTCGGCGCTGCAGGCGACCAGTCACTGCGATCCATGTCAGGTCACGTTCACCACGGATGCCCCCGAGACCGTCGAGGTGACGTTTCGCGTGCACTCGTCGATCCGCGACATCGCCGAACAGACGTACTGCAGCGCCGAGCCGTTCAAGAAAGAGCATATCCGCGTGCAATGGACGCTGCCGCCCGGTTCGACCGAGCGGGTGGATCCCGGGCTCAAGCCCGGCCGCTACAACGTGTTCCGGGCGAACAAGGGCGGCTGGTACCTCGACGTCGAGGACAGCGGTGCGTCGTCGGTGACGTGGGCTTCGAGCCTCGAGGGCACGGTGGTCAAGGCGGCGCCGAACGCCACGTTCGAGCTGACCAACGATGCGGAGGAGCCGCAGTCGTTCACGATCGCCGAGGCGGAGTGGCGCGATTACGCCCTGCGCGCCGGTCAGCTGCTGAGCTTCCAGGAGTTTCGCGATCTGTTCTCCGAGGAGTACATCGGCGCGGACGTTCGGCTCGGCGTGGGTCAGCAGACGCTGTTGTTCACCGATGTCGTCGGCTCCACCGCGTTCTATGCCGAGCGCGGTGATCCGGGTGCGTTCATCGAGATCAAGCGGCACTTCGACGAGGTGTTCGCGATCGTCACCGAGTTCCGCGGTGCGGTGGTCAAGACGATCGGCGACGCGGTGATGGCCACGTTCGTCAATCCAGTAGACGCGCTGCGTGCATCGCAGAAGATCCACACCACGTTTCACCCCGACCGCTCCGACACGCCGATCCGGCTGCGGATCTCGCTCAATACCGGGCCGTGCATCGCCGTGCGGCTGAACTCCAACGCGGACTTCTTCGGCGGCACGGTGAACATCGCAGCGAAGCTGCAGGCGCTCGCCGAGGGCTATCAGATCGCGATGGCCGAGACGACGTACGCCTCTCCCGGCGTGGCCGAGCTGCTCGCCGAGCAGGGCGCGATGCTCGAGCAGCTCGAGTACACGTCGAAGGCGCTGCCCGCGCCGGTCGCGGTACGCCGGTGGACCGTGTTCCAGCGCTGACTGCCGGTTCGTACTCTGCCAGTAGCCCTCGAGCGTGCTGGTCTGGGTCTACGGGACGAGCTCTTGCAGGAACGCCATGCCGTCCGCCTTGCCGCCGACCAGCCCGCCCACGAGCTTCGAGATCTGGCGCGCCATCGGCGGGCCGTCCTTGACCACCTTGCCGAGCGAGGACTCGGTGGCCGCGCGACCGGCATCGGTGCGCGCGAGCGTGATGAACGCGGCGGCGATCACGAGCCGGCGCATCGCGTTGGTCTCGGAGTCGCGCAGGATATCGGCGAGCTTCTCGGGCTCGTTGGTCTTCGCATAGGCGGCACCGAGCGCCGGCAGCATCGCCACGCGGACGTCATGCGAGGGATCGTCGAGCAGCGGCTCGAGCAACTGGCTGGCGAGCGCGGCATCTCGATCCACGAGGCCGATCGCCGCTGCGGCTGCCTGTGCACGCTCGCGTTCGGCGCGCGAGGAGAGCGATCGATGCAAGCGGGCGACGACCGCGTCCTTGGCGGCGACCCGCGCGATCGTGGTCAGCGCGAGCTGACTGAGCTCGGGGTTCGGATCGCGAACCGCGAGCGCGAGCGTCCGATCGAGCACGGCCGGGTCGAGCTTGTCCTTCTGCGCGGCCAGCCGCTCGAGCGCCGCCTTGCGAACCTGCGGATCCGGATCCGCGAGCGCGGCAGAGAGCGTGGCTCCGGCGCGCAACCCCGACCCGAGCGCGGCATCGACCGCCTCGACGCGGATCAGCGGGGAGCTGTCGGTGATCGCGATCCCGATCAGCTCGGCGGCGCCGATCACCTTCGCCGCGCGCAGCAAGGCGAGCTTCTCGGACTCGTCGCTGCGCTCGAACATCTTGACCATCGTGGCCTGCGCTGCCTTCGGTGCATCAGCACCGAGCGCCCCGATCGCGCGGATCCCGATCACGCGGACCTCGCGGTCCGGATCGTCGAGCATCTTGACCAGCGCCTCACCGACGTTCTTGTTGCCCTTGGCCGCGGACATCGAGAGCACCCGCGCCGCATCCGCCCGGATCTCGCTACTCGTGTCACCGACGAGCTTCGCCGCGATCACGGCGCCGTTCTTCGCGGGCTCGGGCCCGTCGGCCACGCAGCTCATCACGATCCGGCGAACGTCGACCGACGGATCATCGATCGAGCGCGCGAGCAGTCGACGCGCCTCGGCACTGCCGGCGAGCGCCGCGTTGCACAAGCCCTCGACGCCGATCGGATGGAGCGCCGGATCCTCGGTCATCCGCGCGGCCTGGCTCAGGTACTCGAGCACGGCAGCCGGCTTCTTCTTCGCGAGGTGCGCGAACACCTTGACCGCGTCGCGCCGCGGCCGGCCCTTCTCGCGCCACAGCTGCGCGATGCCGGCGACCGCGACCCCGACATTGCCGCCGCTCTCGGCGCTCGCCGCGAGGCCCTCGGCAGCGCCGACCCGGACCGAGTAGTTCTCGGCCTTCGCCATCTTGATCAGCCGATCCTGATACGCGCGACCGGCCTTGCCGGATGCTGTGGCCGCGGCCGCGCGCACGTCCTGATCCTCGTCCTTGAGCATTCGATCGAGCGCGTTCTCCGCGGCGCCCTTCGCCGTGGGTGCGACCTCGCCCCACGCAAGCGCAGCGGCGACCCGCAGGGACTTGTCGAGCTTCTTGTCGTCGAGCATCGTCGACAGATCCCCACCGGCGCGCTCGGGATCCGCCTTGGCGTAGAGCGGCAACGCGGCCGCGCGGACACCGGCCGAGCGCGATGCAAAGGCGGTGCGTGCGGACTCGACGAGATCGGGAACCTTGGGCAGCGGATCGAGATCGCGGAGCAGCCCGATCGCGTAGATCCGCGCATCAGCCGGAGCGCGATCCTGCGCGATCAGCTTGGTCAGGAGCGCAGCAGTGGCATCGGGTGCGGTCGCCAGGGCACCCCGGATCTGTGTCTTCGCGCGCTCGCGGAGCGCCGGCGATGCATCCGGATCGCCGAGCACCGCCATCGCGCTGGTGGCGGACGACGAGTCGTCGACGTTGATCGTCGAGACCTCGACCAGCAGCTCGCGGCGCGCCGACGGATCGGGATTGCCCTCGAGCGCCTTGGCGAACAGCGTCCGACCACGCTCGCCGAGGCTGCGCACCGAGGCGAACGCGATCCGCCGCAGCTCGGAATCGGGCGAGATCAGCGTCAGCGCCAAGGTCTCGGCGTAGTGATCACCGCGCTGCGCGGCGGCTCCGGCGGCGGCCACGGCTGCGCGCTGCACGGCGGGTGACGGCGTCTTGAGCGCCGCCTCGACGAGCTGGACCTCGGTGGTCGTGCCACGCGCGATCGGGCGCAGCGCGGTCAACAGCTCGGCGAGATCCTCGGGATCCTTGGCCGCCGCCTTCAGGGCCTCGAGCGTCTTCTCGTTGCCAGTGGTCGCGTAGTCGACGAGGCCCGCGAGCTGCGGCGCCATCATCCTGGGCACGAGCTCGTCCCAGTCGCCCTTGGCGGCGCCGGTGTCGTGATTCTCGACCTTCTTCCACGCCTCGGCGGCCACCATTGGGCGCGTCAGGCCGGTATCGGCGACCTCGTTGCCGAACCCGCCGGGGAGCCAGTGAAATGCGGACAGCCCCGCGCGTCCCTTGCGCACGACGACCCGATCGCCGCCGGCCTGCGGCTCGAGGTCGTAATAGACCCGGCCGCGCATCGCGAACCAGATGATGATGAGCATCACGACCGGAGCCGCCGCGATCGCGGCCGCGATGATCATGTAGTAGCGCTTGCTGCGATCGAGGACGTCCTGCTCCTCGGGAGTGACCGCGGCGATGCCCTCGCTACGCAGCGCGCGCAGCTCGCGGAGGTTCAGCCGCTCCTTGTTCTGGGTCTTGCTACCGAGCAGATCGAAGCCACGGCGCGCCGCCGCCCGCGCGGGTGCGGTGAGCTCGCGGACCCGCTGGGTCAGCACCTCGTGGCGGAGGATCCAGGTCAGCGCCGCCGGATCTGCGCGGATGATCACGCCCTTGCTCTCGAGGACGTTCAGCGCCTGCTGCGCGTACCCCATGTCCAGGTTGATCCGCTTGACCACCGAGTCGGCGGTGCGCGGAATGTGACCGGTCGCGGCCAGCTCCGCGCACAGCCGCAGCGCCGAGCGCTCGTTGCCGGTGGCCTTGCACGCCTCGTGGAGCCACAGCGACTCGAGCTCGGTGGGCCCGCCGATCTTGTGCAGCGCCGCGAGCGTGGTGATCCGGAGGTCACGCATCGCCATCGCGCAGATCTGGAGATCCGCGGCGAGCAGGGGCTGACCGCGGCTGATCCCCTGCACCACGGCATCGGCGAGCGGCGGATCGGCCGCAACGCCCGATAACGAGAGCATCCGATCGAAGATCGAGCTCGCGAGCGCGACCGGGATCCGCGGCAGCTCGTAGCGCGCCGACGGCGGAAACAACGAGCCGGTGCGCCGCTCGAGCGCGCCGAGCAGGTGCTGCCGTTCGCTCGCACACACGAACAGAAACCGCGCGCGACCTCCCGACCGGCTGACCACGCGCGCGAACAGATCCGACAGCTCGCCGACCGCCTTGTCGTCCGCGCACATCAGATCGATATCGTCGACGACGAACACGAACTGCTGGCCCGCAACGGCTGCGGCCACCGCACGGGTGGCGAACGCGACCGGTGGTTCGTTGTTGTTCGGCTGGATCCCGAACGACGACAGGCCGGAGGCGAAGCTCTGCGCGGGCTGGCTGAGGTCCTCGCACGCGAGCGCGACGATGCCGTGATCGCGGAGGTACGGGATCAGACCGGCGCGGACCAGCGAGGTCTTGCCGACGCCCGGCTCGCCATAGACGAGGCCCGCACGGAACCCATCGGCCGTGACCATCTTCGCGATCTCATCGCGCTCGGTCTCCCGTCCATGCCAGACATCACGCTCGGCCTCTCCGAAAGGGTCCAAGCCCCGCAAGGGCGACACCGTTCCCGGATACGTCGCGACCACCACGTTGCCACTATACACATATGTGGAACCTTCCCGCCTGGGGCGCCGTCGTATGCTCGACTCATGGGGCGCGCAACCATCGCCGGAATCGTCGCGATGGCGGTCCTCGCGGCCACCGCGGCCGCCGGCGGTAACGGCGCTCGCACGAAGATCACCGTGTGGTCCGCCGCGGGTCCTGCCTCGCAGGTCTATGGCGGCCTGAGCTACGGCGGCTACGCTCCGACGACGGGGGCGCTGATCAGCGAGCGCAGGGACGTCGAGGTCATGGGTGGCGGCGAGGTCCGGATCCCCGGGGTCGCGGCCACCGTCGATGCGGCCTCGGTGCAGCTCCGCGATCTGACCGATCCGTCGACGACGATCATCGAACAGCGGTTCTCCGCGGGCGCGAGCACCCCGACCGAGATCCTGCATCGTCACGTCGACGCGACGATCACCGTGGTCACCCCCAAGGGCGAGCTGACCGGCGTGCTGCGCTCGGTCGACGAGCAGGTCCTCGTGCTCGAGCTCGGAACCGGAGATCAGCGCAGGCTCGCCGTGATGCGCCGCGACGGCTACCTCCAGGACGTACGGCTCCCCGCCGGCTCCAGCATCGACAAGCCCACCCTGATCTGGCGGCTCGCGTCACAGAAGCCGGGGAAGCACGACATCGAGGTCAGCTACCGCGCCGATGGCATGACCTGGAGCGCCGACTATCTCGCCGTCCTCGATGACGCCGGCACGTCCGTCGCGTTCTCTGCGTGGGCCACGGTCAAGAACGCCACCGGGGCCACGTTCGATGGCGCGGAGCTCACGCTGGTGACCGGCGGCTCTGGCCCCGGAGCGACCGGATCGTCGAAGCCTCCACCGACGCCGGCTCGCTACGCGATCGCAGCTGCCGTGCGTCTGGGTGCTGGCCAGGCGGTCCAGGTCGAGCTGATCCCGACCCAGCAGGCCGCCAGGGCGCGCTCGGTGGTGACCTACGAGGCGATGCCCGATCCGTCGCGCGGCTTCCAGGCGTACCCGAACACCGACTGCAATCAGTTCAACGGGGTCGGCATGGGCAGTGGTCGCGCGGAGATCGCGGTGGAGCTCGACGTCCCGACCAAGGACGCGCTGCCCGAGGGCAAGGTGCGGCTGTTCCGTCGCCAGGCGGACCGGCTCGAGGTCGTCAGCGAGGAGCCGTTGCGGTCGGGCCCCGGGCTCGCGCGGATCCGGATCGCGCCGCAGACCGAGATCGTCGGCGAGCGCCGCGCCGTGAGCTGCAACTACGACGAGCGAGCCCACACGGTCACCGAGAAGCTCGAGGTCAAGGTCGAGAGCAAGTCCAGACGTCCCGCGGACATCGTGATCCGCGAGTTCGCGTGGCGATGGCCGGGGTGGCGGCTCGACGCCGAGGACGCGAAGAGCCAGCGCGCCGGCGCGCAGACGCTCGAGTACCGCGCCCGGCTCGCACCGGGCGGCAAGAAGACCGTGACGTACACCGTCAGCTACACATGGTGATGCGCGCGCTGCTCGCCGTCATCGGAGTTGCCGGGTGTGGCCCGAAGCTCACGCGCGCCGTGCCGCAAGCTCCCGCGGGCGACGAGCTCACGATGTATCGCGATCGTACGCTGGTCCGGCAGCGCATCGAGCTCGACATCCCGCCGGCCGAGACCACCACCATCATGGTCAAGGTCGCGATCGGCGTGGGTCTCGATGACGTCGTCGTGCTCGATCGCGGAGAGCTGTCGATCTCGGAGCTGCGCGCGGTCACCCCGCCCGAGTCGGCCGTTCCCGCGGTGGACCACACACCCGACGCGGCCGACGCCGACGGCGAAGCTGGCGAGTCCGGGTCCGAGAACGACGAGCCTGCCGTTCCCCCACCGGTCGCAGCGATCACGCCCACCGAGCTGACGTTCGTGGTCGCCGGCCCGCACGCGGGTCACTACACGCTCTCGCTCGGCTATGTCACCGATCGGATCATCTGGGATGCGGCGTACACGATGACGACCACGCCGGCGCGTGCGCAGGTCACGGTGCGAGGTGCGATCGCGATCCGCAACACCACCGGCATCGCGTTCGCGCACGCGCGGGTGTTCGTCATCGACAGCGAGCTCGGCGCCTGGCGCGGCCGGCTCGCCGAGCAGTTCGGCGCCGTGCTCGCGAGCACGCCGGCGAGCAGCACACCCCTCGCACCACCTCGGCCGCTCGGCATGATCGCGCTCGGGACCGGCGAGACCCGCGTCGAGCTGTTGCCCGGCGATCCACCGCGCAGGCTGCACTCGGTGCTGGTCTATGATCCGGTCGGCACGCGGCTCGACCACGGCGGCTCGGCGCCGATCCGCGACACCGCCCTCGGCGTGATCCCCGCCGCTGCATCCCGGGTCACCGAGAGCTTCGAGGTCATGCGTCCCGCGGCTAGCAGCAGCGGTCTTCCCGGTGGGCCGGTGCGTTTGCTCGAGCGCCGTAGCGATGGCTCGCTGGCCGTGCTGGGCGAGACCAGGCTGTTCGAGGCCGCCACCCGGGTCGCCGACAAGGACACCGTCGCGATCGGAACCGCCGCCGGCGTCACCGGCAAGCGCGAACGCCGCGAGCTGACGCTCGACGAGGACGGCAAGCGGCTGGTCGAGGAGTTCGTACTGAGCGTGGCGAACACCCGCCCGACACCGGTCGAGGTCGTGATCCGCGAGCACCTCTACCGCGGGCAGAACTGGACGCTCGCGTATCGCTCCGCGCTCGAGGCCGACAAGGAAGGCCCGCAACAGATCGCGATGCGGATGACCGTACCCGCGCACGGCACCCAGAAGCTGTTGTACGTGGTGGTCTACACCTGGGAGCCAGCCACCAAGTGACCGCGCTCGCGAACATCGAGAACCTGACGATCCACTACGGCAAGCGGCTCGCCGTGGATGCCCTCACCCTCACGCTCGCAGCGGGCGAGATCGTGCTGCTGCTCGGCCCCAACGGTGCGGGCAAGAGCACCACGTTGTCGGCGATCGCCGGATCGATCGTTCCCACCTCCGGGAGGATCATCGTCTGTGGCCAGGACCTCGCCACCGCGCCGCGCTCGGCCCGCGGCAAGGTCGGCTTCGCGGATCAGCCGCCCGCGCTCTACGAGTTCTTCACGGTCGCCGAGCACGTGACGTTCGTGGCGGAGGCGCGCGGCAGTGATCGTGCAAGGGCGGAGGCCGTGCTCGCATCGCTCGGGCTCGAGAAGATCCTCGCGCGGCCGTGTCGCGAGCTGTCGTTCGGCATGCGGCAGCGCGTGGGTCTCGCCGCGGCGCTGGTAGGTAACGTGGAGCTGGTGCTCCTCGACGAGACCCTCAACGGCCTCGATCCTCACGCCTCGCGCCTGGCCCGCGCGGCGCTCAAGGCGGCGGCCACGCGCGGCGCCACGATCCTGATGTCGACCCATCTCCTCGGGGTGGCCGAGCGGATGTGCGACCGGATCTTGTTGATGGACAAGGGCCAGCTGGTCACCGACATGTCGGGCCTTCCGCTCGCGCAGCTGCTCGGGAAGGGCCCGAGCGCGGTCGAGGATTTCTATGTCTCGCTGATCGCGGATGAGGGCCCCGCGTGACCAGCGCCGAGCTGATCCGATGGTCGGCCCTCCACGAGCGGCGGTCCCGCGGGTCACACAGCCTCGGCGTGCTCGGTAGCTCGCTGGTGATCGCGCTGCTCGCCGGCGGCGCGATCGCGGGATGGATTGCCTGGCGCACCACCGAGAGCCCGATCGCGGCGAGTCATGCCTGGCTCGCGGGCGCCCTCGCCGCCTATGCGGCGGCGTTCATGCGCGTACCATTTCACCTGTACTGGCGCGCGGACGCGGCGCTGCTCGCACAGCTCCCGATCGACGGCGGCCCGCTGCTCGATGCGGCGCTGTGGCGCTGCGTGCGGGCCGCGGCAGCCACCACGCTCGCCATGGGACTCGCGACGATTCCGCTCGCGCGGCTGTCGTTCGAATTCGCGCTGCGCCACCTCGCGCTGGCGGCCGCGCTGGGCCTCGCCGCGGCGCTGCTCCTCCCCGCCGTCGCGATCTGGGCCGCCTCGCTGGTCGCGATCGGCCAGAGCGAGCGCGTGCAGCAGCTGCGGGTCGCGGCGGGAATCGACCGAGATCGGCGCGAGATCTCCACGCAGCCGCCGAACCCGTCGACCGCGGCGCTCGGTGCATTCCCCGGCTTTGCGTCGACGCTGGTGATCGTCGGCGTCCTGATCTCGAGCTCGTGGCTGACCGGCGGCTCGCCCAACGTGCCGATGCCGATCGTGCTCGCAGTGATCGCCGGCCTCAGCATCGCGTCGATGATCGCCACGCGCGCCACCGCACCGCGCTTGATGGGCACGATCCTCCGGGATGTCTCCGCGCTCGATCGCCAGCGCCTCGCGATGCTCGAGATCCACCCGCCGACCCGGATCGAGCAGCTGATCGCAAGGCTTTCGGGCGACGCCGCCCTGCCCTACAGCAAGGACGCGCGGCTCATGCGCCGCCGCTATCCGATGGTGTTCGCACTCGGTGCGCTGAGCTTCCTCGTCCTCGTGATCATCGGCATCGCGCGCCCCACCGATCCCACTCCATGGCTCACGGCAACCCTGGTCGGCGTGAGCGCCTACGGACTCGCGGTCGCGCGCCGGCTGTATCGCCCTCCGATCGAGCTGGTGAAGCTGTCGGCGACACTCCCGATCGCCGACGCCGCACGCCGCCGCGCGAAGCTCGCGTGGATCCTCGGCTGGTGGACGATCTTCGTCGTGATTCCAGCGGTGTTTGCGATCCTGCGGCAGTAGGCTCCGACGACTGTTCGCCGCGGGGATCGCGATCTTCCTGCTGCTGTGAGCTAGCGGCCGCGATACGCCGCGGGCGTCATCCCGGTCCACTTGCGAAACGCGCGGGTGAAGTTCGACAGCTCGCTGTACCCGAGCCCCATGGCGACCTCGCCGATCGAGAGCTCGCGGTTGTCGAGCAGGAGCAGCGCCCGCTGCAGGCGCTGCTCGTCGCGCAGCGCCGAGAACGTGGTGTCGTGGTCGGCGAGCCTGCGCTTGAGCGTGCGAGTCGACATCCCCAGCTGCTTCGCGACCGCGGTGATCGGCGGGAAGTCGAGGCGCGCAGCGAACACGGCGCGGATCCGCGACGGCAGGTCCGCATCGACCACGGCGGCGAGCTCGCGCCGGACCGTCGACATCTGGGTCGCCACCGGATACCGGGTCAGTTCGCCGCGGAGAAGACGTGGAGCGAGCGGACGCCGGCCACCACCGCACCGCGGCTCCCCGACTTCGCGAGGTCGAACAAGCACACGACCTCGGTCTCGCGACCCGGCGCGACATTGACGATCAGCGACGCGACGTTCGCGAGGACCAGGTAGAGGCCGAGCCCCGCACCGTCGGACTCGGTCTTCGGCTGCGGCCGGCCGCGCTCGTTGCGAGCTCGGCGGACGTGGTCGATGACGTCGCGCTGGCTCAGCGTGCCAAACCCATCTCCGACGGAGATCGCCACCGTTCCTGCATCGGACGCCCAGCGCAGGATCGCGCGGCGCTGGCCATCCTCGTTGGTGTCGCGGAGCGCATTCATCAGCAGCTCGTCGACGACCGAGGTGATCCGGTGAACCACCGGGCGGCGCGCGCCGACCACCTCGGCCCAGGCGCAGACCTCGTCGATCGCGTGGCGCTTGTCGCGATCGGAGCGGATCACCCGCTCGCCGACCTTGGTACCTGCCGACAGGTACTTCTCGAGGCCGAACAGGTCACCGGATGCGAGTTTTTGGCTGGTGATGCCGAGATCTGGGTCCGAGGCGTCCCCGACGAGGTGGGAGACCGGCTGCTCGAGCATGAGGGTGATCAGGCCGTCATCGTCGAGATCATCTCCGACGACGACCACCGGCACCGAAACTGCCTTCAGATGGTCCCCGGCGCCCTGTCGGGTGGCCTTGTCGATGACGACCAGGGACACCCCGACGCACCCTTCCGGGGACGGCAGGGTTTCGGCGTGTTCGACGGCGAGCCCGGCGCCTGCCAGGGCTGCGCCCACGACCCGGCGGACGCCGTCATCGCGGCTGACGCAGATCGCCCGGCGCTGCGTCATTCGGCAGTGAGGGTAGCACCGGCTGGTCAGGTTCTGGCGTCTTTTCCGGCTGTCCTGGTACGATCGTCAGTCGCATGGCGGATCCGCCTCCGATCCGAGCGCCGGGGATTAAGCCGCCGCCCATTCCGTATGTTCGCTCGCAGGTAGCCCCTGCGCACGCGAAGACGGATGTTGTGGTCATTCAGGCGCCTCCCGAGCAGGCACCTCCCGAGGAGCTTTCGGAGATCACGCGCAACTTCGAGGCGCCGGATGCGGGCGCGCTCGTCGAGCGAATGCTGCAACTGATCGCGAGTGAAGCGGAGGCGCTGCTCGCCGGAGACGACGATGGCCGGCTCGCCGATCTCAACGTTCGCACCGCGCTCGCCAGCTGGGATGCGCTGCACCAGCCCGAAGAGGCGATCCGGTTCCTCGAGCTCGCGGATCGTCACCCGCTCGCGCCCCGGCTCCGACTCGCCGCTGCGCTCTCGACCGGCGACGTCGGTGCGCTGACCGCCGCCGATGCCCGGATCGGCGAGGACACCGGTCCGCTCGCGATCGAGCTCGCCGAGGCCTGGCTCTGGCGGCACGGCCGTGCGGACCGCACCGCAGCGATCGCCGACCGGCTGCTGGCCGCGAAGCTGTCGCCAGCCTGGCGTGCGCACGTGATCGAGCTCGCGGCTCTCGCGCATGCCGTGGTCGGCAACTGGGCGCGCGTCGTGGAGGTTCGCCGTGGGGAGCTGAGTGCGAGCTCGACGCCCGAAGAGGTCGCAGCCACCGCGGCGCTGCTCCTCGATCGCACCGGTGACGCGGCGAGTGCGCTCGCGACCTGCTGGGCCAAGCTCGAGCACTATCCGGGCATCGGCAACCTCGACAACGCGGAGCTCGGCTGGCTGCGCACGTTCGATCTCGCGATCGCCGCCGCCACGATCCTCGACGACGAACGACGCTACGAGATCCTCGACAAGCGCGCCGAGCTGGTCGGGTCGTTCGCCGGTGGAGCTGCCGAGGCGCTCGCCACCCGCCACGCCGTGGGTGCAGAGCTCGAACGCGACCGCCAGCACAAGCAGGCCCTCGCCCTCTGGGACCAGTGCGCGGAGGATCCCGCCGCCCAGTTGCCCGGCGCGGCCCAACGGATCGCCCACCTGCGCTCCGCGTGGTCGGCGGCCGGGGCCGTCGATCGGATGGCCGCGCTCGCCGCGCACCGCAAGCTGGCGAGTGATCCATCGAGCCTCGAGGTCGCGTCGACCCATGCCTGGCGCGCGCTCGAGCTGGCGGCCGCCACCAACGATCCCTCGGTAACGGCGCTCGCGCGTGCGGTGGTCGATACCGTCGACAGCGTCGTCGCCGAGCGCTGGCTCGATGCAATCGAGGTTGGAACTCCGTGCCCCGCGACGATGGTGCGGTTCGAGGAGCGCGGCGGTCTATTCGTGCGCTGGGCAGCCGCGCTCGCCGAGCGCCGGGGCGAGCGCGCCAAGGCGCTCGTGCTGTGGACCCGCGCCAGCTCCGAGACGTCGCTGCCCACCACCTCCGATCATCTGGTGCGGCTGCACCGCTACGGCGACGAGGATCAGCTCGCCGAGGCCTACACTTCCACCGCCAAGGCGGAGACCGACGAACGCAGCGCCGCTGCTCTATGGTGTGCGCGCGGCATCGTCGATCTCGCGCGCGGCGACTTTGTCGAGGCGGAGGAGTCGTTGCGGCGCGCCGCGGAGCTCGGTCCCAGAGATCCGTTCTGCCGCGCCGCGCTCGCCGCGGTATATCGCGCCGGCAAGGACTACGAGCAGCTGTCGAAGGTGCTCTCGGAGCTCTCGACCTCGCTGACCAGCAAGGATGCGCGCGCCCAGGCGGCCCGCGAGCACGCGGAGCTACTCGACGAGCACCTCGGCGATCCGACGGCCGCACGCGCTGCGCTAGAGCGGCTGATCATCGAGCGTCCGGACGATGCCAATGCGATGCTGACGCTCGCGAAGCTGTGCGATCGCGACCAGCTGTGGCAGCGCGCGATCGAGCTCCGCAGGAAGGCGGCCGAGCTGATCGCCGCGCCGGCGAAGCAGGGTGAGATCTGGGTCGAGATCGCCGCCGCCGAGGAGCGCCGTGGAGACGAGGACGCGGCGCTGGTGGCGCTCGAGCACGCGGCCGAGGCCAAGCATCCCGCGGCGCTCCGCGAGCAGGCTCGCCTGCACCGTCAGGCCGGGCGCCTCGACAAGGCGCTCGCGATCGTCCGCGCCGAGCTCGCCACCGATCCGGCGATCGAGCGCCGGATGCAGCTGCAGACCGAGCTCGCACGCACGCTGACCGAGCTCGGTCGGGAGCCCGAGGCCGTGGTCGCCGCGTACCTCGAGGTGCTCAGCGTCGAGCCGGATCAGACCGAGGCGCTGATCGGGATCGAGGATCCGGCGCGCGCCCTCGGCCTGTGGGACGAGCTGGCCCGCGCGTTCCGCGGCGCACCGCAGACCCCACGGAATGTCGACGTCCTCGCCGAGGCGCTCGCGAAGATCGCCGAGTGGTCGGAGCTGTCCGAGGTCCGCCGCAAGCAGCTCGAGGCGGCCACGGTTCCCGCGGAGAAGGCGCAGCGCGCCGCCGAGCTCGCCAAGCTCTACGAGACCGAGCTCGGAGATACCGACGGCGCGATCCGCATGCTCATGGTCGCTCAAGCCGCGGCTCCCGACGATCAGCGCCAGCGCGAGCTGCTGCGGCTGCTCCGCGGTTCGCAGCGCTGGCCCGAGGTCGCCCTCGTGCTCGAGCGCGAGCTCCCGACGATCAAGCCGAGTGACATCGAGCGCCAGATCTCGGTGCTGCTCGAGCTCGGCGATCTGCGCGCCAACAAGCTCGGACGCCAGGTCGACGCCGTCGCCGCCTACGAGGGCGTCCTCGCCCTGCGCCCCGATGATCAGACGGCGGCGGCGGCGCTCGAGTCACTCTACGAGGCAACCGGCCGCGACCGCGAGCTCGCCCGGATCCTCGAAGCACGCGCCGAGGGCACCAAGGAACTCCCGGCACGGGCCCTCCTGTTCCACCGCGTGGCGACCCTGCGCTCGAACCGAAGTGACATCGATGGCGCGCTCGCCGCCTACACCGCCGCGTTCGCCGCCGATCCGACCAACCGCGAGGTGTTCACCGCGATGGAGCGGGTCTGCTACAAGGCCGAGCGCTGGGCAGCGGCGATGCAGCTCTACGAGAGCGCGATCGCCCATGTCGAGAACGGCGTGTCGCGCGCGTATCGGCTCGGCGATCTGTATTCGCGCCGCGGCAACGTGCAGCTCAACTTCCTCGGTCAGGTCGATGCGGCCATCGCGTCCTATCAAAAGGTGATCGAGGTCGACTCGCAGCCCGCGCCCGCGGTGAAGATCCTCGAAGGTCTGTGCGCCCAGCGCAGCAACTGGCAACCACTGATCGATGCGTTCGAGAAGCGCGCCGAGACGCAACGCGATCCGCTGCGCAAGACCGATGCGTTGCGGTCCGCCGCACAGCTGTCCGCGGAGCACGCCACGGATGCCCGGCACTCGATGCGGCTGCAGCGCAAGCTGCTCGCTGTCGACCCGGCGGATGCCGCCGCGGCGAGCACGCTCGAGCGCTATTACGAGGACGCGCAGGACAAGAGCGGCCTGATCGATATCCTGAAGATGCGGCTGACCCAGACCCAGGGGAAGGCCGAGTCGGTCGAGCTACTCAAGCGGATCGCGCGGGTCTCCGAGGAAGGTGCGCGGGACGTCGACATGGCGACCGAGCACTACTCGAAGATCCTCGAGCTGCAGCCCGAGAATCGCGACGCGCTCGACGCACTCGGTCGGATCTACGAATCGACGGAGCAGTGGGCGGAGTTCATCGAGGTCACGCGCAAGCTGATCAAGGTCACCACCGACCGCAACACCAAGGCGCTGCTCTACTTCCGCTGCGGCTCGGTGATGGAGGCCAAGTTCGGCCGCGAGCAGGACGCGATCCGCTACTACGACGCGGCGATCAAGACGTCGTCCGCATGCTTGCCGGCCGTCCACGGCCTTCGCGACCTGTATCGCCGTCGCGAGGAGTGGCCGCGCGTGATCGAGACGCTCGAGCTCGAGGTCAAGCTCTGGCAGGACGACAAGGAGCGCGCAGGTGTGTTCGCGCAGATCGGCCGCATCTTCGACAAGCAGCTCGGAGATGGCGAGAAGGCGATGACCTACTACGAGAGCGCGCTCTCGGTCGATCCCGACTGCCTGCCGGCGAACCAGGCACTGTTCGAGCACTTCTATGATGCCGGCGAGTGGGACAAGGCGCAGCCGCTGGCCACGGCGCTCGCGCAGAAAGCTATGCGCGACGGCGATCCGAGCACGCGGAGCGACTTCTACCGGCGCCGCGGCGTGGTCGCACGGATGACCGGCGATCCGCGCGCGGCGGCCGAGAGCTTCATCGTCGCGCTCGAGCTGAAGCCGATCAATGCCGAGGCCCTCGACGATCTCGGCGCGCTCGCCCGCGAGCGGCCCGAGGCATGGGAATTCGACCTCACCTATCGGGAGCTCGACAAGCTGTACCGGCGCCGCGACGATGCGCAGGGGCTGCTCGCGCGCGTGCACATCGGCCGCGCCGCGATCATCGAGCGCGATGGAGACCTCGACCAGGCCGCCGAGCTGTATCGCGAGGCAGTGGAGCTCGCGCCCTCCGACTTCACGGTGCTGTCCGCGCTGGTCGAGTTCCACGCTGACGTGCGGCACTGGCCCGAGGCGATCACGGCGATCCAGAAGTTCACCAACACCAACGCTGCGTCGCCGGCGGATCGCCTGCAGGCCCGGATGCGCCAGGCGGCGATCCACGCCGACGGCGAGATGGATCCGCAGCGCGCGATCGGCGTGCTGCGCGACGTGATCAAGAGCGATCCGACGCACCAGGACGCCTACTACATGCTCGCGCAGCAGTACTTCCTGATCGCGAAGTACCCGGAGGCGCGCCAGGCGATCGATCGTGTGATCGACCTCGCTACGGCCCCGGGCCAGCCACTCTCGGCCTCCGCCCTCGCGCGCTACTACTACTACAAGGGCCGGATCCTCGACTCGTCAGGGGATATGCGCGCCGCCGCGCCGCACTACCGCCGCGCCAGCGAGTACGACCCGGGCTACGCACCTCCCGCACTGGTGCTGGCGCGGCGCGCCGCGGACGGTGGCGACCAGCGCCAGGCCGAGACGGTGTTGATCGAGGCGGCCCACGCAGCCATGGCCCAGGGTGGCCCGCGCGCCGCGGTGCCGTTGCAGCGCGGCCTCGCCCGGATCCTTCTCGCCTCGGGAGATCGTCCCGCCGCGATCGAGGCGTACCGCGGCATCCTCAATGTCGAGCCCGACAGCCCGAGCGACCGCGTCGCGCTCGCCGAGATCTACGCCGTCGACGATCCCAAGCGGGCGATCGGCGAGCTCCGCAAGGTGCTCGAGCGCGACATCCACCACGCCCCGGCCTATCGCCTGCTCGCATCGTTCTATAACCGCACCGGCGACGTCGAGCGCGCGAACCGCGTCCTCACCGCCCTCGATCTGCTCGGGTTCGCCGAGGAAGCCGATCGCACGGCCGCGGCCCGCCTGCGCGCCACCCGGGTCCCCGAGGCGATGCGCCGGCCGATCTCCGACGAACAACGCGAGCGGTTCCTGATCACCCCTGCCGCCCGCGAGCCGCTCGGCGAGGTGTTCGCGGTGTTCGCCGAGGAGCTGTCCAGCATGGTCGCGCAGCCGAGCCTCGGGGAGAATCTCCTGCCGGCCCAGGGCACCGATCCGCGTCTGGTGCAGCTCGCCAACGAGCTCGGCTTCCTCTACGAGATCGACGCGGAGGTGTTCATCGGCGAGAAGGTGCCCGGCCTGTTCGCGGTCACCGCCTATCCGCGCCGGCTCGTCGTGCTCGACCGCTCCCTGCTCTCCGAGAGCGATCTCTCGCTCCGCTTCATGTTCGGCTACGCCTTCGAGGCGATCCGCGGGGGCTACGCGGCGCTGCTCCAGCTCGGTGCGCGCCACCGCCGCGAGCTCGGCGCCCTGCTCCGCGCGCTGCTCGCGTCCGATGCCGAGCTCACCGGGACCGCCGCCGAGCTGGTCCACGCCGCCAAGACCGAGGCGCAGAAGGTGCTCGAGGCCCACGCTGGCATCCGCGATATCGACGTGGGATCCTGGATGGACGGCATGCTCGCCTGCGCCAAGCGCGCCGGGCTCCTCGCCTGCGACGATTTCGCGGCGGCGATCTGGGCGGTTGCCCGGCTCTCCGGAGAGCGGCTCCCGAGCCACGACGCCACCGTCGCCCTGGGAGCGGTCCTGGGAGGCTCGGATCTGGTCCGGTTCTATCTCTCCGACGACTATCAGCAGCTTCGCGACGCGCTGACGGTCGGCTGACCATGCGCGCAGGTGGGTCCCGGCGACACCCGCCTACATCCGGGGAACAGCAAATCCACCCTCCGCGGGTGGATCCTTCGACGAGCGCCGGGATACACTTTCTTCTGCGGCAACTGATGTGGTGTTTTCGTAACAGACCATACCGCCGTTACGTGGCAGAGGAGCGATGAGTCAAAAGTTCCAGGCGTCGGTGCAGCACCGGGGTGACGTTAGCTACGTCAAGCTCGGCGGAGTTATCGACGAAGATAACGAGCTCACGGATCTCGTCGACAAGATTCCCGCGGGCACCGCCGTGATCGATCTCGGCGAGATCGAGCGCATCAATTCGTGCGGCGTTCGAGACTGGGTGAACTGGCTCTCGAAGCTGGAGAACAACGGGACGCGCTCCGTGCTCGTCGAGTGTTCGCCCGCGATCGTCGCGCAGATCAACCTCGTCAACAACTTCACGGGAAGCGGCGTCGTCAAGAGCTTCTACGTGCCGTACTTCTGCCCGGAGTGCGACGAGGAGAAGGTGCTGCTCGTGGAGGCGACCGACATGGGTCCGCCGCCGCACGAGCCGCCGACCTGTCGCTGTGACGAGTGCGATCTCGTCATGGACTTCGACGACATGCCGGACTCGTACTTCGCGTTTCTTTCGAATCAGAAGAAGCTCGCCGAGCCCGAAAAGATCAACGGCGCCATGCGCGACCTCGGTCGTGGATCGGAGCCGGACTCCGGCAAGGGCAAGGTTCGCTCGCGTGCAAGCCAGCCGAACCTGTCGGGTGCGGGTTCCAAGCCGAGCGTGCCGTCGCTGCCCTCGATCCAGCGGACGAACACGCAGCCGGCCAGTGCTGGCGCGCTCGCGCCTGCGGGTGGGAACCGCCCGTCGGCGCCGGGTACCAAGCCAGGCAGCCGGCCCCAGCTCGGCTCGAAACCGCCCACCGGTCCAGGAGGTAGCAAGCCACCGGGCCAGATGCGGCCATCGGGATCGGAGTCGATGTCAGGCAACTCGTTCGGGTTCGCCGGCAACACCATGAACACGGGATCGGTCGCGCCTCCGGGCCGCTCGAACGCCCTGGTGTTCGTGCTGATCGCGATCCTGCTCGGCGCGATCGGCGTGCTCGCCTACCTCGTGCTCACGAAGTAACGAGCCACGTCGCGACAACGACCTCGGTCTTCACCGAGTTCGCGATGAAGCACTGCTCGTGCGCTGCGTGATGCAGCTCCGCGAGCTGCTCGGTCGTCGGAGGATCGCCCACGTACGCGAGCTCGGGTCGCAGCGTGATCGTGCTGACCCATGGCACGCCGTTGGCGCCCTTCGTCAGCACGCCCACGGCGGCGTCGCGATAGCTCGTGACCGTGAACCCGCGCTTCGCAGCGACATGGAGAAACGTCAGCATGTGGCAGCTCGACACCGACGCGACGAACGCCTCCTCCGGATCGACGTGCGCCGGATTCGACCACGGCGCGAGGACCACCGACGGAGACGGGGAGGCGGCGATGGTCACCCCGCCATCGAACGCCCAGGTGTGCTCCCGCGAGTACCTTCCCTTCACGAACTCGGCGGGTACCGCCGTGCCGTGCCAGGTGATCGTCGCTCGATGTTCGGCCATGGCCGAAGGTACGTGAACTCCATGCGAGTGGGTAAGCTCCGCGGATGACCGACGCACCCGGGCTGCGCGACTCCATCATCTCCAAGCTCTACGTGGAGCTCGCCAAGTTCCCGAGCGTCGCGACGCGCAACGATCACTACCTCGCGCTCTCGTTCGCGGTACGTGATCGGCTGCTCCGCCGCTGGGTCGCCTCGGCGCGCGGGTTCCTCGACAACCGCAGCCGCGCGGTGATCTATCTGTCCGCCGAGTACCTGATCGGGCCGCAGCTCGGCTCGAACCTGCTCGCGCTCGGGCTCGAGGCCGCCGCGCGCACGGCGCTCGACGAGCTCGGCGTCTCGCTGGATGATCTGATCGAGCACGAGGAGGAGCCGGGGCTGGGCAACGGCGGCCTCGGCCGGCTCGCCGCCTGCTACATGGATTCGCTCGCGACGCTCGATCTGCCCGCCGTAGGCCACGGCCTGCGCTACGAGTTCGGCATCTTCGACCAGGACATCCGCGATGGCTGGCAAGTCGAACGCACCGATCGCTGGCTACGTAACGGCAACCCATGGGAGGTCCGCCGCTACGAGATCGAGCACACGGTGAAGCTCGGCGGCCGCACCGAGCAGACCGCCGATGCCCACGGTCGGGTGCGCGTTCGCTGGATCCCGGAGCGCATCGTCAAGGGCGTGCCGTATGACGTACCGGTCGCCGGGTTCGGTACCGAGACCACCAACTTCCTGCGGCTGTGGTCCGCGGTGGCCGACGAGGAATTCGATCTCGATGCGTTCCAGGTCGGCGAGTACTGGCGCGCCGTCGAAGCGAAGATCCGCAGCGAGAACCTGACCAAGGTGTTGTATCCGAACGACTCGAGCCCGGCCGGCAAGCAGCTCCGCCTCGAGCAGCAGTACTTCTTCGTGTCGTGCGCGCTGCAGGATTGCATCCGTCTGCTCACTTCACGCGCGTCGATCCGCGAGTTCCCCGACCTGTTCGCGCTCCAGCTCAACGACACCCATCCGGCGCTCGCCGTGCCGGAGCTGATGCGGCTGTTCGTCGACGAGTTCGAGCTCGGCTGGGACGATGCGTGGGACCTGACACGGCGGTCGATCGCGTACACCAATCACACGCTGCTGCCCGAGGCGCTGGAGACCTGGCCGCTGCCGCTGATGGAGCGCCTGCTGCCGCGGCATGTCGAGATCATCTACGAGATCAACCGGCGGTTCCTCGACGAGGTTCGCACCCGGTTCCCGGGCGATGAGGCGCGGCTCGCGCGGATGTCGTTGATCGGCGAGCACGGCGACAAGCAGGTCCGGATGGCACACCTCGCCACGGTGGCGAGCCACCACATCAACGGCGTTGCCGAGCTGCACTCGCGACTGTTGCGGGAGACCGTGCTGCGCGACTTCGCGGAGCTTTGGCCCGAACGGTTCACCAACGTGACCAACGGGGTCACACCCCGGCGGTTCATGGCGCTTGCCAATCCGCGGCTCGCCGAGCTGATCAGCGATGCGATCGGCGATGGCTGGATCAAGGATCTCGATCAGCTGCGTGACCTCGAGCCGTTCGCCGATGACGCCGCGTTTCGCGATGACTGGCGCGCGGTCAAGCACGCCAACAAGATCGAGCTGGCGACCTGGTTGCGCGGGCATCACGGCCTGGTCTGCGATCCGTCGTCGCTGTTCGACGCGCACTGCAAGCGGATCCACGAGTACAAGCGGCAGCACCTGAACCTCCTCCACGTGATCGCGCTGTGGGACCGGATCCGCCACGGCGAATCGATCGGCGCACCGCGCACGTTCCTGTTCGCCGGCAAGGCCGCGCCAGCGTACCGCGCCGCAAAGTTGATCATCCGGCTGGCGCACGGCGTGGCCGATGCGATCGCCGAGGATCCGCGAACGCGCGATCGGCTACGCGTGGTGTTCGTACCGGACTTCAACGTGAAGACCGCGCAGCGGATCTATCCAGCCGCGGATCTCTCCGAGCAGATCTCGACCGCAGGCATGGAGGCCTCCGGCACCGGCAACATGAAGTTCACGCTCAACGGCGCGCTGACGATCGGCACGCTCGACGGTGCGAACGTCGAGATCCGCGAGGCCGTGGGCGAGGACGAGTTCTTCCTGTTCGGCCTCACCACCGAGGAGGTAGTTGCCCGCAAGCAGGCCGGTTATCGCCCTCGCGAGGAGCTCGCGAAGGATGCCGAGCTCGCGCGCGTCGTCGAGCTGGTCGGCTCGGGGGCGTTCTCGCCCGGCGACCGCGGGCTGTTCGCGCCGCTGGTCCAGGATCTCGTCGAGCGCGATCCGTTCCTCGTGCTCGCGGACTTTCGCGCGTATGCCGATTGCCAGCGGATCGTCGACACCGCGTGGACCGATCAGGAACGCTGGCTGCAGTCGTCGATCCGCAACGTGGCGCGCGCGAGCAAGTTCTCCTCGGACCGATCGATCCGCGAGTACGCGGAGAACATCTGGCGGATCGCTCCGGTGACCCCGGGCTAGCGAGCGAGCACGGACGGAAGCAGCTCTTCGTCGGCGCCGAACACACCGTGCAGCGTGGTGTGGACCGCCATCGGAACCCGTGCCGGCGCGAGATACGCGCAGGCAGCCGCCTCCTCGACGCCGAACGTCTTGGCCGCGCAATACAGCTCGGCATAGCGGACCTCGAGCTTCCTGCGCAGCTCGTCGCGGAGCCGGCCCTCTTCGCGTGCGGTGAAGTCGGCCAGCGATGGCAGGTTCGCGCGCGACGGGCTCACGCCGGCATCGACGTTGGTCACGTCATGGTCGAAGCCGTGCTCGAAGAAATCGCCGCTGATCTCGGCGGCCACGTCGAGCGCTTCTCGATCGACCCGGATCCGCAGCGAGCTCACGTACCGCCCGCTGCGCTCGGTCGCTTCATACGTGAACGATCGCGGGACATCGCGGTACTTCGTGACGGGCACGGTCACCGCGCGATACGCCGTGCGGTACTTGGTCACCGTACGCGTGCGGCTCTCCGACGAGTACACCGTGGTCGGCACGCTCTCGCTGCAGGTGCTCGAGCCGCAGGGATGGCTCTCGGAGTGGTACTCGGTGTGCGGCACCTGCTCCTGGTACGACTCGGTGTCGTTGTAGGGCTCCTGGTACGACTCCTGCTTGGTCTCGTAGTCGGTGTACGGAACCTTCTCGATCCAGGTCGCCGTCTTGCCGACCGTGCGGCGCTCGTAGGTCGCGGTCAGCTTGCCACCGAGGTTCGCGCGCGCCGGGCGCGTCGCATCGGGCGAGAACCACACGCTCTCGCGAAACGCGCCGGTCAGGGTCTCGCGGATCCGCACGGTGTGCTCGGGAGGGATGCCGACGATCGATCCTTCGATCAACACGCCCGTGCGCAGGTTCCCGCGCGGCAGCACCGTCACGTCGGTGATCCCGAAGTGCTTGCAGTACGCCGCGATCGCCCAGCTCAGATACGGCGAGGTCGCGCGCGGTGCGAGGGACGTGCAGACCGCGGCACCGGCGGTGTGCACCGAGTCCTCGATCTCGCGCCGCCAGTTCTGGAAATCATGGTGCGTCATCAGCGGCGCGTAGTGCATCGCGATCTGCTCCGCCGACAGCGGCCCCGCGACGCCGGCGGTCTGGCTCACCGACGTGGCGATCGCGGAGCCCGCCGCCACCACCTCGATGGTGAGCTGCTTCGCGGTCTCGGGGTCGACCTTCATCGTCCACGCATCGCGACGGACCAGCAACTCGGCGAGCTTGGTGGTGGCTGCGTCGAGCCTACCGCGGGTCCGCAGCTGTGCGGTCTCCGCGAGCAGCTCGCGCAGCACGGCGTTGCGCGCATCGGTTCGTCGCGCGATCGCCTTGGCGTCGCTCGGATGCTGCTTGACCAGCTGGTCGTAGAGCTCGGCGGCCGCGAGGTACTGGTGCCGCTCGAGCGCGTCGTCGGCGCGGCTCGCCACCGACGCAGCGCACCCCGCCATCAGCGCCACCGCGAGGACCAGGTTTTGGTTCGACATCACGCCAGGTTCCGGACGGTGGCGAGGGGCAAGCAGTCGCATCAGTCCACCCCGTAGAGCTGGAGGCCGGCGGTGATCGACCACGCGGCCGGCTGATCGCCGACCCACTGCAGGCCGCCGCAGACGAACGGGCCGACCCCGGCGCGCGCATGCGGCCAGTACGCGCGATCGCTGCCGAACCGCGCCGTCAGGCTGGTCCAGAACAGATCGGCATCGAGTGGCCCGTGGAGGTTGGTGTTAGCGACCCCGCGCTCGCGGATCACCAGGCCACCGAGGTGCGCGGGGCCGACCGGCACCTCGAGCCAGCCAGCGCCCGACACCGCGAGCTTGGCGCCGGTGATCACGCTGACCCCCGTGGAGACTCCGGCGACCGCGGATCCGAGCCGCGCCGCGATCCCGAGCGGACGTAGCGAGACCGCGTGATAGTCGCCGACCCACTGCGCGGTGATCGCGCCGTGCCAGCCGACCGGACGTGGGCGAGCGATCTGGATCGCGGCCGTCCCTGCGAAGCCGAGGCCCTCCCCGATGCCAGCACCGAGCTCGACCGCCTGGGTCCAGCCTTCAGGATCGCCGCGGAGCCGCCCCAGGTACGGCATCGGCGGCTTCACCGGATCCCCACCGGTGTGGGCATCGAGCCACGCGACGATGTCGACCTCGACCTGCTTGCCCCTCGGCTCGTGGAGCAAGTCGTGATAAAGGCCGTCGTAGATCCGCAGCGTCTTGTCGGTCGACGGTACCGCCGCGATCAGGCTCCGGCTCCCCGACGGAGCGGTCAGCGCATCACGGGTGCCGTGGAGCGCGAGGATCGGCAGCGTGAGCCCATCGGTGTGCGCCCACACCAGGCGCATCGCGTCGAACAACCCGGCCGCGGTGCGTGCCGGTCCGGGTCCTTGCTCGACGAGTGGATCGGCCGAGAGCAGCTTGGCGGCAGCACCATCGGACGAGAAATCCGCATTGGGCAGGTCGAGCGCCTTGGCCCCCGGTGTCAGCGCACCGGCCAGCTGCGTGGCCGCGAGCAGCAGCGGCGAGACATCGACCTGGAGCGCCGGCGCCGAGAGGATCAGTCCGGCGAGCGCGGCGCGATGGCGGATCGCGGTCAACGTCGCGATCGCACCGCCCATGCTGTGACCGAACAGGAACACTGGCTTGCCCGGCTCGAGCGCCGCGACGCGCTCGAGGAAGCGATCGAGATCGTCGACGTAATCGAGCCACGGATCGGGCGCGACCCGCGGTCCAGCGGAGCGGCCATGGCCCCGCAGATCGAACGCGTAGACGCCGTAGCCCGCGGCGGTGAGCCGGGTCGCGAACGCCTGGTAACGAGCAGCGTGATCCTTCAGGCCGTGCATGATCACGACCACGGCCTTCGGGGATCCCACAGTCGCCCAGTGCCGCGCGTAGAGCTGGGTGCCATCGCGCGCGCTGATCACCTCGGCGGTGACGCCCGCGGGTAGCGCGGGATCAGGCCGCACCGGCAGGTTCGGCGTGTTCGCGCAGGCAGCGCCGACAGCGACCACCGCGACCGACCAGACCCGACGGTTCATCATGGCCCTGATCGCCTGCACAGGTAAGGGTGGTCGGAGCAGGCGCACCCACACCCGGCAAGCGTATCAGATCAGACGGTCAGCCCCTTCTTGTAGGCGAGCAGCTCCTTCTGGGTCTTGAGGAGGAGCTGGTTGGTCTCCAGGAGCTCCTTGGTCCGGGCACGCACCTGATTGGCCAGGCGTTCCCGCTCGCGGGCCTCGGTTTCGAGCATCTCCTGGTACTTGACCTGGACGACGGCCTCGTCGGTGACGTTGCGCTGGATCTCCAGCGCACCCACCTGGTTGCCAGCCTCGTCGGTGATCGGCACCGCCGAGAGGATGAACCGGAGCTTCTGGGCCTCTCCAGAGATATTTCCCGAGATCTCGTCGAGGCGCACGTGTCGGTTATCGTCCCAGCACTGCTGGGCGATGCACTCGGTCTTGCAAATATTCAGCTCCAGAACCTCGTAGCAGTGCTTTCCCTTGAGCCCGCGGGCCAGCTGGCGAGGCAGCAGCGCGAAAAACGCACGGTTGAAGTCGACGATTCGACGCTCCGTGTCGACGATGAAGTAGCTGTCCACGATCGCACTGGCGACGCGCTTGAACTCCCCCAAGAACTGCGCCAGAGCGGGCGCCACAGAGTCACGGTCCGCGACCATGGGCCGAATGGTAGCAGTTCCCTCGGCCCTGTCATAAACTCGTGAGTGGGATGGCAAGTCGCGGGGGTTTAAGCCTCTCGGTCAAGATGATCCTGACCACCACGTTATTGATCGTGGTGACAGTGGTCGGCAGCGGCGTGCTCAACGTCGTCAACGTTCGCAAAGCCTTCGATGAAGGTAGTCAGCGACAAATCGAGATCTTCCGATCCGGTCGAGAAACGCTCGGCGAATTCGGAACGCCGCTGTTCGCCCGTGCGGTGAGCCAGCTGCTGTTTGATCGGGGCCGAGACCCCGACATCCTGTCGGTGGTGAAGGAGACCGTCGAGCAGGACACCAAGGAAGGTCAGGGAGGAAAGAAGGACTACGGCCTGAAGATGGCCTACGTCCTCGACCTCAACCAGAAGGTGATCGCGCACTGCTACGAGGAAGCGAAGCTCGAGTGCGGCGCTGGCAACCACGAGGCGATGAGCAAGTCGGTCAGCCCGATCGCCGACGAGAGCTGGAAGCAGGCACTCGCCGCGTGGAAGGCGGCCCCCAAGGGCGAGGCGCTCGTCCGGTTCGACCTCACGGCCTCGGGCTCGCAGCACCGGGTGTTCGCGTTCCCGGTGTTCGCCCCGGGTACCCCGGCCACCGCGGCAGGCGCGCTCGCGGTCGACCCGCCGGATGCCCGCCTCGGCTACGTGGTCCTCGCCTATGACCTGGCGCCGATCGACGTGTTCATCGCCAACGCGGCCGAGCAGAAGGCAGCCGCCTCGACGCGCGCGGCTCTCTATACAGGTGCCGTCGGCGCGCTGTTCGCGCTGATCGGAACGATCCTCGCGATCTTCCAGGGGCTATCGATCTCGCGTCCGATCAAGCAGCTCGCCTGGAAGGCCGACCAGATCGCCCGCGGCGACCTCGAGGCCCGGGTGGAGATCACCTCGAACGACGAGATCGGGTTCCTCGGCGAGAACTTCAACTTCATGGCCGACCAGATCAACATCCTCCTGATCCAGACCGCCGAGAAGGCGCGCATCGAGCAAGAGCTCGAGGTCGCCAAGGCGATTCAGGAGACGCTGGTCCCCACGTCGGATCCCGTCGACAAGGGCACGCTCAAGTTCGCGGGGTTCTATCAGCCGGCCGCGCAGACCGGTGGCGACTGGTGGACGTGGAGCGATCTGGTCGGTGACAAGGTGCTGGTGGTCATCGGAGACGTCACCGGCCACGGTGTCCCGTCCGCGATGATCACCGCGGCTGCGAAGGCGGCCTGTGACGTCGCGCGGCACGTTCATAATGATGACGTCACGGTGACGCGCCTGCTCGAGATCATGAACCACGCGATCTACGAGAGCGCTCAGCGGCGGTTCGTGATGACCTGCTTCGCATCGATCATCGATACGAAGCTGCGCACCATCACCTACGCGAACGCCGGTCACAACTTCCCGTACCTGTTCCGGCAGGGCGAAGGTAAGGGCGAGTTCGGCTCGCTGATGATCCGCGGTAACCGGCTCGGCGACGACCGGACCTCGAAGTACGAGGCCAAGACCACGGAGCTCGCCAGTGGCGATGTCCTGATCTGGTACACCGACGGCATCGTCGAGTGCGAGGGCGAGAGCGGCGAGGAGTACGGCGAGAAACGATTCCGGGCGAGCGTGCGCAAGTCTGCGTCGCTCGATGCGGGTGAGATGCGCGACGCGATTGTTGCGGACGCCACCGCGTTCTTCGGCGAGACGCAACGGAAGGATGACATCACCATGATCGTCGGGAGGATCCATTGAGGAGCTGGGGAGCCACCGCGGTAACCGCCATGATGATCGTCGCCAGTGCGACGGTCGCGCACGCCGCCATCGAGGATGACCTCCGAGATGGCGACAAATACTTCGAGGATGGCAACTGGCAGAAGGCTGCCGTCGCCTTCGATCGGGCGATCAACAAATCGCCCGCACAGGTGCCCGCCGAGGCGTACGGAAAGCGCGCGGCGATCTTCATCATCCTCAAGGACTACAAGGGCGGCCTCAGCTTCATCGCGACCGCGAAGACGCGCAACTCCGGACTCAGCGGCTCCGCCGAGCTCGGCGAGCAGGAAGCGCTGCTGCTGTGGGAGACCGATCACAAGGACGAGGCGATCAAGGTCGCCGAGAAGGTCGTGGCCTCACGGCCGCAGACGTTCACCAACCAGAGCCTGATCGGCGAGTACTTCGCGAATCGCGAACCGGCGCGCACGGTCTCGGCGTACGAGGCGTACCTGTCGAACCGCCCCGCGGAGCTCGAGAGCGGCGACGTGCTGCCGCGCATCCGCCTCGGCTTCGCGCTGCTGGCGACGGCGCGTGGCAACCTGAACGGCGGCGATGATGGCAAGGCGGCTGGCCTCTACGAGAAGGCCGTCGTGCAGTTCGATACGGTCTCGCGCAAGTTCGGCAAGAAGCCCAACGCCCAGGTCAACGCCGACAACGGCCTGTGCGCCGCGTACACCGGGCTCGGCCGGTTCGATCAGGCCGTCACGGTCTGCGAGCGCGTGGTCGAGGATCCGAAGCGGATCGATACCTCTGGGGCCGTGTGGTTCAACCTCGGCACGGCGTACCTCGCGCGCAAGCAGACCAAGAAGGCGCGCACGGCGGCGAACGAGTTCACGCGGCTTCGCAAGAACGAGGCGCGCGGCTTCAAGCTGATCGGCGACACCTACTTCGCGGAGCGAGACTGGCAGAACGCTCTCGAGCAGTACCTGCGCGCCGAGAAGCTGCTGCGGCCGAACCAGGCGCACGATCAGGTCGGGCTGTCGATCCAGCTCGGCAAGACCTACCGACGGCTCCCCGCCCCGGCGGGCGGCAACAACCCGAACCTCGTGCTCGCGATCGACAAGCTCAACGCAGCGTACGCGGCCAACTCGACGAGCACCGAGCTCGCGATCGAGCTGGGCGGAGCGTACCTCGAGGGCCGCCAGGATGCGAAGGCCACGGCGCTGGCCGATCGCCTGCTCGCGAATCCCGAGCTCGCGAAACAGCCGGCCGAGCAGCGCGCAGGCGTACTGCTGCTGGCCGGAAAGTCGCTCTACAATCAGAAGAAGCTGAAGGAGGCGCGCCAGCGGTTCGAGGCCGCGGCCCAGATCCGGCCCAACGACATCTCGATCCAGCGCAACCTGGTCCTGACGATCAACGAGCAGGCGTTCACGACCACGACCAACGCCTCCGATGCGAGCACGCTGCTCGAACAGGCCCTCGCGATCGATCCGCAGTCGCCGGTGACGCTGACCAACGTCGCGGTGCTCGCGATCGACCGCGGGCAGTGCGAGCCCGCGCAGAAGCAGCTCATCAAGCTCGCGGAGATCCGCGGTCATGACGAGGTGCTTCGCACCCGCCTGCTCGCCCGGACCTACGTGTGCCAGAAGAACCCCGACCCGAAAAAGGCGGCGGAGATCTACGCGCTGGCCGAGAAGGAAGCCAAGAAGGCCGGCGCTGCGCTGTCGCTCGCCGAGGTCTATGTCGAGTGGGCGCCTCTGTCGTGGGATACCGATCTCAACGGCGCCATCGACAAGCTCGAGATCGCCGTGCAGACCGGCGGCGGCGATGCGGAGATCGCGCCCGCCGCGAAGCGCAACCTCGCGCTCGCGCTGTTCCGTCGCGGCTGGAAGCTGATGCGCGACAACAAGGCCGCGGAGGCCACCCAGGACTTCGAGCGCGCCACCCGCGATGCCGGCGTGTTGAAGGGCACCGAGCCACTCGCGTTCGAGTTTAGTTACGGCCTCGCGCTGATCGATTCGGGGCGCGCTGCCGATGCGACGAAGCTGTTCAAGGGCCTCGGCGCCAAGAGCAACCAGGCGACGTACCTCAAGGGCCCGTACGCGAAGTTCGGCACCCAGTTCTTCGGCGCCTACGCCAACTACCGCACCGGCACGCTGGCCAGCCGCCAGCAGGCCGCGGCGGATCTCAGCAGGCTGGAGAACGAGCCCGGCTTCGGCAACAAGCTGAAGGATCTGCTCGGCTCGTCCTACGAGCTGATCGCCTACGAGCAGTGGCGCAACGGTCAGGTCGGTGCAGCGTCGAAGTCGCTCGCCTCGGCCGAGAAGTATGCCGACAACGATGCCAAGCGCCGGATCGCCATGGACAAGGCGGCGCTGACGCTCGGCAAGAATGACCTCGCGGCGCTCGAGGCGCTCGGCGGCAATCCGCCGGAGGTGTTGGTCAACCTCGGCATCCTGTACGACCAGGCCGGCCGCCCGAAGGACGCCTACGAGGCGTGGACCAAGGCCAAGGGCAAGGGCGTGCAGAGCCGCGACCTGCAGAAGTGGATCGACGCCAAGAAGAGGATCTACGGGTACTAACCATGCGCACATCTCATCCTCTCATCGCCCTCATCACCCTCGCCGCCCTCACGGTTCCCTCGGCCGTGATGGCACAGCCGGCGAAGATCACGATCGGCATCTACGCTCCGAGCGTCGAGTTCGGCGCCGCGCAGGCCCGGCTCGCTTACGTGCAGGGCCTCGCCAAGGCGATCGAGCAAAACACCGGCATCAAGACCGACGCGCAGTCGTACGCCAACGTCTCCGCGCTCAAGAAGGACAACGTCAACTTCGCGATCATCGACGGCCAGTGCTACGCGTCCAACCTGGGCTGGAAGCTGCTCGCAACGGCCAATATCGGCGGCAGCACGTCGCGCGCCTGGGGCCTGTACTCGTCGGCCGGCGGTGACATGCAGTCCCTGAAGGGCAAGAAGCTCGCGTTCATCAACACCGGATGCAACGACGCGGGCTTCATCGACAACGCGATGCTCGAGTCCGAAGTCGATCCGTCGTTCTTCGGCGCGCGGGTGGGCAAGAACGACCTGACTGCCGCGATCGCGGAGGTCGCGTCGTACAAGACCGCGCAGGCCGTGTTCGCTCCGGGCGGCTCGGTCAAGGGGATGACCAAGGTGTTCGACACCGGCGCGGTGCCGAACCCGGCGTTCGTCGAGCTGTCCGGCAACCTGCCCGCCGGCACGGTCGACAAGGTCGCCGCCGCGGTGATCGGCTTCGGTGGTGGCGGCGCGATCAGCGGCTGGGCCAAGGGCGATCGCGGCATCTACGGCTCGCTCGCCGGCCGGCTCGGCAAGATCACCAAGGTCGGCGTCCTCGCCACGCCGGAACCGGTCCGCATCGACGCGCGCGACGTGCTGATCGATCCGCCAACGCTCAAGGACACGGCTTACGTCGACGTGCGGCACCACTTCGTGCGGCCGCCCGGCGCTCGCATGGACTAGTGGACGCGGTCCACGGTATCTCGGTCGCCCTGCTCCGCCCGCTGTCGGAGCTGCTCGGGCGGCTCGGTGTGGATCCAGCGCGGTTCCTCGCCGCGCTCGGCATCGACGAGGCGATGCCACCGAACACGTTCGTGGCTGCGACCGCCGTCGATGACGAGCTCGCCGCGATCGCAGCACAGCGCAACGATCCGGCGTTCGCGCTCACCCTCGCCCGGGGTGCGGCGATTCGCCCACTGGGCCTGTTCGGACACATGGTCTGGCTGAGCGGCACGGTGCGCGATGCGCTGACCCGCGCGGCGAAGTTCTATGCGGTGGTCACCCGGCGCATCACGCTCACCCTCGATGAATCTGCCGGCGCGATCGCGACGCTGCGCATGCATCCGGTGAATCGCGAGCTGAAGCGCGGGCGGATCCTGACCGAGCTCCCGTTCGCCGCGCTCGCTCTGCGGGCGCGAGAGGCAACTGATGGTGCATTCGTGCTGCGCGTGGTGCGGTTCACCCACGCCGGCGAGACCACCCCGATCTACGCCGAGGTGTTCGGGGCACCGGTGACGTTCGGCGCGGCGCACGACGAGCTGGAGCTCACCACCGCACACCTCGATCTGCGGCTCGCGGGTGCCGATCCGATCACCGCCGCGGCGCTCGAGGCCAAGGTCGTACAGCTCACGGCGGTCGGCTCGGGCCGAAGTGCGTTCGTCGAGAAGGTGCGCCGCGCGATCGCGACCCACCTCGATGCCGAGCTGTCTCCGACCGCGATCGCGAGCTCGCTCGGGATCAGCGCGCGCACGCTGCGCCGGCACCTCGAGCAGGAGGGCCTGGCCTTGCGAAGCGTCCTCGACGAGGTTCGCCGCGACCGCGCCGACGAGCTGCTCGCGGCCGGGACCTCTGTGAAGGAGATCGCGTTCGCCCTCGGGTTCTCCGAGCCGAGCGCGTTCAGCCGCGCGTACAAGCGGTGGACCGGCGTGGCACCCAAGGTGGCCCGGAGCTGAGCCCGAGCGCTCGTGACCGTGGAGCACGGGCCCGGCGGGTCACGTGGTTGGCCATTCGCGGTCATGGCGGCACCGGGTGCGAGTGCGGTCAGGTACGCGTCATGCGCATCCCGATCGCCTTCGCCCTGGTTCTGGCTGCGTGCTCCGGCTCCGGCTCCGGCTCCGGCTCCGGCTCCGGCTCCGGCCCCGATGCGGCGGTCACGCCGAATGTGGATGCGCCGCCCGGTGGGTCCGTCGCCCCGATCGTGCCCGCGCCGACCGGGACCTGTCCGACGATCGCCGCGGGCGACGTCACGTTCGCACCGGCCGGCATCCCGCCACGCAAGGTCAAGCTCGCCCTGGACCCCGCCGCCGCCTCGGATCATGGCGAGCTCGTGATCTACTGGCATGCGACCGGCAGCTCGCCCATGGAGGCCGGCTACGCACTCGGTACCACGCAGGCCGCGATCACCGCTCGCGGCGGCATCGTCGCCACGCCGTACTCCGACGCCGCCGCCGGCCAGTTCGAGTGGTTCATCGTCAACAACAGTCCCAAGCTCGATGACTTCGTCGTCGCCGATGAGATCGTCGCCTGCCTCGCCGCGGCGCACCGGATCGACGCGCGCCACATCCACAGCATGGGGATGAGCGCGGGCGGCCTGCAGACCACCGCGTTCAGCTTCCTGCGCTCGAACTACATCGCCAGCGTCGCGACGTACTCCGGCGGCATGCCAAGTGGCTTCAATGCGCCAAACCAGGAGCCCGCGAACAAGTTCGCCGCGCTGATCTTCGATGGTGGCGCCAGCGACAACGTGTTCGGAGTCGACTTCAAGGCGGCGAGCGAGGCGTACCAGGCCACGCTCGCGGCGAGCGGTCACTTCGCGCGGATCTGCGACCACGGCAGGGGCCACAACATCCCGCGCGATGCCGCGCCCAGCGTCTCCGCGTTCTTCACGGCCAACGGGTTCGGCGCGTGGCCGTCGCCTTACGCCGGCGGCCTACCGTCGACGTTTCCGACCTACTGCGCTCACTGACTCCGAGCGAGCGCGCTCCGTCGTCAGCGGCCCTGCGTCATCTTCAGCATCACGAGCGGCGTCTTGAAGATGATGCCGAGCTCGGTGCGCAGGAACGTGTCGAACCGCTCGAGGCTCGCGGTGTACGCGAGATCGTAGAGCAGCTTGATCCGCATGTCGTCGGCGAGCGAGCCCTTGGTCTCCTCGAGGTCCCACGGGTTCTGCAGTGTCGAGGCGAGCTTTGCGATCGCGCTGCCCTCGGGGATCGAGCCGGTGTAGCCGAGCGAGATCTGGGCGAGGCCGGTGATGCCCGGCTTGACGTCACGCATGCGCTCCTCGAACAGCGGGATCGCGTACGACAGGTCCTGTAGCAGCTCGGGACGCTCGGGGCGCGGACCGACGAGGCTCATCTTGCCGCGAAGCACGTCCCAGAACTGCGGAAGCTCGTCGAGCCGCGACTTGCGGAGGAACTTGCCGACCTTGGTGATCCGCGGATCATCGGCACCGGAAACGACCACGCCGGTGTGCTTCTCCGCATCCATGATCATGGTGCGGAACTTGTGCATCTCGAACTCGTGGAACGTCAGCTGCTTCTTGCCGCCGTTCGACGTGACCGACTTGAGGCTGCCCGCTCGACGCTGACGGAACAGCACGGGGCCCGGCGACTCGAGATAGATCGCCGCTGCGATGATCGGCATCAGCGGCGCAGTGAGCACGAGACCCGCGGCCGAAGCTGCGATATCGATCGCGCGTTTGGCGAAGCGGACGCTACGTAACACGTGCTCACGTTATCATGCGGCTTTGGTAGCCGCGGGGCGGTCTTGCGGTGTCCTTACGCTTCAAATGGCGCTGCAGCCGCAACGCACACTTTCGCGCCGCACCTGACCTGGTTAAGCTGGTTCGTACAGATGTCCTCCAAGATCCGGTTGACCGTGCCCGGCACGCTGCGCTACCGCGGGATCGCGGTGCGCGTCGTCGCCGAGGCAGCGCGCCTGGTCTCGGGGTCGTTACCGCGCGATCCGAACGACCCGTTGGATAACGATGTTCGCCATCCGTTCGACACCGCGGTGGTATCCGCCTTCATGGAGATCTTCAACGACGTCGCGATCCATGCGTACAAGCGCAAAGATGTCGGGTCGATCCAGATCGTGATCCTCGCCGGCGAGAGCGAGCTGGTGATCGAGATCGAGGATCACGGTCACCCCTTCGATATCGACGAGGTCGCGCCGCTCCCGGACGAGCTCGATCCGGAAGCGCTACCCGAGGGCGGGATGGGCATTCACATCGCCAAGACCATGCTCGACGAAGTCACCTACGAACCCGGACCGCCGAACCTGTGGCGGCTCTGCAAACGATTGCCGGCGAGTCAGGTCGCCCGCGAAGCTGGGAGAAGCTGATGGCCAGTCCGTTCGAAACCAAGACCACACCTAGCGGGACCACGCTGTTCGTGCGCGGATCCCTCGACATCAACACGGCCCCCGCGCTCGCGGAGGAGATCGACAAGATCGTCGTCACCAAGCCGACCAAGGTCACGTGCGACCTCACCGGTCTCGATCTGATCGACAGCTCCGGCGTCGCGGCCCTGGTCAAGCTGTACAAGAGCGTGCGCGGGATCGGCGGCGCGGTCACGATCAGCGGCGCGCACGATCAACCGCTCGCGATCTTCAAGCTCCTGAGAATGGACAAGGTCTTCAACCTCTAGTGCTTCGCGTTCTCGCGATCACCAAGATCTTCCCGAATGCCGTCGAGCCGTTCTCGGCTCCGTTCAACCGGCAACAGTTCGCGGCGCTCGCGACACGCTGCCGACTCGAGGTGTTGGGCACCATCCCGTGGTTCCCGGGCGCCGGGCTGCTCGGCAAGTGGTCGAGCGCCGGCAAGCTCGCGGGCGTGCCGCGCAGCGAGACGATCGAGGGCATCTCGGTCCATCATCCTCGCACGCTGTTCCTGCCGCGGCTCGCCCACGCGACCTGGGGCCCTCTGTACGCGGCGTCGATCGCGCCCGCGTTGCTGCCGTTTCGCAACCAGATCGACGTCGTGCTCGGCTCGTGGGCGTACCCGGATGGGTTTGCCTCGGTGATCGCAGCGCGGCTGCTCGGTGTTCCGTGCGTCGTCAAGCTGCACGGCTCCGACATCAACCTGATCGCGAAGCTCCCCGGACCGCGGCGAATGCTGGCGTGGGCGCTGCCGCGGGCGCAGCGCGTGGTCGCGGTCAGCCGCGCGCTCGCCGACGAGGCGGTCGCTCTCGGGGTGCCGCGCGACCACATCTCGATCGTGATGAACGGCGTCGATGCCGAGCTGTTTCATCCCCGCGATCGCGGTGCCGCGCGCGCCGAGCTCGGGCTCCGGGCGGGTCCGATCGCGCTGTACGTCGGAAACCTCAAGGTCGAGAAGGGCGTCCTCGATCTCGCGGCCGCGTGGGAGCGCGTCGCGCGGGCGGTGCCCGAGGCCACGCTGGTGATCGTCGGCGGAGGCCCCGCGGCCGGGGCGCTGAAGGCCGCGGTCCTGCCTCACGGCGACCGGGTGCGCTTCGTCGGTCCGCAGCCACTTCCCAGCATCCCGACCTGGATGGCCGCGGCCGACCTGCTGGTCCTGCCGAGCCACGCCGAGGGCACACCGAACGTCGTGCTCGAGGCGCTGGCGTCGGGGCGGCGGGTGGTCGCGACCTCGGTCGGCGGCATCCCCGATCTGATCACCGGGCCGGAGCTCGGGGAGCTGGTGCCACCGAGCGCCCCTGACGCGCTCGCGGCGGCGATCGTGCACCTCCTGCGCACCCCCTACGCGCCCGCCGCGGTCGCCGCGCTGGGTGCCCGCGGAGGATGGGATTCAAGTGCCGGTGCGCTCTACGAAGTCCTCGTTGGCGCAGCGAATGCTACCGTCCACGGAACGCCATGACGCGCCAGTCTCTGAACCAGCTCGGTGATGGCTGGTACGACTCGGAGGAGTCCACGCGCGCAGGCCTCGTGACCGAGCTGCAGCGGATGCGCCGGCGGTTCGCGGTGCGTCCGATCCCCGTGCTGCTGGTGGCCGCCCTGCTCACGGGCGCCGTCACCTACAAGATCATGAACAAGCAGCCCCTGGTGGAGGCCGAGGTGATCCTCGCGCTCAGCGAGGGTCAGGTCGGCGCCACCGGGCACGCCGGGATCCCCGCCGACCAGCTCCGCGAGTACGTGAACGCGGTGCTGCTGCCCGACAAGCAGCTCGCCGCGATGATCGACAAGCGCAACATGTACTCGCTGCGCAAGACGCTCGGCATGCAATTCGCGATCGGCGAGCTGCGCGAGCAAATCGAGGTCAACATCTGGAAGAACTCGTTCCAGTACTACGACGATGCCGATGCATCCGCGAAGAAGTCCGCGCGGATCGGGATCACCGTGATGGACAAGGATCCGGATCAGGCATTCGAGGTCGCACATGACCTCGCGAGCATCGCGATCGTGCAGCACGAGATCGAGCGCGACCGGATCTCGCGCGCCGTCACCGACGAGGTCAAGCTGATGCGCGCCGCCACCCAGCAGCGGCTCGCCGAGCTCGAGACCGCGCTCGCGATCAAGCAGAGCGCGCTGGCGGTGGCGAAGCAGAACGGCAAGACCGGGCTTGCGTCGGCGCTGCTGCTCGATCTCGCCGCGCTCGAGAGTCAGTACAAGCATGCCTCGGCGCAGATGAGCTCGATCTCGACGAGCCGCGATGGCATCGCCGATCAGATCGCGGCGGCGGGACTCGACCTGTCGTTGCAGATCGTCGAGGAGCGGCGCCCCAACCATCAGGAGCGATCGAGCTTCGTGCTCGTGATGATTCTCGTCGTCATCGGCACCGGCGCGCTGATCGGCGCCGCGCTGTTCGTCGGCGCCTTCGATTCCCGCATCCACGATACCGACGACGTGGAGCGGCTTGGTTTGCCAGTGCTCGGGCATGTGCCTGGATTCGCTGGTGACTCCGTCGGTTCTTTGCAGGCACGGGGCGCTCGGCGTGCTCGTGTAGGATCGGTGACGCGATGGCGCTCTCCCCGGTAACTCCCCGCGATCGAGTCCAGCGGATCGGTGATCTCGGCAAGCAGACGCTGCGCTACTGGTGGCTGGTCGCCGTGTTCGCCGTCGTCGGCGGCGGGCTCTCGCTGGCCTTCGCGCTGTTCAAGGCGAAGAGCTTCCAGTCGTGGGCCACCCTGTTCTATCAGGAGCGGATCCAGACCCAGCTGATGACGCCGAACCGCGAGGAGGTCGCGCAGCGCAACATCGGCGATCGGTATCGCGAGCTGCTGCTCGCCCGCGCCCAGCTCGAGCAGATCACCAACGATCCGAAGCTCGATCCATATCCAGACCTCGATGACGACGAGATCAAGATCGACAAGCTGCGCCAATCGATCCGGTTCGAGGCGCGCGGCGCCAACGCATTCCGCATCACGTACACCGATAAGGATCCCGGTCGAGCGAAGGCGATCACGGCGCGGCTGACCGAGCTGCTGCAGGCCAAGGACAAGGACCTGCGCAACGAGATCGCGCAGGCCACCGTGACGTTCGCCACCGAGCAGAAGGAGACCGCCTCCACCGCGCTGCGCAAGACCGAGCAGGAGCTCGCGAGCTTCCTCGCGCAGCACTCCGAGTTCGCGCAGGACGCCAACCAGAACAACTCCGAAGGCGCGTCGATCCGCGCGATCCGGAACCAGAAGACCAACACGGGCGGTAACAACCGGATGTACGCGCTCGAGCGGCAGCGCCAGCGCATTCAGGCCCGGCTCGCCGCGAACCCCGACGCACCGCCGGTGCGCACCGTCGTGCCGCCGACCCCGGAACGGCTCGCGGCCGAGGCCAATGCGGATGACGCGAAGCGCGAGGTGTCCGCGGCACAGCGCGAGCTCGACGACGCGAAGAGCCGCGGCTACACCGAGCAGCATCCCAACTACAAGAAGGCCTTCGAGCGGCTGGCCGCCGCGCAGACCAAGCTGCGCCAAGCGCAGGCTGCGATCCCGCCCACCGTCGAGACCACGGTGGCTCCGGCAACCCCCGAGGATCGCGCCAAGCTCCAGAAGGAGCTCGACCAGCTCGAGCAGCAGATCGTCGGCGAGCAGAAGAAGACGGGCGCCGGCTCTGCTGCCACCACGGCGGTGGCCGATGCGAGCACGAACTGGGTCGTCCAGCTTGAGACGCAGCACGCCGACCTGCGACGCGCGGTCGCCGAGCAACGCGAGCGCGTCGGATCGCTCGCAGACTCCGTGTTCCGCGCGCAGATCGACGCCAGCCAGAAGCTCGCCGAACAGGGCGGACGGCTGTCGATCGTCGATCCCGCGTTCAAGCCGATCAAGCCGTCGGGCCCCGGCAAGACGATCTTCCTGCTCGCCGGTATGGTGCTGTTCCTGTCGCTCGGCATCGGTCTCGCCGTCGGTCTCGCCGTGATCGATGACCGCCTCTATCGTCGCTCCGATCTCGACCACCTCGGGATCCGCGTGCTCGCGGTGATCCCCAGAGCTCGCACGCTCCCGCGCCGCCGAAGGAAGGCCTCGTGACCACGCCGAAACGCCCCCCGAGCCGCTTCGGCGATGCTCCTGCCACGTCGGAGCGCCGCGGCGCCCCGCTGCCTCTGTTGACCCAGCCGATGATGCCGGCGCTGGGCGAAGACCCCGATCGCCCGGACCAGACGAGCGTCGACAACCCGGTCGCGTCGCTGAAGCCGGAGACCGCTGCCATGCTGTTCGGCAAGACCACCATCGCGATGATGCCTGCGGCCAAGCAACAGCTCGCTGCCCAGAGCGCGATCGCCAATCCCAGTACGGTGCCGCCCGAGATCGGGCTGACCCAGCACCACCTGCCCGACGAGGAGCCCGACCGCCGGCTCACCCTGCTCATCGATCCCGACTCCGAGCGGGCGGCGCAGTTCCGAGTGCTGCGGCATCACCTGCTCGAGCTCGGTCGTCCGCAGTGCGTGGTGGTCTCGTCGCCGCACAACGCTGAGGGCAAGACCACCACGGCAATCAACCTCGCGCTGGCACTCGCCGAATGCGGCCGCGCCAAGGTGCTGCTCGTCGAGACCCACCTGCGTCGCCCGCAGCTCGCCTCGGCGTTCAAGCTGGTGCCACCGTGGTGCTTCGCCGAGCAGCTCGCCGCGCATCGCCACCAGCCGATGATGCCGTGGTCGCTGGTCGATATCCCGCAGCTCTGGCTGCACGTCGCGGCGATCAATCCGCGGATTGAGAAGACCCAGCTGCTCGATGGTCCCGCGTTCGCGATCGCGATGGAGCGGCTACGCCTCGGCGGCTACGACCACATCGTCATCGATGCTCCGCCGGTGCTCGGCTCCGCAGACGTCAATCTGATGGCGGATGCGGCGGATGCCGTGCTGCTGACCCTGCGCGCCCGGGTGACCACCACCCGCGATCTGCGTAAGGCAATCGATCAGCTCGGCGCCGAGAAGGTCGCGGGCACCGTGCTGGTCGAGTAGCGGCGATCACGCTCAGCTGCCGGAGCGCCGGAACTCGAACATCAGCACGCCGCCGAGCTCGAACCTGCGACCCGGGCTGAGCTTCACGCGATCGTCGAAGTACGCGCCGTCGGCGAACACGTGGCTCCCGCCGCCGAGGTTCTCGACCTCGAGCACCCCATCGCCGCCCGTGACCTCGAGCGTGACCGCCACGTGGTGGCGCTGGACGATCATCGCATCGACGAAGATCGCGCAGTCCTTCGCCTTGCCGAGCACGGTGCGCACGCCGGGTACGAGCGGGAACCGCGTCCCGACCGGGAACTGGGGTTCGATCCGGCCGCCGTAGTTACGGCCGATCGGCGCCTTGCAGACTCCCACGTACTCGAGCTCGAACACGGAGCCCATCCTATCAGCTCCTGCAGTCGGCGAGCTTCAGCAGCTCGCGGCGTGCGGCTTCCCACGCAGCCTCGTCGGTGGGCCACGCGGGATCCCCGGTGGCCGGTGCATCTCCCAGTGCCGATGGTACGAGCGTGTCGACCAGCGCGTCGGTCGCGGCCGGGTTGCATGCGGCGGCGAGCTCGATCAGCTGGCGATCCTGGAGGCCCCGACGGAGGGCGGCGAGCCGCAGCGTCGGCTGACAGCCTCCCGATGGCAGCGGTAGTACGAGCACGCCGTCGAGGTTGCCATGATCCTCACCGCCATCGAAGCTCGTCGGATCGGTCCGGACATCGAGAACGCGGCGCTCCAACGGATCGGATTTGCGGTTGTGGCGGTCGTGCCAGTACAGCGCGTCCCACACATACCAGGTCGCGATGTTCCAGCGGTACCCGATCCAGCCCCACGTGCGCGTACCGGGCGTCGCGGCATCGAGCACCATCGAGCCCGCGCGCGGCGGCGCACCGTTGTAGGTCCAGTGCGAGCCACGAGCGTCGCGGCGGGTGCGAAGTGAGATGTAGAGATCGATCAGGTCGCCGTACTCGGGGCGCGGATCATCGGTGACCGCGAACCGAAACGTCGTCGGCCCACCACCTGCTGCTCGCACCGCGCGAGCGAGCGCGACCACCTGCTCGCGCGCTGCGGGCGTGGTGGGCTCGTCGATCGGGATCGCGAACGGGACCATGCCGGTGCCGCGCGTCGCCTCGATCCACGCGCGCACCGCGGGACCGACGGTGGCCGGGTCGTCGGGGATCACGACCGGCAGGTCGCGCACGCCCGCGAGCAGCGCCTTGCGAGGCTCGAACCAGTCGAACGGAAGATCGGGAGTCAGCAGCACGCCGTGGCGACGAAACGTCTCGATGCACGCTCGCTCCGAGGCCGAGACATGCGCCGGATCGGCCGGGGCCTTCGCGGCCCACGCGAGCTCGCGCGGATCCTCGTAGGCCCACACCCGCGTCGTCGCGAGCGGTGGAAGCACCACGCGCGAGATCGTCAGCGACACCGGAAGCTGCTGGTCGCCGACCGCGAGCTCGCCGGTGTAGGTCCCCGGAGTTGCGTCCGGGGAAACGGTCACTTCGAGGTAGGCAGGATCGGAGGCTGGCGCACTCGCCAGGACGAGCCCATCCGCAAACGAACCGGTGCGGCCGCCGCCGTACATCGCCGTGGAGGCGCGGGTCACCGGGTAGCTCTCGACCGTGTAGCTGGTGACGTGGATTCCTGCGGCGGCAGCGAGGCGCAGCAACACGGCTCCCGGCGTGCGATGCCGGACCTGGAGTCCCAGGGTCTCGCCGCGGGCGGCGACCAGCTGCACGTGACCCTCGACGAGCCACGGGGTCGCGCGCGGTGCCGGGTCCTCTCGACGAACGCGCGTCGATTCGCCGAGGATCTGGAGCTCGGGCCCCGGATCGGTGCGACGGCACCCGGGCGAAACCGCACATGTGGCGACCAGGCACGAAACGTTGATCAGCGCTCTCACCGAGCCCGCACCATGCCTTCGCTCCCACGGGGTTGCCAGCGTTGTATCGTGCTTCGTCGTGCTCACCCCGATCGTAGCCTTCGCCAAGGACTGGCACGAGGATCCCACCTCGAACCATCACGTCCTACGCGAGCTCGCGAAGACGCGCCGGGTGCTGTGGCTCAACTCGCTAGCAACGCGAACGCCGAGCCTGTCGTCGGGACGCGACCTCGGCAAGATCAAGCGCAAGCTGGTCGAGTTCACGCGCGGGCCGCAGAACGTCGAGAACGATCTGTGGGTGATGTCTCCACTGGTGCTCCCGCTGCCACACTCGACGATCGCTCGCGCGATCAATCGCCAGGTGCTGCGGGCCACGATCCGCGCGCTGCGCATGCGCCTCGGCATCAAGGACTTCCAGCTGTGGACGTTCTTGCCCAACGTCGCGGACTACGTCGGAACGCTCGGCGAGTCGCTCGCGGTCTACTACTGCGTGGACGAGTGGTCGATGTTCTCTTACCTCGACAAGCAGCAGACCGTGGCCGCCGAGCATCGGTTGCTCGAGCGCGTCGATGCGGTGTTCGCGATCAACCATGCGCTCGCCGACGCGAAACGAATGCTGAATCGCGCCACCTATGTCTCGCCGCACGGCGTGGATCACTCGATGTTCGCACGCGCGCTCGAGGACGCGACGGTGGTCCCGGCCGACATCAGCTCGCTGCCGCACCCCCGGATCGGGTTCTACGGCACGCTGCAGAGCTGGGTCGACTTCGAGCTGATCGCGCACGTCGCGCGCAAGCGTCCGGCGTGGTCGATCATCCTGATCGGTCAGCAGCTCGCTGACCTCTCGGCGATCCGCAAGCTTCCGAACGTTCACCTGCTCGGCCAGAAGCGACACGACGAGCTTCCCGCCTACTGCAAGGGCTTCGATGTCGGGATGATTCCCTATCGCATCGACGAGCGGATGGCGTTCGTTAACCCGCTCAAGCTTCGCGAGTACCTCTCGGCGGGCTTGCCGGTGGTTTCGACGGCGGTGCCGGAGGTGAAGCGATACGCGAACATGTGCGCGATCGCCTCGACCCCCGACGAGTTCGTCGCGGCGATCGAGAGCGCACTCGCCGACACCGGCCTGGTCGCTCGCGGCAAGCGCTCCGCCGCGATGAAGAACGAGACCTGGGCGGCACGCGTGGCCGATGTCACGCGCACCGTCGATCAGATCGCACAGAGGAAGAGCTCCCGATGAGCACCACCCACTCGCTCCAGAACGATCCCCAGATCCGGCGCGCGCTCGACTTCGTCAAGGCGGGCAGCCTCGGCGAGGTCGCCAGCGTGGAGATCTTCCGCGGTCTCGAGAACCCACCGTACGAAGGTGGCCCGCTGCCGCCGTCGTATCGCGAGGCCGGCTATCCGATGCGCCAGCTCGGCGTGGACTGCCTCGCCCTGATCCACGAGCTGCTCGGCGAGATCGAGGACGTCGATGCCGAGTGGCGCTCCCTCGGCGGAGATCCGAACCTCGCGTACGACGAGTGGGGCGCGCTGGTGCGCTGCAAGCACGCACTCGCGCAGTTCCAGCTTAGCTACAACGTCAAGCCGGCGCAGACCCGGGTGGTCATCCACGGAACCAAGGGCGCGCGGCGGATCGTGCTGTCCGCGCGGTCGCCGCGGGTGATGGGCCTCCTGCGCCGCCGCAGCGCGGCGGTGGAGCTGCCGGTCGCGATCGACTATCCCGCGAACGTGACCGAGTGGGCCGAGCGGATCGCCCGCGAGGCCGACGCAGATCATGAGGGCAACCTCGCCCGGTTCCAGCTCTCCGAGAAGGTGCCCTACCTCGTCACCGGCGGCGCAGGCCTGCTCGGCAAGGCGATCGTCAAGCGCCTCCGCGACGAGGGTCATCTGGTCCGCGTGTTCCAGCGCCGGATGCCCGAGCAGCCCCAGCCCGGCATCGAGTATGCCTTCGGCAACCTCGGGGATCCCGTCGCCGTCGCTCGGGCCGTGCAGGGCGCCGAGGTGGTGATCCATTGCGGAGCCGCGACCAAGGGCGGCTGGGCCGAGCACAAGAGCGGCACCGTGGTGGGGACGCAGAACGTGATCGCTGCGGTCAAGAAGTTCGCGGTGAAGCAGCTCGTCCATATCTCGTCGATGTCGGTGATCGACGGGGCCGGCAACTCGGGCAAGGGCCCGATCACCGAGGCCGCAGCCACCGAGCCCCGCGCCGAGGAGCGTGGCTCGTACACCCGCGCGAAGCTCGAGGCCGAGCAGCTCGTGAGTGCGGCTGCCAGGCAGGGCCTGCCCGCCGTGATCCTGCGGCCCGGTCAGATCTTCGGCGGTGGCATACCGCTGATCAACGGCGCCGTGGCGCGCAGCGCAGGCGGCCGCTGGCTCGTCCTCGGCGACGGCAAGCTCGAACTCCCGCTCGTCTACATCGACGATGTCGTCGACTGCGTGATGACGGCGGTCGCGAAGCAGCTCCACGCCGGCGAGCTGTTCCAGCTCATCGACCCCGAGCACCTGACCCAGGACGACGTGCTCGCGCTGGCTGGTGGCACGAAGCAGGTGCTGCGGGTCCCGCGTGCGATCGTGTTCGCGCTCGGCCGGCTCGGCGAGCTCTCGCTCGGAGTGCTGGGCAAGCCGAGCCCGCTTGGCGTGTATCGCCTGAGGTCCGCACTGGCGCGGCTGCGTTACGAGAGCGACCACGCGGAGCGCGGTCTCGGCTGGAGGCCGCGGATCGGCGTTCGCGAGGGCATCCGTCGCGTCACCAGCAGCGCCCCGCCGCCCGATCCGGAGCGAGCTCCGATCGCTCGCGTCGCCGGCTAGCAGGTCGGCGTTCGCGAGCGGATGGCACGCGCGACGCGGATCCCGTCGAGCGCGGCCGACACGATGCCGCCAGCGTAGCCTGCGCCCTCGCCGCACGGATACAGCTCGCCGAGATCGGGAGACGTCAGCGTGACTGGATCGCGCGGCACTCGCACCGGCGACGAAGTTCGCGATTCGACGCCGACCAGGACCGCCTCCTCCGTCAAGTAGCCGCGCATCTGCCGATCGAACGCACCGAACGCCTCGCGCAGCCGCGCCGCGAGCGGGATGCCGATCGAATCGAGCACGCTGCCGAGATCGGTCGCGGTGAGCCCGGGTTGATAGCTGGTGGCCGGCACCGTCGAGGATGCCTTGCCGCGCACGAAGTCGGTCGCGCGGGTCGCGGGTGCGCGTAGCTCGCCGCCGCCGGCCTGCATCGCGGCCTGCTCGAGCCGGCGCTGCAGCTCCACGCCGCCGAGCGGTCGAGTGAGGCCGAGGCGATCGAGATCCGCGAGCTCGATCGCGACGACCAGGCCCGAGTTCGCATACGGCGAGTCGCGGCGCGACAGGCTCATGCCGTTGACGACCAAGCCATCTGCTTCCGTCGAGGCCGGCACGATCCAGCCGCCGGGGCACATGCAGAACGAGAACGCACCGCGGCCATCCGCCGGCGTGAAGGCCAGGCGGTACGGGGCAGGCGGGAGCTTGGGGTGACCCGCGGCGCGACCGTACTGGATGCGATCGATCAAGGGCTGCGGATGCTCGATCCGCACGCCCATCGCGAACGGCTTCGCCTCGAGCTGCACGCCAGCGCGCATCAGCAGCGCATGGACGTCCCGTGCCGAGTGTCCGGTCGCGGCGACCACCGCGCGACCGAGCAGCTCGTCGCCATCGGAGAGGCGTACGCCGATCGCCCGCCCGTCACGAACGATCAGATCCGTGACGCGCGCACCGAACCGGATCGTGCTGCCCACGCCCTCGAGCCGCTCGCGCAGCGCGGTGATCACCTTCGGCAGCTTGTTCGAGCCGATGTGCGGCCGCGCATCGAGGAGGATCTCGGCGGGCGCTCCGTGCAGTGCGAGGATCTCGATGACGTCGCGGACGTCGCCGCGCTTGTGCGAGCGCGTGTAGAGCTTGCCGTCCGAGTAGGTCCCTGCCCCACCCTCGCCGTAGCAGTAGTTGGAGTCTGGATCGACCGTGCCGTGCTGCGTGAGGCCCTTGAGATCGCGGCGCCGCGCCTGCACCTGCTTGCCGCGATCGACGATCACCGAGCAGATGCCGGTGCGCGCGAGCTCGTACGCGCAGAACAGCCCCGCGGGTCCGCCGCCGATGATCACGACCGGATCGCCGCTGACCTCGCGCACGGGCGAGCCCCCGATCGGCACGTCGGGCCCCTTCACGCCAAGGACGATGTGGAACCGAACGCGACCGCGCCGCGCATCGATCGAACGCTTCCGCAGCTCGAGCGCAGGCAAGGACGATACCGAGACCTCGAGCTGCTGAGCGAGCTTGCGCTTCAGCGTCTCGGGATCGTCGGGCTCGTCGAGGCCGAGCTCGACGGTGTAGTCCTGGTCGGCGTTCAGCGACAACGCGTGCCAGGATACGTCGCGCGCTCGCTGGTGGCGAGGGCGGCGGAGTCAGTTCATGTCCTGGCGGCGGCGCTCTGCCTCGAAGGCCGGGGTGTCCTGGAAGTCGGCGAGCCACGCCCTCGCGGTCTTCGCCTGCCAGCCCCAGTTATCGCCGAGGACGTGGAACATGCCACCGATCAGCCGCTCGTCCCCCGGAGGATCCTGGAGCAGCTCCCACTTCACGTGGTGATTCGAGTGCCGGAGCATCCGCTCGAACAGCCCGATGGTCTCGATGTCGAGCGGGAACACCCCGAGCGCGTGGACGGCCGCCCCGAGGATCGCGGTGTCCGGATCGAGCAAGTTCGCGCCGCCCTGTCGCGCACGCGCGATCGCGATGTCCGCGGCCTCGATGACCGCCGTGCGCGCCGCCGTCAGCTTGCGGCGCCCGACCTCGGTGACCAGCGCAGCACGACCGACGAGGTGCGGCCGGGTCAGGTTCTCGATCAGCGCGGCGTTCTCGAGCGCCTTCGCGGTGGTCCGATCGAACACCAGAGCCGGGGCGACACCGTGACCGAGCCGGTCCAGCAGCGCATGCGCACGCGAGCGAACGTCGGGCTCCGCGAACCGGGTCAGCCAGAGCAGATCATCGGCGGCCACGACCTCGGGCAACGCCTCTCCGATCCGCAGCGCGGTGCGGATGTTCCGGACCGTGTACTCGTGCGCGTAGTCGATCCGCGTGAGCGCCTCGTGAACGAGCGGCTGCAGCTCCGCGATCGCGGTGGGCTCCCGCGGCCCGGTCCGCGCGATCAGGAGTGCGGCCTTGCGCGCGAGCGTGGGCGTTGGATCGGTGCGCCGCGTCGCGACTTGTTCGAGTCGACGTCGTGCTGCCTCGCGGCGCGCGGGGGTCAGCACGCTGGCGAGGCGCACATAGGCGAGGTGCAGATCCGCGTTAGCCTCTGCATCGTTGCGCTCGGCGATCGGCGTCAGTAGTGCGCCGAGCACGGCATCATCGACATCGCGCGGCTCCGGCGAGGCCGCCAGACATGCAGCGAGCGCCTCGGCCGCCGCGGGGCGTGGCTCGTCGTTGAAGTCGCCCTCGGCGCAGACGAGCCGCGAGAGCGCGGGGATCGCAGCTGGATCTCCGATCGCGCCGAGCGCGGTGGCGACCTTGACCAGCAGGGTCTCCTTGCCGATCGACTCGAACGAGCTGCGGATCGGGGTGGCGTCGAGGATCTGGATCAGCTGCGGTACGCTCGCGCGATCGCCGAGTGCACCGAGGATGTCCACGACGGCGCTGCGGCGGTGCTCGTAGTTCTGCGGGCTCGCGAGCACCGGTCGCAGCCGGTCGGCGGCACGCGGATCGAGGAGGCGGGCGGCGGCACGAAGGGTCAGCAGCTCCCCGGCATGACGCGTGATCTGGCGGGCTCGCTCCTCGCGGGCGCCCGTGTCGCCGCCGTCGTCGTCCGCGGGCTCCTCCCCGGGTGCCGACGCGGACGCCGCATCGCTGCGCCCGGTGAACACCGTGGTCTCCGCGCGACTGCGACGCCGCGGCGTGCCCGGTCCGTCCGCTTCGACATCGACGTCGACATCGACATCGACATCGACATCGGCGTCGTCGTCGTCGTCATCATCATCGTCATCGTCGTCCTCGTCGGCCGCGGCGCCGCCCTCTGAGGCGGTCACCAGCTCGATCGCCAGCTCCCGCAGCATCAGCGCGATCTCCTTGTTCGACCATCCAGCCTGCGACTCGATCCACGCATCGACGCCGCGCTCTCCACCCCTTGCATGCACCGCGAGCAGCGGGTTTCCTCCGAGCACGAACGGCTCCCCGGTCTCGCCCATCAGCCCGCCATACTTCTGCGCCATCGTCGCGCCGCTGAACCGGGCGTGCAGCACGGGCATGACCTCGTGGATCTTGCCGAGCACCCACATCAGGTGATGCACCTGATCGGCCGTCGAGCACGGCACCGCGAACCGATCCACCCACAGATGCGCGGAGTGATGCCGTGGATCCACGGTTACCGCGCCGTTGCGATACCGACCGCCATACGGCGACAGCCACAGCGCATGAAACCCGAGCAGCACGGTGCTCTCCCCGGGGAGCCAGTCCCCGGCGAGCTTGAACGCGACGCCGAAGTCCTGCCAGTCGAGCTCCTCGATGATCGCCGGATAGCCATCCACCGGGAACGGCAGCTCGGTCACCATCGGCGGCGGGCCGTGCGACCACGAGGCATCGAGCGGCTCGCCGGTGACCTCGCCCTCCTCCTCGTCGTCGTCACGGTCGGCGTCCGCCAGATCCTGGACGATAATCCCCGCGACGCCCGTGACCTCGGTGTCTTCCCACGCGTCGTCATCATCGTCGAGGACTGCGAGGGCCTCGTCGTCGTCTTCGTGGGCCGCGTCCTCGTCATCCGCGCTCGGCATCGCCGTGCCGGTCTGGAAGAACCAGGCGGCCTCGATGGCACTGACCCGCGACACCACCGCCTCCTGCTCGGCGGCGCCCTCGGCATCGATCGCCGGCTGCCATGGCATCCCGACGACGCGCATCGAGTCGTCGAGACGCTCGGGCAGCTCCGCGATGAACGCCTCGGCATCGGGAACCACCGTCGAGATCTGCCGGATCACCGCGACCAGCTCGTCACGATCCGCGGCCGCACGCAGCCGCAGCACGAGGAACGCGAATGCAGTCTCGCCCTCGCGAGCCGCGAGCCCGTGGATCCGCATCAGTTGCCCTCCTGACGCGCGTGCCAGTCGCGGAACATCGCCTTGAACTCGGGCCATTCGAGGAGCGGTCCGAGATCGTGATCGACCTCGACCTTGTCGACGTGATCGTATTCGTGCTCGATCGCGAGCCGCACCTGGTCGAGCGCCCTGGCGTAGTCACCGAGCGCCGCGTAGGCGCACGCCGCGGAGTGATAGATGCACGGATTCTCGTGCGCGACGGGCTGGGCGCGATCCGCGATCCGCACGGCGGCCTCGTACGCCTTCGCCGCATGAGCCTGCACGCACGCGTCGTTCATCGCGCGCAGGTACGTCATCCGCTCCTCGCCCTCACCCGGGATCGGTAGCGCTAGGAGGCGATCGTAGAGCGCCATCGCCGGATCGCGGAGCTTGCCCTCCACGGCCTTCGCGGCGATCTCCGCGATCAGCGCGACGTCATCCGGCAACACCGGCACCAGCCGTGCGAGCCGATCGGGCACCTGCTCGACGATCGCCTCCGCGAGCTCGCCGAACAGATCGTTGGCGACATCGCCGAACGACAGCAGTGGACCACCGCTCTGCGTTGACACGACCCGATCAGGCAGCGCCTCGACCAGCGCGAGATCCACCACCTCTGCGAACCGCTCGTGGCTGCGCTTGCCCATCCGGACCGCGACATTGACGCGCACCGACGGTACGAACGCCGGCATCACCGCCACCAGCTCGTCGACCGCATCGACGTCGAGCAGCAGCATCGCATGCGTGAACTGCACATCGCTGTCATCGGGTGCAAGCGCGAGCGCGCGCGACGTCATGGCGAGCGCTGCCGCCACCCGCGCTGGATCGGGCGGGTAGCTGTCGTCGGCGTCGGAGTCGTCGTCCACGTCGTCATCATCGTCGCCCGCTGCCATGGCAAGCCGGGCGTTCTCCTCGCCGAGCAACTGCCGCGCGCGGTCCGGATCCGCGATTCCTTTGACCTCGGCGGCCGTTCCATCCTGTGCACGAATGAAGCTCGGAGTGACCACGATCTCGAGCGCCGCCCACGCCTCGAACTGATAGGTACCCGCAAGCCCGTCGCGGAGCTGCACCTCGATCTCGCGGCCCAGCTCCTGCGTGACCTCGAGGACCAGCTCGCCCTGCTCGACGGTGTAGCGGACCTGGCTACCCGGCCGCAGATCGAGCGTCGAGCTCCGGCCTCGCAACACGTACGGGCGCCCGTGGCGGATCCGGCCTCGCATCGCGCGTGGGAGGACCGCGGCATACAGCGCGCCCAGCTCGATCCGCACGCGGCCGTCATCGACCTGGAACTGCAGCTCACCGGCAAAGGTCAGCTCCTCCGACGAGCCTTCCGCGGCGACCCGTTGCTCGGCCTCCCGGGCGATCTCTGGATCGTCCAGCACGGACGTCCGCGCCAGGTCGGTGACCAGGAACGGCAGCCTCATCCGCAGGATGTCGATCAGGCCGTGCGTCGACCACTCCTGGATCAACCGGTACTCGTCGTCGGTGATGCCGACGATCTGGACGAACTGCGCCGTGCCGTACTCGGAGACGATCTTCGACAGCTCGGGGTCGTCGGCGAAGCAGATCGCCGTGATCTGCGTGTCGTGCTCGAGCGCGATCGGCCCGTTCAGCCCCATCTTGTGGCCAGCGGCGAACCGGTTCGCCGTGCTGAACACGTAGCGGCCGAGGTTCTGCAGGAAGCTGAGCGCCCAGCTCGGCGGCTGTGGTTCGTTGACGTCGCGCGCGAGCCGAAACGTCAGCTCGAAGCCAAAGCCACTCTCCTCCGGATCGTCGTTCTGCTTCGTGAACAGATCCGTGAAGCCGTAGGTGACGAAGTGCCAGTGCGGCACCGGATCGACGCGCGGATACGCCGAGATCCCATGGATCGGATCGTTGCCGCCGAGCCCGTATGAGACGATCACGCCCCAGTGGAGCGGCTTGCCATCACCGTAGATCGGCTTCAACGCGGCCTCGATCGCGTCCCAGCCTGGAGCGTGCTCGCTCTCGTCGTCGACCTCGGTATCGCCACCCGACACGGCCGGCCGCGCGAGCACCCCGGCGAACCGGTCGTCGCGGACCAGGCTTCCCACCAGCATGGCCTCGAGTGCCGGTGACAGCTCGTGGGCCACACGCGGAAGCGCCGCGGAGCGCTCGTCATCGGAGAGCTCACCGAGCTCGTCGATCGCCGCGATCTGCGCGGCGGCGGTTCCCTGATCGAGGCGCTTCAGCAGCGCACGCTGAGCGATGCCGTCGTCGAGCCAGTCCCAGGCGAGCGCCGTCCACTGCGGCTCGGGCGTCCGGGAAAGCTCTTCCATGACGTGCCGCTCGCGCTCCGCATCCTGACTCGCCCGTACCGCGGCCTCCAGCGCTCGTTGCTCCGCGCGACGCGGATCGAGATCCAGCGCGCGGAACGCCGCGAGCCAGCCGCGAACATCGTGGATCGTCCCGAGCGTGTTGCGCCCCGCGAGCAGCTCGTCGATCAGCCTGGCGGCATCCCGCACCAATCGCGCCGCATGCCGGCGCGCGATCGCGAGGTAGTGCGCGAGCTCCGGCTCGTCGAACAGGTACGCGCGCCACATCGCGTAGAGCGCCGTCGGAATGAACCTCTCGCACGCCTCGTAACGCGCGGCCAGCTGCTCCGCCGGGATGACCTGGTTGAAGTCCGCCATGAGCAACTGCGGAATGTCGGAGGCGTCGGTGACCCCGTCATTCCTCAGCAGCGACGTGATCCAACGCGAGCGATAGAAGAAGAACTCGGTGTCACGGCGCCTGGGCTCGAGGTTCACGAAGTCCGGATCCTTGTCCTCGATCGAGAACTGCCAGGTCGGCAGGATCTTGCCACGTAGCCGCCGGATCCCGGCGGCGTAGGCGTCGCGAGAGATCGCACGCGCGTCGCCGGCCTTCACGAGCGCGGCGAGATAGACCAGCGAGTCGAGCGAATCGGAGAACACGCCGGAGAACGAGTGGGTCTCGTGGTCGAAGTGGAGGACCTGGCGAGGCGCGTGCTCGTCCCAGGAATAGATCTCCATGTGATAGCTGTCGCCGTTGCCCTGCGACCCGATCCCGAACACGCCGCAGAACGCCTCGACCAGATCGGTGCCAAGATACGCGAGCTGGTTGCGGCGGACCATCAGCTCGAACAGGTTGTGGTCGCCGACGTCGGGGCGCAGATCGTTGTCGAGCCGCAGCTCCGCGAACGTGCTCCAGCGGTTACGCTGCTGCATCGCCGTGAACAGCCGCGCGGCCTCGCCCGGCAGTGGTGCGCCGTAGATCGCGTGAAACGTCTCGGCAGTCCCCGCGACCCCCAGTACGCTGAACGCCTCGTCGTCGCCATCGTCGTCATCATCGTCATCGTCCTCATCGTCGGCGTCGTCGGCGTCATCGTCGTCATCGCCATCGCCGTCGTCCTCGTCCTCGTCCTCGTCCTCGTCGGCATCCGCCACCGCGAGGAACGCAGCCAGCCCACCCTCGAGGAACCGCTCCGGTCCGATGGCGAACACCTCGTCGAGCGGCCTGGCGCTCGCGAACACGTTGATGCGATCGCTCCAGGTCGCATCATCGGGCGGAGCGAGCCGCGCGATCACGCCGTCATCGCCGCCGATCACCACGCCGGCCCCGAATGCCTTCACGCACCACAGATGGCCGAGGTCCAGCGCGCTCGGGACAGTGCGCCAGGTCCGTCCGCCGTCGTTCGAGATCAGGATCTTGCCGCGATCTCCGACGATGACGAGCCTCCCGTCGGTGAGCTGATCGATGCCCTCGAGGTCGACCTCGACACCGCTCGCCACGCGCGAGAACCAGGTGCCATCCGGCGAGCGCCCGATGAACCCGCCATCGCCGATCACGATCCAGTCGTGCTTGGCCAGGACCAGACCGGTCAGCGGCCGGGTGGCACCGGTCGCGACCTCGGTGACGGCTCCATCGCGCCAGCGGCGCAGCTTGCCATCGAAGCACAGCACGCAGATCTCGTCGCGAACGGCCACCACCCGCGACAGCCGCACGGTGGTCCCGAGCGAAACGCGGGTGACCTGCTCGTTGACCACGCGCGCCGCAAACCCATCATCGCCGACAACCCACAGCGCGTCATCGCGGCCAACGGCGAGCGAGTACAAGCATCCCGTGGTTCCGGTGTCGACCACGGTCCAGCTCTGCCCGAGGTCACGCGTGACCGCGAGCTGGCCGTACTCCCCGCATGCCCATACCGCCTCGCCGACGGCGAGCACCGCCCGCAACCCGATCGGGTTCGGGGTGGTTCGCGCCTCAAACTGGCGAGCATTCGACGAAGCCAGGCAGATCGGAGCTCCGTTCGAGGTACCTCCCACCGCGAACAGCATCCGGTCGGTGAGCGCAAAGCCAGCGACGTACCCCGCATCCTCGCGCGCGGCATGCAGAACCGACAGCTCCAGCTCCGCGGTCATCCCACCGGATTCTGACCCAGCGCCGTTCCGATCCGCCTCCGGATGGGCGACGAAACATCCGCTAGGGATCGTTGGCGTCCCAGTAATCGACCTCGGCCTGGACGACGGCCGAGATGTCATCCCCGCCGCCACCCTTCACGGCCCACAAGTAGTCGGTGAAGAAGTTGTTCCGCACGCGGGTGTTGCCGTGGTGCGGGAAGTCCACGAGGATCGATTCCGCCGACCGCTCGGTGCCGCCATGCTGGTGACAGCCGATGCAGTTGGTGGCGGCGTTCCCCGGACCGGCCTCGATGTAGGGATTGCTGCACCAGCTAGGGGCCCCCGCGCCGCCGCCGACCACCGCGAGTGAATCGCCGAGCGAGCCGGGCTGCCCGCCGCGCGGGTCCGGATCGCCCTCGAGGTACTGCGTCGACACGCACATCTTGTAGTTCTTCCACGGGCCGGGCAGCGCCGTGATCGCGGCAGGCCGATCGGCACCGAAGTCGGTATCGGGGCTCGGCGACCACCACAGGGTGATCCACATCCAGTGATCGAGCTCCTTGGACATCACGTGCATCGCCGGCATCCGGAACTTCGCGCCGGTCGAGAGCAACGCGGTGTAGATCTGGTCCGAGCCGGGGCCCGCGACGCCATCTGCGACCCACTCCGACTGGCTCCCGAATCGCGACGTCATGCGGCCTGCCGAGGTGTCGAAGATCGGCAGCAGCTCGGTGCCCAGCTGGCGCCGCCACTCCGCCTTCACGACCACGGCATCGCGCGGCATCTCTCCGGCGAGGCAGGTCGGATCCTTGACGTCGGCGGTGACGTACCGGACCGAGACCTCGACGCGCGAATCCTTGGCGGCGAACACGCCGACGTAGACCGGACCGGTTCCGGCGACGCTGCAGTGCTCGGCGGAGTCATCTCCGCTCGACGCACAGTCGTACGTCGAGGCATCGGGCCGCTGCCCGCGCCGCACGTACAGGTCCGCGTCGCCATCCCCACTGGACGTGATCTCGACCCTGGCATCGCCCGCCTGGAACGGCCCGAGCTCGCGCCACTCGCACTTCGCGAGCACCATCGCATCGCTCTGCGTGACCTCCTGCCCCGGCCGCATGGCATCGTCGGCGAACGGATCCGGTGCGGCCGCGAGCCGGCACTGGTGCTCCTGCTCGTAGCTCTTCAGCAGATGGCCGAGCGCGCCCGGGCTGTAGCCGACGCGTGTCGCGTTGCCCAGGCCATTCGCCTTCTCGGGCGAATCGATCGTCGCGAGGTAGTCGAGGTAGCGCTGTTCGGGCCACTCGGGCACGGCATCGAGCGCGGTCGCATTCCACGCGAGGCCCGCCTGCGGATCGATCGCTGCGCGCGCGCGCCGCTGTGCCGGCGTCAGGCCGCGATACAGCTTCTTGAACACCCGCTCGAAGTCATCGTGCGCGTACCAGGTGTGCCACGCCGGGATCGAGGGCTGCGTCCCGCCGAAGCTCGGCGCGAGCCGTGGATCCCCGAGCGGCACTGGCGTCAGCACGCGCTGCACGACCTGCCACGCCGCCGCACGCCGTGCGCTGATCGACGTCCGCAGCTCCTCGTCCCGCGCCGCGAGCCCGAGGTCGGCGGCATACGGCGCCGCCACACCGATCGCCTTGCGGTCCTCGATCTTGACCGCACTCGCGGTCACCGCCGTGAGGTCGCACGATGCGGTCTTGTCGTCCTCGCTGCACGCGCTCGCGAGCAGCGCGAGTACGGCGAGCGAGGTGGTGTGCACGAGGACGATCATAGCTTCTAAACCGCAAAGTCCGCGCGAGGATCTCGTCGATCCGTCGCGCGGCTCACACTGCGAGACGTTACAGCGTGCGCGCGGCGTCGCTCGCCATCGCATATTCCTTGTTCGTGTTCTTGTCGCGAACCAGGAAGTAGAACCAGCCGTCCGACCGGAAGTGCGGGAAGATCGCGTACTGGCCGGGCTTCATGTTGGTGACCCGCGTGCGGACGCCGGTCGCCAGGTTGACGAGGATGATGTTCGAGGTGCCCTTGGCGAGCATGTCCTTGAACGTCGAATCGTTCGCCGACGCGAAGCCGAGGTCCTGCCAGTCACCCGCTCCGACGTAGTGGTGGGTCACGAAGAACTTCTCGTCGAAGCTGATCGACGGCTTCGCACCCTGCGTGCAGTAGCGAGCGACCTCCTGCGTGGCCACCGTGTACGACGAGCCCGACGGCGTGGTCGTGACCTTGCGGAGCACGTAGCCGAGCTGGTTGCCTTCGTTGCCGAACCGGCTGATGGCGAGCTTGCTCGACGGCGACAGCACGGTATCGCCCTCGTACGGCGCCTTGGTGGTCACGGCGGTCTTGCCCACGTAGTGCGTACCGTCGAACGCCATCGGCGTCAGCTTGATCGTCGAATCCGACGAGAAGCCCGCGCTCGGGTCGCGGTTCACCGTGCCGCTCGGGTTATCCGAGGTGAAGGTGCTGTTGACCACGAAGTAGTCGCCGCCGTTCAGGCCCTCGCCGAGGTGCTGGTAGAGGCTGACGCTCTCGACCGCGCTGCACGCCGACTCCGAGAAGTCGATCTTGGCGGGGTTCGATTGCAGCAGCGACATCTTGCAGAACCCGGCGCCGATCGGCGTGCCCTGGAACACCCACGTCTTGTTGTCGGGGAAGAAGCCGGGGTCGTACGCTGCGCGCACGCTCATCACCTTGCCGGTCTGCAGATCCTCGATCGCAGCGCCGTCGCCGCCGGTGCGACCGTTCGCGACGAACCGGCCGTCGGGCGAGCTGCGCATCCAGTAGTAGGTGTTGTAGGTCAGCTCCTTGAGGACGCGGAGGTTGCCGGTCGTCGCCCAGCCGGTGCCGTAGGGCTTGCTCTGCGCGGTCGGCAGATTGTCGACGTTGAACATCGCGAGGCCGGCCTGGCGGTTCTGCGCGGCCCAGCCGTTGGTCGCCATGTCGGAGACGTGCGTGCCGACGGCCGAGCTGATCGAGGGCGTGCACGACGTCGGGCCGGTATCCGGCGCGATGTACGAGGTCAGGCGCGGCAGGCCACGAGCGAACCACTCGGCGACGATGTCGAACTGAGCCTGCTCGAGCCGCGGGTGGTTGCCCTTGGGCATCGACGTGCGGCTCTTGAACTTGCCGTACTCGAGTGCCCAGGTGTCGCTGGTGTTGCCGCCATCGCCGGCGGGGTACGCCTGCGCGAACGTGTCCTGGAACCAGCCAAGGTGCGCCGCCGCCGCGTAGATGCCGATCTTCGCCGGGACGAACGGCGAGTCCGACGCCGACGGGTCGAGCCGGAACTTCGCGATCCGATCCTTCGGCTTGATCACGTTCGGGTTGGGCGACGTGTACCTGGTGGTGATCTTCACCGCCCCACCGCGCGTGCCGTTGAGGCCGATCCAGAACTTGGCCGGGCCCGACGCGTTGAACGTGGTCTTGTCGCACTTCTCGGTGGAGGTCTGGGTGAACGGGCGGCAGTCGTAGGCGTCCTTGGTCGGCTCGCCGTTGCGCTTGACGTAGAGGTCGATGTCGCCTGAGCCTTTGATGCTCGCCTCGAAGAACGACCCGGCGGCGACCTCGTACGGACCGAGGACCTTGAACTCGCCGCTGTTGACGCGCTTGGACGGCGAGGTGTCATCGTGGGCCGTGCCCCCTCCATCGGCGTCCTTGAGCGCGCCGGCAATGGCGCCGTCCGTCTTCTCCTGCCAGTCGCGCAGCGTGGTCTGGTTCGGCGCGTGGCAGTCCTTGCACGTGTTGTTGGTGGTGTCGTTCTTGTTCATGCCGAGGATCAACGTCGCCTGCTTCGCGAGCTCGTCATCCCCGAGCGTCACGGGGTTGCGCAGCTTGCCGCCGCTGATCGCGCCACCGAGGGTCTCCGGGATGTCCTTCCAGCCGCAGGCGGACGCGGTCGGCGTGCTGTTGCAAGCCTGGATGAACTCGAGCGCCTTCTTCTCCGCGGACCCCTGCCACTCGGCATCGGTCGCGAACGTGTGATCCGGCGGCATCCAGTACTTGTTCTCCGGCTTGTTGCCCTTCGCGGTGGTGATCCCGGTCCACGACGAGTCGGTGCCGTTCAGCCGCGCGAGGTAGTTGTCAGCCCACTCGCCTGCGCCCATGCGGTGGCACTTGGTGCAGGCGTTCGCGCCGGCGCCGGTGATCTGCTGCTCCATCGTCCAGCCCTGGCCTCGCCGGTTGACGAGGGCATACGGCGTGTCATTCGCGCCGATCGCGAAGTCGAGGTCGACGCCCATCTTCGGAACGATCGACCGGCCGTTCGAGTCCTTGGCGCCATCGATCCACGGGGTGTGGATGAACGCATCGGCGTCGTGGCAGCGCGAGCACTGGATGCCGCTGCCGATTCCACCGTGCACGCCCGCCCACAGGTTCGACGACTTCACCTTGTCGGCGGGGTGCGGGACGTGCTCGCCGTCGGTCTTCGAGTACAGCGCGTTCTGGAAGAAGCAGGTCTTGCCGGTGAACGGGTTGGTTCCGATCATCGCGATGTCATTGAACTTGGGTGACGTGTAGCCACCGATGCTCTTGCGGCAGAGCAGCACCCAGCGGGTTCCCTTGTCGTTGATGCGGCTGGCGACGCGCGGGCCCGCCTCGCACAGCGAGTAGATATATTGCGGGTTGTCACACTGCGAGAGCGTGCCCTCCTGCGGCGCGTTGACCGTGCCGTCGGCCGCGGTCGCCGTCATCGGGATCGGCGTCGAATCGAGGCAGTTGTAGGTCGAGTAGTCGCCATCGCCCGTCTTCTCGAAGAATGGAATCTCGCCGAGCTCGGCGACGCAGCGCGCGCCATACTCGAGGGGGCTGTTGATGCGCTGCTCGCCGCTCGGGTCGTCGGCCTTGCCGCCGATGCCCTGGCTCCGCGCCTGGTCCCATGCCTGGAACAGATCGCGCTCGATCTTCACGACCTCCTTGCTGCCGTCCATGATGCAGACGTCGATGATCGAATCGACGCCGTCCGCGAGCTTCGCGATCATCTCTGGCGTCGGGCTCAGCCACGCGGGCGAGTCATAGACCGCCTTGGTCAGCGCGGCATCGACCACCGGGCCGTCGATCTGCTCGCCCGAGCTGTTGTCGAGCGCGGTGATCTCCTTGACCAGCTTGGCGCAATCGAGCTGGCCGAAGCTGCCGCGGCGCGCCCGGGTGTAGATCGTCTCACCACTGGCCAGCGACTGGTTCATCGAGATGACGATGCGACCGTTCGCGTGGTTGTAAAGCGCAGTCACCTCCCGTTGTTCGCTGCACGCAGCAGCACCGAACAGGGAGAACAAGATGGCGAGTCGGGTAGCCGGGCGGAACTTCATGCAGGAGCGTTTCCGCAACATCGGATCCAACCTGACCAAGCTCGGCCGCGTGTGATCTCGCGAACATCCACGCCGGTGGCAACTGGGCTAGCTGGCTTCCGCGGCCGTCAGGCCCGCGAAGCAAAGCCGGGAATGTATGCGGGATTGCGCTGCTCGCGCAGGTTGAAGCGCCGTCCTAGCCGAGGAAGCGTGGGCTATCGACCGACTCGTCGCCCGGGCGGGTCTCGGCGCGTGGAGCCGGCGCGGCGCGGAGCTCGGGCGCCACGACGATCACGGGTGCGCTCGGCATCGAAGGCGCCGTGGAGCTTCGCGGGATCGAGCGTGCGCTCGGGCGGCGCACCGGTGCGTCGGTCTCGACGCTGCCGGGATTCACCAGCCGCGCGGTGGGCACGTGATGCGGCTCGTTGACGAAGTATGCGGCGCTCTCGAGGAACCGGTTGAGGCGCAGATGGCAGTAGATCCAGTAGCCGGCGATCGCGAGCCCGGCGAGCAGGCCGAGGATCGGGAACACGCCGGGGCCCGAACCAAGGCCGTAGGTCAGCTGATAGAACAGGTCGCCCACCAGCATGATGACGACCAGCCCCGTCAGGTTGCTCGCGAGATCGCGCAGCGCATCCTGATCATTGGCCACGGCGGACTGCCGCACGCTGCGGATCATCGCGACGAGACCGACCGTGTACGCGACGTCCTTGATCATGGCCAAAACCTTCAGCCACGACAGATCGCTCGCCGCGACCTGCACGTCATCGAGGCTGGTGTCGGGATCCCGCGCGAGGTCCATGAACACGTCGATCAGGTGGTTGCTCCACCACGCCGCGGCCGTCGCGACCAGGAAGCCGAGCGCGGCGATCACGACGAGGCGAACCGGCAGGCGAGCGAGGCGGAAGTCCCCAATCGCGAGCGCGCTGCCCACCAGCATCGCGCCGGTGCCCGCGATGTTGGCCCACAGGAAGTAGCCCATCCACGTCGGCAGATCGGACGTGCTGCCGCTGATCGACATCACGGCGACGATCACGCTGAGCGCGAGCTGCAGCAGCATCAAGAACACGCCGACGCGAACCAGCTTGAGCCCGCGTGAATAGCGAGGCAGGCGGATCAGCGTCGGTTCCATCGGCGCGGAGTATAGCGCGGCCGATGCCCGACGTGAGCGAATCGCGGCCTCCGGAGCTGATCGGGTCCCTGCGGAGTGGACGTGGACACGGCCTCGCAGGGGCTCAGATCGGCGCGAACGCGGCTTCGGGGATGTCGAGCACCGAGCGATCCTCGCGCGCGATCAGCTGCGCCTTCGCGGCCACCCCCGGCAGCACGTTGTACGCGAAGTACTGCGCGGAGTAGCGCTTGCCCTCGTAGAACGCGCGGTCGTGATGCTCGGCCGGGAGCTTCGCGAGTGCGGCCTCGGCGATCACGGCCTGCTCGAGCAGCAGCCAGCCAACCACGGTCTCGCTCATCATCTCGAGGAACCGGTTGGCGACGGTGGGCACCATCTCCATCTTGCCGCCGCCGAACCACTGCATGAACTTGCCGCCAGTCGCGGTCATCGACTCCATCGCCTGGCCCAGCACCGCGACCGCATCCTTGAGCACCGGGTGCTCCTTGTTGGCGGCGACGAACGTCGCGACGTCCCTGCCGAACGCCTGGACGTTCGCGCCACCGCGCTGCATCAGCTTGCGGCCGACGAGATCCATCGCCTGGATGTGGTTGGTGCCCTCGTAGATCGAGAAGATCTTCGAGTCGCGGGCGTACTGCTCGACTGGCCAGTCCTTGAGGTAGCCGGCGCCGCCGTAGACCTGGATCGCGGTCGCGCAGATCAGGAACGCCTGATCGCTGCCGTACGCCTTGATCAGCGGCACCAGCAGATCGACCTGGCCCTGGTGGTACTCGGCGAGGCTCTTGTCGCCGCCGGTCTTCTCGATCGCGGCCTGGCGATCGATGTGCATCGTCAGCTTCACCGCGAGGGCGCGGATGCCCTCGGTGCGCGACTTCATGTCGAGCAACATGCGCTTGACGTCGGGGTGCTCGATGATCGGCACGCGCGGCGCGGTGGCGTCCTTCCACTGCTTGATCGAGCTGCCCTGCTTGCGGTCGCGCGCGTAGTCGAGGGCGTTGAGGTACGCGCTCGAGGCGATCGCGAGGCTCTGCAGGCCGACGCCGATCCGCGCGTAGTTCATGAGGTGGAACATCTGGGAGATGCCCTTGTTCTCGACCTCGCCGATCAGCTCGCCGATGCAGTTGTCGTTCTCGCCGAACACGAGCTGCGCCGTCGACGACGCGCGGATGCCCATCTTGTGCTCGATGCCCGCGGTGGTGACATCGTTGGGCGTGCCATCGGGGCGGATCTTCGGGACGATGAACAGCGACAGGCCCTTGGTGCCCGCGGGCGCATCCGGCAGGCGCGCGAGCACCATGTGGATGATGTTCTCCGTCAGGTCCTGGTCGCCGCCGGAGATGAAGATCTTGGTGCCCTTGATGTTGTACTGACCGTCGGGGCGCTTGGTCGCCATCGTGGTCGCGCTGCCGACGTCACTGCCCGCCTGCGACTCGGTGAGGCACATCGTCCCGGCCCACTTGCCGTTGAACATGTTCGGCACGTAGGTCGCGACCTCGGCCGCGGTGCCAAACGTCAGGATCACCTCGGCCGCACCCTGCGTGAGCGCCGGGTACATGTTGAAGCTCGTGTTCGAGCCGCACATGAACTCCTCGACCATCATCGCGAGCGTGAACGGGCCGGCCTGACCGCCGTGCTTCTCGTCGATCGCGAGCGTCCGCCAGCCAGCCTCGAACAGCGCCTTCCAGATCTCGGGGAAGCCGGACGGCGTCTTGACGTTGCCGTCGACCAGTCGACAGCCCTCGTCATCACCGCTCTTGTTGTACGGCCCCATGTGCTTCTGCACCCAGCCGTACGCCTCCTCCAGCACCGCGGTGACCTCGTTCTTGCCCCAGTTCGCGTAGGGTTCCTTGCCGAGCAGATCGTCGAGCTTGAACTGCTCGAACAGCAGGAACGAGAGGTCGCGAAGGTTGGCCTTGTAGTAATTCTGGTTCGCCATCGGAGGGTTCCTCGCTGGATGAATGAGCCGTCATTCAGTTTATGGCCACAGTTACGCGCCGCGTCAACCATCGATCGAGGATTTGCGGTGTCAGGGCCTCGGGCGGCTCCGGTTTCGCGACGTGATCACGCGAACAGCTGCGGGAGCACGCGGCCCGCGGGCCCGATCTGGACCTCGTCGAAGCTCGCCGCGTTCACCGGCCGGTCCGCGTTGACCAGCCAGCTCTTGCCGCCTCGCGCGCGCACCACATCGACCAGGCCCGCGGCCGGATAGACGAGCCCCGAGGTTCCGACGGCGAGATAGCGCAGCTCGTCACCGGCGGCGGCGACGAAGGCTTCGATCCGCGCGAGCGCGCCGGTCGCGATCGACTCACCGAACCACACGATGTGCGGGCGCAACAGCGCATCCTTGCCCGCGCGGTGGCAGACGCCGCACATCGGCGCGACGCCCGCACGGTAGGCAGTGCGATCGACAAACGGCGCGCGGTCACACACGCTGCAGCGCGACGTCATGAGGTTGCCGTGGAGCTCGATCATCCGCTCGCTGCCGGCGGCGGCATGCAGACCATCGACGTTCTGGGTGACCAGCAGGAACCGGTCACCGAGGCGTTGCTCGACGTCGACGAGGGCGCGGTGCCCCGCATTCGGCGAGACGCTTTCCATGGCAGCGCGGCGCTCCGAGTAGAACCGCCAGACCAGCAGCGGATCGCGCCCGAAGCCCTCTGGCGAGGCCACGTCCTCGACGGCATGGCCTTCCCACAGCCCGCCCGCATCGCGGAACGTCGGGATCCCGCTCTCCGCCGAGATTCCGGCGCCGGTGAGGACGAGCAGGTGGGTGGATGAGCCAAGCGTCAGCATCCGTCCTTGTTAGTGTTACTATGACACGATGTCAAGCGCGGCGCGCGGGGTAACGGTGATAGCGTCGCATCCATGCTGAACGACAAGGTCATCGTGGTCACCGGCGCGAGCCGGGGTATCGGCGAGGCGATCGCGCGCGCGTGCGTCGAGGCCGGCGCCCGGGTCGTGGTCGCATCGCGCAAGCAGGCGGACCTCGACCGGGTCGCGGCCGAGCTCGGCGAGCGCGTGATCGCGATCGCGTGTCACACCGGCAAGTCCGAAGAGGTCGAGGCGCTGGTCGCCAGGGCGGTCGAGAAGCTCGGGCGCGTCGATGGCTTCGTGAATAACGCGGCGACCAACCCCTACTTTGGCCCGTTGATCGATACGCCCGATGCCGCGATCGACAAGACGTTCGAGGTCAACGTCCGTGGCTACCTCTACGGCGCACGCGCGATGGTCAAGCATGCCCGTGCGCGCGGCGGTGGCGCATCGATCGTCAACATCGCGAGCGTCGCGGGTCTGCGCGCGGCACCGATGCAAGGCATCTACGGTGCGACCAAGGCGGCGGTCATCAGCATGACGCAGACGCTGGCCTTCGAGCTCGGCGGCTCGGCCATCCGCGTCAACGCGATCGCCCCCGGGCTGGTCGAGACCAGGTTCGCCGCGGCGATCGTCGGCAACCCGATGCTGCGCGAGCACGTGGTCAAGCGCACTCCGCTCGCCCGCCATGCGCAGCCCGCGGAGATCTCCGGCGCCGTGGTGTATCTGCTGTCCGATGCGTCCTCGTTCACGACCGGGTCCGTGATCACGGTCGACGGCGGCCTGACGTCGACCTAGAGCGCAGAGTCCGATCGCAGACCCGATCACGATCCCAACCTCGAGCGTCAACCAGATCCACTGCCGGCGATCCGGGTCGCCGTCGAGCACGAATCCGATGGCGCGCGCAAGTGCCACGCCCGCCATCGCCCATAGCAGCACACCGAGGACCGTCCGCGGCCACGGGCGCAGCGCCGGTAGCCACACCAGCAGGGCACCGAGGCCGAGCACCGGGCCGCCCCAGCTGGCGCGCAGGTTGATCCATTGCGAGCTGGTGTCATGGGGACGCTCGAGCAGGGCAGCCACGGTCAGCGGGGACAACACGAAGTAGAGGCCGATCGCCACCAGCAGACTACCAACGAGGAGCCGGGTCCGCCGCCTCATCGCTTCGCGAGGCCCGCGCTGATCGCCCGAGCCACGCTGGCATCCGCGTCGATCGCGGCGGCCCAAGCCTTCGCGACCTCGACGTATCCCGCCTCGTCCAGATCGAACTGCGCGATCGCCTCGCTCGGCGGCAGCGCGGCGAGATCGCGAAGCAGCGCGACGTAGTCGCTGATCCGCTCGATCTTCGCACCCGAGACCACCACGCGATCCGCGAACGCCGGTGGCGCCGGCGCCTCGTCGCCGAGCACCACGCCGCCGCGCGCGCGGAACTCCTGATAGAACGCATCGCGCGTCATCCGGTCGCCGAGCCGCGGCATCGGATCGCGCGCGAAGTACGCCTGCTCGCGGATCTGCAGCGCGAGCTCGCGACACGACACCGCATCGCGCTCGGTGACGCCGATCGTGGCCGCGAGCATCGCACTCGCCGTGGCCCGCGCACGTGGGGTGACCTCGACATCGTTCTCGGAGCCGAACCGGAACCGCGTGGCTTCGAGCGCGGCACGGCGGACGCGCCAGCTGTCGTCGGTGACGAGCCGCTCGGCGGATGCGAAGTCACCGGCCTCGAGCAGCACGAACACCGGCTCGCGCAGCCTGCCCACCGGGCCGAGCCAGGGCGGCGTGGTTCGAGTCTGGGTCCTCGCGCGCTCGAGGGTCGCCGCGAACCCCGCGGTGTTGTCGGGCAGCGGATTGTGCTGCACGGCGTCCTCTGCCAGCTCGACCGCCTCGGCGAACCGGCCGAGGCCGATGTACGCGCACGCGAGGTGGTTCCAGCCGTTGGTCTTCCACATCACGTCATCGCCGGCGAGCCGCAGCAGGTGCTTCGCGATCCTCTCGCACTGCACGTAGTCGCCGACCTCGTCGAGCACCCCGGCATACGCGTTGAGCTGCGAGGTGTCGAAGGCCTCGGGATCGAGCTGGTACGCGAGGGCGTACGACTTGACGGTCCGTGGGTTGTCCATCGCCGCGTACGCGATGCCGCCGTAGGTCAGCCACTGTTCGGCGCGCACGTACCACCGGCTCGCGTAGTCGAGCACGGCCATCGCCTCGGTGAGCTTGCCGCTCTGGTACAGCACACCCGACAGGATCTGCGTGGCCTGCTCGTGGGTACCGCGCACGAGGTGCGGCATCGCATCGGCGACCTTGCCCTGCTGCGCGAACGCGAGGCCGAGGTTGCGATGTGCCTCCGCGTTGCTCGGATCGAACGCCACCGAGAACTTGCCGAGCCGCTCGGCGCGCGCGGGATCGCCCTTCTGCAGCGCCTCGAACATCTGCGCAGCGACCTGCTCGAACGCGAGCGGCACGTCCAGCTTGCTCCGGTTCCACGCCTCGGCGAGCGAGGCGAGCTGCCGATCACGCCAGGCTTCGCCGGCGGCGCCGAGCCCGGCCGTGAGCACGGCGAGTGCGGCGGGACCACGGCCGGCCTCGAGCAGCACGCGCGCCGCGTGAACGCACGGACCGGCGCTGATACCCTCGACCAGGTAGCAGCAGGTGTGCAGCTCGTCGATCGCGTTGTCGTAATCGAGCTCGCGCGTCGCCATCAGTGCGATCACCGAGTCCGCCCACTCGTCGGCGCCGAGGTAGCCGGTGTGCAACGCGAGCTGCATCGCCTGGGCATTGACGGCGGCCGCCCAGTTGCTCGGCCGATCCCGGTGAAGCCGCGCGATCGAGGCAGCGATTACGGCGGACTCCTCGGGGCCGAGGAGTCGCGCGGCGATCGTGGCGTGCTCGCGTGCGAAGCCGGCGAGGTCTCCGCGCGACCGCTCGTCGATCCCGAGGCTGCGCTCGATCGTGCCGAGCCAGGTGCTCGCCACCCAGCGATCCGCGCGGCGGAGCACCGGCTCGAGCGCACTGAACAGCGACCGTGCATCGCGATCGGAGAGCGCGGTCCGATCGCGACGCACCAGCGCGAGCGCTTCACCCGCCACGGTCCGCAGCGCACCCGCGATCGGCGTGGCGGGTAACGCGGTCGCGATCAGATAGCGCGACAGCGCCTGTGCCGCGCAGTAACACGCGGCCTGTGCGAGTGAGGGCGGATCCTCCTCGCTGGCCTCGCTGAACACCACCTCGAGCCAGCCGTTGACCAGCCGATCCGCGCGGACCAGCGCGTCCTCCGGCTCGCTCAGCGGCCCGACGGCAGCGAACAGCGCATCGATCGCCTGCTTGCTCCGCGTGTTGCCCGCGAAGCTGCCGAGCGCCGGCTCCGACTCCGCACCGCCGAGCTTGCCGAGCGCACGCGCGACCACCGAGCTCTTCCCCGCACCGGGAATGAAGTCCGCGATGTCGCGGGCCATCCGGCGAGCGAGCGTATTCGCGCCGATCGCCAGGCGTTCGCCGAGCGCGAGCTCCGCGACCTCGATCGGCGCGGACGACAGCAAGAGCCCGCAACGCGCGATCGCCACGTGCTCGTCGCGGCCAGGCTCGGTCAACTCCACGCGCCACAGCTCCTCGAGCCCGCGCCGCCACTCACCGGCCACGAGCAGCGCGCGCGCCGCGGCGAGCCGCGCCACCGGGCCATCGTGCCGGTGCCCGAGACCGTGCTGCGTCCACGCGAGCAGCACCTCGTCCTCGCGGCCGATCGCCACCAGCGCGTCGAGGAACACCGCGAGGTCGACATCGTCAGCGGGCTGGGCCCGCCCGAATCCCTCCACGGCCCGCGCCGGATCGCCGCGGAAGTGGCCCTCGCGCGCGAAGCTCCACGCGACGAACCGCGGGTCCTTGCGCCAGTTGTTGAGGATCCGCGTGTGCCGCGGCCAAGCAGCCTCGCGACCTTCGAGTCGGTTGCCGCGCAGTGCGATCGCCTCGTCCAGCCGGCCCACGCGCATCAGCGCATTGGCCACCAGAAGATCGATCTGGATCTGATCCGGGTACCACGGCAGCGACGGCTCCATCGGGCAGCCGTGGATCCGGCCGCTCGCGTGAGCGCGGACGAGCAGCGCACCTTCACGATCGGTCTCCATCACCATCTCGACGAGGGCGATGTGCGCGCGCGACTCGTCGTCGTGCATGAGCAGCGCACGCTCGAGCAGGCGCACACCTTCGTCGACCATGCCCGAGCTATCCAGCAGCTCCGCGACGCGCTCGATGACGTCCAGGTGCGCGGGCCGGCACAACGCCGCGATCCCCGCGCCCGCCACCGACTCGAGCTCGGTGGGCGCGATCGTCTTCTCGCCATCTTCGTCGGGGTGGTGGGAGTCGTCGGCACCGGCGCGTACGAGCTCGGCGTACGGCCGCGCCCAGCACGGTGCCGCCGCGATCACGCGACGGAGCAGCGGGAAGTCGTGGCCCTGCGCCGCGCCCGCCAGGAACCGCTCGAACAGCGCGTGGGGCTGCTCCGGATCCACCGCGAGGATCAGATCGTCGAGATCCTCGCGGATCGCGAGCTGCAACAGGCGCAGCGCTGCGAGCTTGAGCGGTGCGGCGAGCCGGTTCGCCACGGCGCGCGCGACCTTCGGCCGCTTCACCACCGGTTCGGGTACCACCACGGGTGCACTCGCCTCGTCCTCCTCGGAGACCTCGACGGGAATCTGGTCAGAGTCCTCGAGCGGGTCGCGCTCGTCCGGACCGCCCGAGTCGGTGTCATCACCACCGGACACCGCATCGAGATCAGACTCGCTCGGCGGGCGTCTCGATGGCGTGGCCCATGCGCGCGCCTGCTCGACCAGCAGCGGCGCGACCGAGCGGACCACCGCGATCAGCTCCTCTGGGGTCACCGATTCGAACCGTCGTGGCAGGGGCCCGAGGCCCCGCGCCGAGAGCCACGCGGATAGCACCTGCTGGATCTGATCGCCGAGGTTCTTGCCGAGCGCATCGAACGATTGCTTCGTGCCATCGCGCGCGAGCGTGTGGAGCCGCACGACCGCGGACTTCGGTGCCGAGAGCTCGAGCCACACCAGCTCGTCGCGGCGCGTCGAGGCGTAGAAGCCATCGGAGGGTGACGAGCCGATCGCCGCGTGTGCCGGTGCGAAGTGGCCCTCGTGCGGAAACAGCGGCGTCGAGTCCGGATCGTAGACCGCGAGCCCGGGGTGCCGCTGGCACACCTCGATCAGCGCGACCCACAGCAGCAGCGCCGCCTCAGGCTCGAGTCCAACGACGGATCCGCTGATCGTCACGTCGGGCAGCAGGAAGGCCACGCGATGTGGCTTGCGCAACGCGGGCACTAGATGCCCTCCAGCTCGCCGTGCCGCAGACGCCGCGCGCCCTGGCGTTCGAGCTGCGCGATCGTCTGGACCAGGCACCAGTCCCCGTGGACGTAGTAGTCGGTGCCGGGGAACGGCCCGTTGACCAGCCGCGCACCAGCGGCCTCGACCGCTTTGGCGATCGCGTCCTTGTTCATGTACTTGAACTCGCCCGCCAGATACACGGTCGAGCCCGGCAGGCCACGACCGAGGCGGCGCACGACCGCGAACGTCGGCTCGATCGTCGGGCGATCCGGTTCGGCATCATGCGGCGCGGGCCTGGCAAGACCGATCACGCCGGCCTGCCCGGCCGCGAGCGCACCGAGCGCCGGCTGCACCGCCGGTGCACGCTCGATCATCCACTGCTCGTGCGGACCGGGGAACGGCTTGAGCGAGTCATCGTCGGTGATCTCCGACGGTGGCAGATCCTCGGCGAGGATCCGCTGCGTCAGATCGGGGCGCCCGGCGCGGTAACACGCGAGCGCGCGGGCGCACACCAACTCCGGCGTCTGCAGGCGAGCGGTGGCAGCGAGCTCGAGCGCAGCGAGTGGCCGGCCGTGGATCGCGAGGTGCAGCGCGCCGAGATCCGCCCCCTTCAGCGTCTGGGCGGCCGTCGTGAGCTGCTTGACCCGACCGCGCTTCGCGAGATCTTCGATGTACAGCTCGCGCACGAGCGTCTGCGATTCGGGATGCGCCGTGACGAGCGCGCGGGCGCGTACCGGATCCGCCGCACCGCGGACCATCCAGCCCCACATCGCGTAGAGGTACGCCTCGGGATGACGTGCGAACCGGGTCAGCGCGCCGAGATCATCGGCCGCCTGGCGGCAGCTCGCCGCGCGATCGGCGAGCGGGATCACGGCGGTCGCGCGTGCGATCTTGAGACCGCGTACCGTGGGGACCACGCCGCGATGGGCGAGGTGCCAGTTCGCGCGCTGCCGGAGCAGGTCAGCGAACTTCATCCCCGCGAGCGCATCCTCGAGCCGACCGAGGTGCTGCTCTCCACCGAGCCCGACCGCGAGCAGCAGCATCTCGAGCCTCTCGTCGACCGCCGCCTCGGCCGCGCGCGAGATCATCAGCGGCACCGCCTCCTCGCCGATGGTGGCCGCGACCAGCCGCAACGCACGCAGCCGGTGCCGCGCCTGGATGTCGGCGATCGAGACGAACAGCACGCGCGCGAGCGGTGGGCTCGCGAAGCACTCGAGCGCATCTCCCCACAGGCCGGGAGCCTTCGCGATGATCGCCGCGACCATCTCGCTGCTGACGTGGCGCAACGCGTGGGGCAGCTGCTCGCTGGTGACCTTGCCGGCGATCGTCGCCGCATCCGCGAGCTTGGCGAGTGCCTCGTCGGCGAGCTGCACGGCAACCGCGGGCCACAGCGTGCTCGGGTGCATCGCGCGCAGCTGGCGGTAGCCAAGGGTCCACGTCGCCTGCTCGCGCACTGGCTCGGGCGTCGTCGGATCGGCGACCAGCGCCGCGAGCCGCTTCGCCGTCTCGGCCGAAGGAAACCGCGTCAGCCAGATGCAGCCGCGCCGGCGCAGCTCGACGGCGTGCCTGGCTTCGATCATCCAGTAGCCGACCTCGGCGAGGGACGGATCCGCGCCCACCCAGGGCTCGCCATCGTCGATCACCCGGGCGAGCCGCTCGAGCGCCCCGCCCTCGAGGACTCCACCATCGGCGGGCACGATCTGCAGCGCGTCCTGGATCCGGTAGCGCAACGCCGGCGGGATGGCCTCCAGCGTCCCCAGCTTCACCGGTAGCTCGGTCACACCGGGAGCATAGGGCACCCGGCCCGGGTCCTGGTACGGTTCGAGGGATGAGACTTGCCCTGCTCGCCCTGACGCTGTGCTCCTCGACGGCGCTCGCCGATGCCCCGAGGCTGGCTTCCAAGACCGCGGTTGTCGGGACGATCGAGGGGACCGTGCTGTTCGAGGGCGAGCCGCCCGAGCACGCGGCGATCGATCGCACGAGCGATCCATTCTGCGCGAAGCAGGCGAACGGCGTGGATGACGTCGTCGTCACCAGGGGCAAGCTGGCCGGCGTCCTGATCCGGATCAAGAACGGCTCGGCTGGCACCCACACCGCACCCACCGCACCCGCGGTGCTCGATCAGGTCGGCTGCGCCTACAGCCCGCACGTCATCGGCATCGTCGCGGGCCAGAACATCGTCGTGCGCAACAGCGATGGCACCATGCATAACGTCCACGGCCGGCTCAACAACAAGGACCTCGTGAACAAGATGCAGGCGGCCAAGGCACCCGACGTCTCCGTCGATCCATCCGCCGCACCCGGCGATGTCATCGAATTGTCGTGCGGCGTCCACCCGTGGATGCACGCGTTCGCCGTCGTCCAGGATCATCCGTTCTTCGCGGTCACCGGCCCTGATGGTGCATTCACGATCACGGGCCTGCCGTCGGGCACGTATATCCTCGAGGCCTGGCACCCAGTGCTCGGCGCGAAGTCGATGACGGTGAAGATCGGCATGGGCGCCAAGGCATCGATCAGGGCCCGGTTCTCGTACAAGCCGTAGGGCTGGGGACGGTTTCAACTTGCACAACTTGCGATCGGCAACCCTGCGGATCTTCTCGGCCGTATGAGAGCGTCTGTGAATTCGCGCGGTTCCCGATCGATAGTTGAGCAAGTTGAAACCGACTCCGCCTCAGAATCTCTGCAGCGGCTCGGGCCTTACGCGAAGCAGGTGCGCAAGCAGCTGTGGCCAGTGATGGCGGTCGCGGCAGTGCTCGCGTTCGGCGCGCGCGTGATCGGAACGCTGCTGTTCGGCGCATCCGAGCAGCCCGTTGCCGAGCCGCCGTCTTGCGTCGACGGCCCGGTTACCCCGGGATCGACGTGTCCTATCACCGGGGCGCGATCCGGTGGGCGAAGGTCCGCCACGCGGGCATCCGGTTCGCGTTCACGCGTCTCGGATGGTCTCGACGTGCGCGACGCGCGGTTCGCCGAGAACTGGGAGGGAGCGAAGCAAGTGCGCGTGAGGCGCGGCGCCTACCAGTACTTTCGCCCCTTACCAGAACGCGATCGCGCAGGCGGATCTCGTGACGCGACCCGGGGGAGCTGCCTCCCGTGATCGACGTCGAGGTGACCGGCAGCAAGTCTCCAGCGCAGCTCGCGGCGCACCTTCGTGCCTGGGTCGAACGGATCCGCAGGAAGCTCCACGTCGTCTACACCAGCCCGGCCTTCTGGGAGGACCAGGTCGACGGCGCTGATCTCTCGAGCTTGCCGCTATGGGTGGCCCACTACACCAGCGAGTGCTCGCGCGTACCGAGGCCGTGGAGGCGCTGGAGGTTCTGGCGACACAGCGAGACGGGTCGGGTACCGGGATCCAGGGCCCGGTCGATCTCGACGTGCTCGCCGGCGAGCTAGGCGGCGAATCGCCCTGAGAGATGGTCACCGAACCGTCGCGTGCCCATCACCGGTGCCACCACGTCATGCTCGGCGAGCCCCACCGCGAACTGCATGAACTGGCCGATCCGCGGATGCACGAGCCGCAGCAGCGAGGCGTTGAACCGCGCGAGCCATACCGGGAGGCTGCGGACCGTGCGCTGGCCTGCCACCGCAGCGACCATCTCGAAGATCTCCCGGCGCGTCATCACGTCGGGGCCACCGCATGCGATCTCGCGAGGTCCATCGCCACGCACGGAATCCGCGATGATGGCAGCGACGTCGTCGTCATCGATCGGGTTCGTGCGCATCAGGCCATCGCCAATGCCGACGAGTAGCTTGTTCCGTGCGAGTGGCAGCAGCGACGCGTAGGCGCTGAACAGCCCGGTCGGACGGATCACCACCGCATCGAGGTCGCGCATCGCCGCGGCGACCTGCTCGTGCGCCGCGATGTACGTGCAGTAAGCGAGCTCCGGCGGGTGGGCGACCGCAACATAGACCAGCCGCGCCCCCGTGCGCTCGGCCGCAGCGATGGCAGCGAAACCGATCGGCACGTCGACCGAACGATAGCCGCGCCAGCCGTGACCCAGTGCCATCGCCACGCTCGCGCCCGCGCAATCGATGATCGCGCTCGCGCCGTCGCACAGTCGCGCGACGACATCCGGATCCCGTGCATCGCCGTCGCGCTGACCGAGTGCGCGGATGCTCTCGCCACGCCGGGTCAGCTCGTCGGCGACCCGCCGGCCGAGGTTGCCTGTACCACCCAGGACCACGATGCCCATGAGCGTGGGATGCAGCGATGCCGGTGCAGGTCGTGCGGCACAGCGACGCAGATCAGAACGTGCCGGCGAGACCGACCGAGTTGCCCGACACGTACGGCTGCCCCGGCAGCACTTCGGCCTTTGGTACCGCCGACAGCATCAGCCGGATCGACAGATACAGTCCGACCGCGGACACCCCACCGGTGATCAGGCCGGCCTTGCACATGATGTCGCGATCGGTCGCGCAGCCCACGGCCGTCAGCGTGATCCCGGTCGCCAGTCCCATGCCCGAGAACGTGGCGCCGATGACGCCGCCCGCATACGCACCATCGGCGAGGTGCGTACCGCGGACCACGACCGAGCCCTGCGGGAGGAAGCCGACATCGAGCATCACGCGATCGCGCGAGCGCAGCGTGACGAACTGCATCGGCGGAACGTTGATCGAGCACGGCGTCTCGCAGGCCGGGTGGCGATCGACGAGCACCTCCCACGGCTGCGAGCTGTTCGAGACGAACGTCGCTTGCGTCGAACCTGGCACCGGCCCCGGTGCGGCCGGTGCCTGCGCTGACTCCACGGGTGGAGCGACGGCCATCTCCGCGGGCTGCGCACCTGCGCGACTCGAGATCATCCCCACGATCGCCGTGGCGATCACGACGGTTCCTGGCTTCCGCATGGTTCCTCTCATTCGATCGAGCACGGACGGACTACGAACAGGCGAGCAGCCCTGAGGTTGGAGCTACTGGGCGCGGTGAACGTGAACTCGGAGCTTATCACCGTCGCGCTCGATCGTGACGGTCCACGGCCGGCAACACACCGCGCAATCCTCGACGAGGACGCCGCGGGTATCGGGATCGACATAGAGGTCGACCCACTCGTGACAGTACGGGCAGCGAACCCGGACCGTGTCCTCCATCAGTGCGCAGCGGCGGTATCGAGGCGAGCCTTGGCCCAGCCGACGCGCGCCTGCAGGTTCACGTAGTCGCCGTCCTGCGGCTTGTCGCCCCACTTCGCGAGCTCCGCCTCGGCGCTGGCGAGATCTTTCTTCGCGGCGTCCGTATCGATCTCGGCGGCCTTCTGCGCCTGCTCGACGAGGATCTCCACGGCGCCCGTGGGATCGACGCGGAGGTAACCGGGCCCCACGGCGTAGCGCGCGCGCGCCTTGGTCCCGATGGTCAGCACGCCGGGCTTCAGCGCGGTCAGCATCGGGATGTGTCCCGGCAGCAGCTCGAACTCGCCGAGCTCGCCCGGCGCCTGGACGCTGTCGGCCTCGGTGTGCGCGACGACGCCACGCGGCGTCACCAGGTTCACTCCGAGGATCGTGTTGAGCCCCGCCGCCACGCCTAGGTCCTCTTCGCCAGCTCGGCGGCCTTCGTGCGGACGTCGTCGATCGTACCGGTCATCTCGAACGCCTGCTCCGGGATGTCATCGCACTTGCCCTCGAGGATCTCGGCGAACGAGCGGACCGTGTCCTCGCGCGAGCAGAAGATGCCCTTGGTGCCGGTGAAGCCCTCGGCGACGTGGAACGGTTGGCCCATGAACTTCTCGATCTTGCGAGCGCGCGAGACCGTCTGCTTGTCGTCTTCCGACAGCTCGTCCATGCCGAGAATCGCGATGATGTCCTGCAGATCCTTGTAGCGCTGGAGGATGCGCTGGACCTCGCGGGCGACCTTGTAGTGGTTGTCGCCGACGATCGCAGCCGAGAGAATCGTCGAGGTCGAGTCGAGCGGATCGACGGCCGGGTAGATGCCCTTCTCGGTGATCGCGCGGTTCAGCACCGTGGTCGCATCGAGGTGCGCGAACGCCGTAGCGGGCGCGGGGTCGGTCAAGTCGTCGGCGGGCACGTAGATCGCCTGCACCGAGGTGATCGAGCCGTCCTTGGTCGAGGTGATCCGCTCCTGCAGACCACCCATCTCGGTCGACAGCGTGGGCTGGTAACCGACGGCGCTCGGGATGCGGCCGAGGAGTGCAGACACCTCGGAACCGGCCTGGGTGAACCGGAAGATGTTGTCGACGAACAGCAGGAGATCCTGCTTCTCGACATCGCGGAAGTACTCGGCCACGGTTAGCGCCGCGAGTGCGACGCGCTGGCGAGCGCCCGGCGGCTCGTTCATCTGACCGAACACGAGGGCGGTCTTCGAGAGCACCGAGCTGCCATCGAATAGCTTGGCTTCCTTGAGCTCGTGGAACAGATCGTTGCCCTCGCGGGTTCGCTCGCCGACGCCGGCGAACACCGAGTACGAGCCCGACTTCTTGGCGACGTTGTTGATCAGCTCCTGGATCAGCACGGTCTTGCCGACGCCGGCGCCGCCGAACAGGCCGATCTTGCCGCCGCGTCGGTACGGGGCGAGCAGGTCGATGACCTTGATGCCGGTCTCGAACATCACCGTCTTGGACTCGAGCTGGTCGAAGGCGGGCGCCGGGCGGTGGATGCCCCAGCGCTCGCTGACCTCGAGCTTCTCGTCGCCCTTGAGGTTGAGGCACTCGCCTGTGGTGTTGAAGACGTGGCCGAGCGTGACGTCACCGACGGGCACCGTGATGGGGCCGCCGGAGTCCTTCACCGCCGCGCCGCGAACCACACC
>JAYUVX010000355.1:0-3614 GCA_043753855.1 Myxococcales bacterium | reverse complement strand
ACGTCGTCGGGGTGCTGCCATGCATCGCGCGCCGGGTCGTCGAACACCTTGGCCCAGGCCTCGGCGTTCTCGAAGCGGTGCACCATGGCCGCCGGATGATGGTGCTCGGCGCCCGGCGGACCCCCGGACCGAGCAGGATGGCCACAGCCGATGACGAGCGCGACGAGGAAGAATCTTGTGAACGTTGACATCGGCGCGCCGAGAATCCCACGCCCGCTGACCTGATGGGTCGTCAGCCGTCCCCGCCATCGACGACGAGCATCCACGCGATCAAGCGATCGACAAGGCGACCTGCCTTCCCGGGCTGAATCGCTCCCGCGGAACGTGAGCGGCTCCACAACGCGGCACTCGTGACGCCGATGGAGAAGGCCGCGTGATGCGATACTTTCGACCCCGAACCGGCGCGCCGCGGGACCTGATGACGACGTAGACAAACCGTCCACGGGAGTGGATCAAGCCCAGTTGCTGGCCGGCGGTCGGACGAGACGCCGTTCGAATGTGCTGCGCGTGGACGAGAAGTTCCGGCTCGGACTACGCTCGAGGCGTGCCGCCCCTCGTCCTGCGACGCTCCGACATCGGCTTCGGCCGAGTGATCGTCGACGACCGCGGTATCACGCGCGACCGGCTCATCCGGACCAGCTTCCTCGCCTGGGAGGACATTCGCGACTACCGGATGACGGTCGAGATCCGCGGCGGCAAGCTCGAGGTGCTGTACCTGCTCGACTGGGTGAATCTGTTGTTGATCGCGCGCGATGTGGCCCGCGGCCTGCGCGGCGACCACCGGTTTCGGCTCGGCCTCGAGCTGATCGGAGATCGCGACCGCGTGTTCTTCAACTGGCGGTTCCGCGGCGTCGCGATGGCGATCGATCGCGTGCTCGGCCGGATCGCCCCGCCGCTCGCCGCGACCGCGCGTGCGACGCTCGCCCGTGAGGGTCTCGTGCGCTTCGGTCCGCTCACGCTCGCCGCGGACGGCGTGCAGTGGAACGAGCTCCCGCCACTGCCGCGCGAGCGCGTCGAAACGATCGAGCTGTTCAACAGCTCCCCGGTGCGCCTGCGCGTGATGGCGCGCGACAAGCCGTGGCCGTACGGTCAGGCGAACACCGCAGACATCCCGAACCTCGCCGCGGTGCTGCAGATCGCCGAGCAGCTCGGCTATCGCGTGCGCGGTCGCGAGCTGCTCGTTGCGGACGTATAGCGACCCGGCTACCGTCGGTCGCATGCTCGGGTTCACGTCGCGACCCAGAACGGATGCTAGCGAGGGGGAGCCGCGCGGTCCGCCGCCTCCGCCCCGCCGGCGGCCACGAACCGGCGCGCGATGCTGCGCAGGTTCTGGATGCTGAACGGCTTCTCGAGCCGCTCGTTCGGGATCCGGGCGAGGAACCGCCGGATGTCGTCGCGCGACATGTCGCCCGAGATGAACACGAAACGCGCGGCGAGCGCGGGCGCGATTCGCGCGACCTGATCGTAGAGCTCCATCCCGGACAGGTTGGGCATCGACATGTCGCTGAACACCACGTCGAACTGCTCGCCGGCGGTGATCCGGCGCAGCGCTTCGCGCGGGTCCTCGAGCGCGATCACCTCGAACTCGCCGCGGAACAGCCGGCGGGTCGACTGCAGGATCGATCGCTCGTCGTCGATCAGCAGCACCCGGCCGCGGCCGACCGGCGCGAGCGGCTCGACCGCCGGCACTTCCTCGGCTGGCAGCGGCAGCCGGACGCGGAACGTCGTGCCGTGACCGATCCGGGTGTCGCACGTCAGCTCACCGCCCAGCGCGGCGACGATGCCGTGCGAGATCGAGAGCCCGAGGCCGGTACCCACCCCGACCGGCCTGGTCGTGAAGAACGGGTCGAAGATCCGGGGCAGCACGTCCGGCGCGATGCCGGGCCCGTTGTCGGTGACCTCGAGCACGACGCTCGTTGCCTCGCGGGCGGTCCGGATCACGATCCGGTTCGTATCCGGCGCGGCCGCGGAGAACGCCTGCGCCGCGTTGACGACCAGGTTGATCACGACCTGGGTCAGCCGCGACTCGTCGACGAGAAACCGCGACAGCTCGGCGAGCTCGAGCACGACCGTGGCGCGGACCTTGATCTCGTGCGATGCCAGCTCGAGTGCGGTGTCGATCACGCTGCGCAGATCGGCGGGAACGAAGCCCGCTCCGTCGTCGCGGGCCAGCGACTTGAGCCCACGGACGATCCGCTTGACCCGCTGGCCGCCCTCCTGCGCCTGGTCGAGCATCGCCAGCACCTCGGCGATCCGATCCGCGGGCAACGCGCCGCTGGCCGCCTGGAGCTCCTCGGTCGCCAGCGCCAGGTTGGTCAGCAAGTAGGTGAGCGGGTTGTTGATCTCGTGGCCTACGCCCGCGGCGAGCGTGCCGGTGGTGACGAGGCGCTGGTGCAAGGCGAGCTGGCCGGCGATCCGGCGCTCCTCCGTGATGTCGCGGAACGTGGACACCGACGCGTACGGTACCTGCTCGCCGGGCCGGATCAGCGGCCGCGCGTTCACGCTGAGCCATACCGATTGGCCGGTTCTCCACTCGACCACCACGATCTGGTTGGTGACCGCCTTGCCGGTGCGCAGCGCGACCGCAGAGGGGTGCGCCTCCGGGGCGAGCTTCATGCCGTGCTCGTCGGTCGAGTTGCCGCCCCAGGCCGACGGTCCCGTGCCGGCGAGCTGCTCTATCGTGGTCCCGAGGATGGTCTCCGCCGCGCGGTTGCACTGCGCGATCGCGCCGGAGCCGTCGTGGAGCACCACGCCCTCGACCATGCCGTCGAACACGCTGCGGAGCAGCCGATCGTTCTCGGCGAGCTGCCGCTCGCTCTCGGCGAGCACGCGGCGCTCGTCGCGCAGCTCGCGGGCGACCCGGCGCAGCTCGAGCAAGGCCATCACCTGCTGGGCCAGCAGCTGCATCGCCTCGAGCTGGCGCGGCGACAGCTCGCGCGGCCGGTGGTCGACCGCGCACAGCGTGCCGAGCACGAAGCCATCCTTGCTGCTCAGCGGCATCCCGGCGTAGAACCGGACGAACGGCGTGCCCTCCACCGCGGGGTGATCGGCGAACCGGGGATCGAGCTGAGAGTCGGCGACCACCATCTCGCGCTCGTCGGCCACCACATGGCCACAGAACGTGAGCTCGCGGGGCGCGCTCGGGTAGTTCACCCCGTAGCGCGCCTTGAACCATTGCCGATCCGCGTCGATGAACGACACCAGCACGATCGGGACGTCCAGCACCGCCGCCGCGATCCTGGTGATCGCGTCGAACTGAGGCTCGTCCTCGGTGTCGAGGATGTCGTACTGGGCGAGCGCGCGGAGCCGAGCCGGTTCGTTGCCGGGGATCCGGGGCGACTGCATCGAAGGAAGTTACCTCATTCGGCCGACCGAGCCGTCGCCGCCGCGTCGCTCGACCCGAGGCTCGCTGGCAGCAGAACGTTCCCGAGCTGCGCCGCGGCCGCGATCCGGTCGACGACGTCGGCCGCGTGCGCGCTGACCACGACGCGATGTAGGCACGTCGCGTGACCTCACTAGCGTCGCGTTCCGAGCACGATGAATTGGTCCGGCAACGAGGTCGGCGCCAGCGATGCATCGAGCCCCGCGCCCTGGAGGTCGGCGATGATGACCTC
>JAYUVX010000354.1:0-3626 GCA_043753855.1 Myxococcales bacterium | reverse complement strand
TGGTTCATCGGGCTCACGGCGCTGCTCGTCTGCCTGTTCCTGTCGGGACCGATCACCACCGCATCGCGCAACGTGTGGCCGAGCATCTCGGCGACGTTCGGGTGGATCTCGCTCCCGTGGATGGCGCTGTGCGGCCTGACGTTCGTCGCGCTCGTCATCCTGGATGTGTCGAACCTGTTCGTGCGCACCGGGCGGCGGATCGTGCGCGGCGCTGCACCGCCGGTGTCTCCCGATCGGCGCGCGTTTCTGTCTCGGATCACCGGAGGTGCCGCGATGGCGATCGGATCCGCTAGCGTCGCGCGCGGCATGGTCTCAGCGCGCGGCGAGCACGAGATCGTCGACGTCGAGATCCAGCTCGCGAGGCTGCCGAAGGCGCTCGACGGGTTCTCGATCGTCCAGCTCTCCGATCTGCACATCGGCATGACCATCGATCGCGCGTTCGTGCAGCGCGTCGTCGATCGCGCGAACGCGCTGTCGCCCGATCTGATCGTCCTCACCGGCGATCTGGTCGATGGTCAGGTCGACGATCTACGCGACGAGGCGGCACCGCTCGCGAGCCTGCGCGCCCCGCACGGGCTCTATGCGGTCACCGGCAACCACGAGTACTACTCCGGCGCCGATCCGTGGATCGCGGAGCTCGGCTCGCTCGGCATCAAGTACCTGCGCAACCAGCACGTCACGATCGGCGATGGTGCGAACCAGTTCGTGCTCGCGGGCGTGGACGATCACTCCGGCCGCGACTATCCCGGCCACGGCGCCGACTATGCCGCCGCGCTCGCGGGCCGCGATCCAGCTCACGCGGTGGTGCTGCTCGCGCATCAGCCGCGGCAGGTTCGACGCGCCGCCGAGCACGGCGTGGACTTCCAGCTCTCGGGTCACACCCACGGCGGTCAGATCTGGCCGTGGCACTACCTCGTGCGGCTGCAGCAGGGCGGACTGCTCGCCGGATCCTACGACTGGAAGGGCACGCAGCTGTACGTCACCCGCGGCTGTGGCTACTGGGGCCCGCCGGTCCGCTTGCTGGCGCCGCTCGAGATCACGCGCGTCATCCTGCGGAGCGCGTAGCTCCGAACGCCTCGAGCCACGCCTCGGCAGGCGCACGGCGCAGGACCCCGCCGAGGTCGAACAGCGAGAGCTCCTCGATGCCGGCGGCCACGGCAATCGCCACGTCGCACGCCAGCTCCGCGGGCGTCCGATAGGACGGCTCGTCCTCGAACGCACCGACGCCCACGGTGCCGATCGATAGCGCGGCCTGCGCACCGAACCGGAACCGCGCGAGCCGCGCGCACATCGCGAGCGCGGCCTCCGAACGGCGGCGATCGAACACGCCGCGCGACCAGCCCTCGATCAGCGACGTGTAGACCATCACGCTGTGGCGATCGACATGCAGCGGCGTCGCCGGCGTCCCCACCGCGCGCTGCACCCACTGGCCGCGCAGCTCGAGCGCGAGGAACGGCAGCACAGCCGTGGTGATCCGCCGCTCGCGCTGCCAGCGAAGGGTGGCAGCGACCAGGGCATCCCGCGCATCGTGATAGCGGCTCGGCGATGGTGTCTGGCGCCATGTCGGCCGCCAGTTCTTCCATTTCACGAGCTGCGCGATCGGCGGCTCGAGATCGAGCACCAGCTCGTCGGCGAATGGCGCCGCCGCGAGCACCGCATCGGCGAACGCGATGAACGCCGGTGCCGAGGCCGCGCTCGCCCATCGCCCGTCCGAGTCCGCGAGCATCGGCCACACCGCCACGAACACACCGGCATCGCGGTAGCGCCGCACCACGTCGGGAAGCTCGGCGAGCTGCCACGGCCGGACCGCGAGCAGGAGGTCGAGCGGCTGGCGCGCGACCAGCCCCACGGTGGACGGCCGCACGAGCTCGTCGTACGGAACCGTCTCGCACCAGACGCGGCGGCGCACGTGTGGATAGTATGTCCGTGATGAAGGTCCTGTACGGAGTGACCGGCGAAGGAATGGGCCACGCGATGCGATCGCGGGTCGTGCTCGAGCATCTGCTGGCAGCGGGCCACCAGGTCGAGATCATGGCGTCGGGGCGGGCGGCCACGTTTCTCGGCAAGAAGTTCGGGGACGTCAACACGATCCACGGCCTCCACATGATCCTCGAGGAGAACCGCGTGCGACCCGGCAAGACGCTGTGGTCAAACGTGCTGAAGGGCGCGCTCGGCGTGCCGCGCAACATCGCCGCGTACTTCGAGCTGATCCGCGCGTTCGAGCCCGAGGTCGTGATCAGCGACTTCGAGTCGTGGACCTACTTCTACGGGCGCAACCACCGGTTGCCGATCCTCTCGATCGACAACATGCAGATCATCCATCGTTGCCAGCTGCCCGCGGACATCATCGAGGGCAACCAGGTCTCGTTCCAGCTGACCAAGGCGTTCATCAAGACCAAGCTGCCCTCGTGCGACGCGTACTTCATCACCTCGTTCTTTCGCCCGCCCATGCGCAAGCCGAACACCTACCTGTTCAATCCGATCCTGCGTCCGGAGATCCTCGTTGCGAAGGCCGAGCCCGGTGACCACCTCCTGATCTACCAGTCGGGCCCCAACGCCGCGCTGCAGGCGGCGCTCACCGCCAGCGGCCTCGAGAGCCGGATCTATGGCATGCGCCCGGGGATCACCGAGCAGCAGCGCGAGGGCAACCTGCGGTTCCTGCCGTTCTCCGAGGACGTGTTCATCTCCGATCTCGCGACCTGCCGCGCGGTGATCGCTGGCGGCGGCTTCACGCTGATGGGCGAGGCCGTGTTCCTCGGAAAGCCGATGCTCGCGCTACCGCTCGAACGGCAGTTCGAGCAGTGGCTGAACGCGAAGTACCTCGAGCGCGAGGGCTACGGGATGTTCACGCTGACGCTCGACGATCCTCAGGTGCTGCCGCGGTTCCTCGAGCGCACGGCCGAGTACGCGCGCGCGCTCGCGGGCTACCAGCAGAAGGACAACCGCGAGATCCTCGCCGCCGTCGACGAGTTCTTGCACAAGGCCGGCACCGCGCCGCGCTAACGATTGTCGTAGATGTCGTAGGCGCTGCCGTTGCTGCCGGTGCCTGGCGGCTTCGGCGGCTTCGGCGGCTTCGGCGGTCGGCGGACGACCCCGGCGTCGCGCACCACGGGCACCACGGGCACCACGACCGAGGCCGCGTCGACGAAACCGGCGGCATCGGGCGGGGTGACGACCGGCGCGATGGTCGCCGCATCGGCCGGCGCCTTCGCCGGCTGGGGGCGCGTGCCCGACGACAGCAACGCGACGATCGTGATCGCGGCACCGATCGCGACGATCGCTCCGATGATCAGCCCGCCGCGCCATGCCGGAGCGCCGCGAGCGCTCGCCTCTCCGGCGCTGCTCGCCATCGTGGTGACCGGGCCCACGGAACGCGCGGGTTGGGTGGCCGGTGCGCCCGCCGCGACCAGCTGCGAGGGAGCAGCGAGCAGCACGTCGATCGCGGCGACCAGCTCGGTCATCGTCGACAGCCGCGCATCGACCTCCTTCGCCAGACAGCGCAGCACCAGCGCATCGAGCTGCGGCGAGATCCCCGTGGTCACGCTGCTCGGTGCCGGAGCAGGCACCGTGAGATGACACGCGATCAGATCGCCCGGCGTGGACGCCACGAACGGCGTGCGCCCGGT
>JAYUVX010000353.1:0-3631 GCA_043753855.1 Myxococcales bacterium | reverse complement strand
GCACGTGATCACGCTCGAAGATCCGATCGAGTACCGCTTCGCGGCGCGTCGCGGCCTGATCCACCAGCGCGAGCTCGGCACTCACATCCCGACGTTCGCCGCCGGCCTCAAGGCCGCACTTCGCGAGGCCCCCGACGTCATCCTGCTCGGCGAGCTCCGCGACCGCGACACGATCGCCGCCGCGCTCACGGCTGCCGAGACCGGCCACCTCGTGCTCGCGACCTTGCACGCACCGAGTGCCGCGGGTGCGATCGATCGCGTGATCGACGCGTTCCCGGAGACCGCCCAGCGTCAGATCCGCTGGCAGCTCGCGTCGTGCCTGCGCACCGTGATCACGCAGTACCTGCTGCCGCGCAAGGACGGTGGACGGGCACCGGCGATCGAGGTGGTGCCGGTGAACACCGCGGTCGCAAACATCATCCGCAAGGGCGACCTTCACACCCTGCCGACCGCGATCAATACCGGACGCGAGGCCGGCATGATCCCGCTCGAGCGCTCGCTCGCGAAGCTCCTCGACTCCGGCACCGTGTCACCGCTGGTGGTGAAGAAGATCGCAGCCGACCATGACCTGCTCGCATCCTTGTCTGCGAAGCTCCGCTAGTTCCTGACGGGTCCCTGAGGGTTCCCTGAATGTTCCTTACAGACGCGACGAGAGCCGTGGCGGCTACAGGTTGCGGGCGACGATCGCGAGCTTGCGGGCCACGCGCGGCGCCAGGACCGAGCGATGGCAGGTCTTCGGATCGTGCTCGTAGCAGAGCAGCGCGGCGCGATGTCCGCGCACGGCCTCGGTCACGGCGGCCACCACCTCGCGCGACTCGTTCAGATGGCCTCGGTACTTCGCGAGCAGCTCGTCGCGCGGGATGAGGTCCTTCTCCTTGCGGAACGGATTGCCGGCGATCCGGAGATGGAGATATTCCACGCTCACCGCCTGCAGTGCCTCACCGAGCGGCGTCTTCGAGAAACCGCGGCGGCGCGACAGCGGCAGCTCGCGGATATCGATCACGCGGTCGACCTTGTTCGCGAGCAGCATCGCGATCATCTGGTCGAGCGCGAGGCCCTCGTAGCCAAGGGTGAACATCGTGGTCGCGACGCTCACGGCTTCTTGAACTGAGCACGCTCGAGGCCGTGACGCTCGACGAGCGACCACAGGTTCTTCCGATCCATGCCGGCAGCGCGCGCTGCCTGCGCGAGGTTTCCGTGGTGCACCCGCAGCAGCTCGGTGAGGTAGCGCTTCTCGAAGCTGTCGATCACCTCCTGCTTGACCTCGCGGAACGGCCGATCGATGTCGGGTCGATTCGTGATCGCGCGCGACTTCGGCAGCGCCACATCCGCGTCCTCGATCACCGGGCTCGAGCACATCACCATCGCCTGGTGGACCTTGTTCTCGAGCTCGCGCACGTTGCCGGGGAAGTCGTAGGCACAGAACTGCGCCAGCGCCGCGGGCGACATCGAGTCGATCGGCTTGCCGAGCCGCGCGCGGAACTTCTGCATGAAGTGATGCACGAGGAGCGCGATGTCCTCCGGGCGTTCGCGCAGCGGCGGGAGGTGCAGCGGGAACACGTTGATCCGGTAATATAGGTCCTGGCGGAAGTTGCCGGCCGCGACCATCGCATCGAGATCGCGGTTGGTCGCGGTGACGATCCTGACGTCCACCCGGCGATCCTGATCGTCGCCGATCCGGCGGAACTCCTGGCTCTGGAGCACGCGCAGCAGCTTGGCCTGCAGGGGCAGCGGCAGCTCACCGATCTCGTCGAGGAACAGCGTCCCGGTGTGGGCCGCGGCGAGCAGACCCTCGCGATCGCGCGACGCGTCCGTGAACGCGCCGCGCACGTGCCCGAACAGCTCGTCCTCGAGCAACGCCTCGGGGATCGCGGCACAATTGACCACCACGAAGGGCTGATCGTGGCGCGGCGACGTGTTGTGGATCGTGCGCGCGACCAGCTCCTTGCCGGTGCCGCTCTCTCCGAAGATCGCGACCGTGACATCGGTCGCGGCGACCATCGCGATCCGGTCGTAGAGCTCCTTGATCCACGGGCCCGTGCCGATCAGCACGTCGCTCTTGCGCGGACGTCGCTTGTCGATTCGATCGGTGGCGGCAGCCGCGCGCCCGAGCCGGAACGCGAGCTCCGCGCCATTGAACGGCTTGGCCACCACATCCGCTGCGCCCGCTCGGGTCGCGGCGGCGGCACCATCCGATCCGGTAGCGGCGAGCACCACGCGCACGCCGCCCCCGAGCGTCACCAGCTCGCGGACCGCTGCCGGCGTGGGCTGCGGATCGGCCTCGAGCAGCACGACGTCGAATGGCTGGTTATCGGTGATTCCGGAACGCAGCGCGGCACCCGCGGCCTCGCGGGTGACCCACACGACCTCGCTGACGACGTCGCCCAGCAGCTCGGCCACGGTGTCGCGCGCACTGGGATTGCGATCGACGACGAGCACCCGCGGCGACACGCCAGGAGCATACGCCCGCGCGGGACGATCGGGAGTCTAACCTTGTGGCAACGACTCGCGCTGGAGCTCTGCGCCGGCCCAGGCGTATGACGGCATCACGTGATCGTCGCGAGGCCTACGCGACCGAGTGGTCGTATTTCTACCCACCGGCATCGGCCGGCCTCTGCACCTCGCAGCGTTTACACTCACCGAGCGTCGCAGCGAACCGGATACATGGTTGGCGATTGTGCGGGGCCGCAGCGGCTGGGTCCGAGTCCGAGGTCCGCGCACGCTCACGCCCGACCCTGTTCAGCGCGCGCTCGCGGTCCGTCCACGATCCCACGAGCGCTCGCGTTTACCCGACCTGGCACCGGAGCTCGGCGCGTACGCGGGCGGTTGTCGTTCCGCGGTCGCGCCTACCAGTCGCGCTGCGGATCGCTCGAGCGGCCGGTCGCGCGCCGCTTCGCCTCGTCCTTCTGAAGCCGCCGCGACTGATCCTCGAGATCGTCGAGCTTGTTCTCGGTGCGCGACTTCGCCTGCGGGTTATCACGCTGGTTCTGCGGGCTCCCCTGCTGGTTGCCGCCAGACTGACCATTCTGGCCCTTCTGATTCGAGCCATTGGAGCCGTTTGATCCATTGGATCCGTTCGATCCACCGCTCGAGCCGTTCTGCTTCCGCGACGAACCCGGGCCCTGCCCGTTCGAACCCTGCTGATTTCCGCCCTGGCTCTGCCCGTTCGAACCCTGCTGATTCCCGCCCTGGCCCTGCCCGTTCGAACCCTGCTGATTTCCGCCCTGGCCATTGCTGCCCTGCTGGTTTCCACCCTGGCCACTGGAACCCTGCTGCTGGTCTCCACCCTGACCGTTCTGTCCCCCCTGCTGGCCCTGCTGACCCTGTTGCCCTTGCTGACCCTGTTGCCCTTGTTGACCCTGCTGGCCTTGCTGACCCTGCTGGCCTTGCTGCTGCTTCTTCTGCTCTTGCTTCTGCCGGCGACGCAGCGCGAGCTCGAGGTTCAGCCGCGCGTCTTCGTTGAGCAGGTTGTCGCGCAGCGCCTGCTTGTAGGCCTCGACCGCGTCGTCGAGCTTGTCCTGTCCCATCAGCGCGTTGCCGCGGTTGTAATGCGACGAGCTGCGCCGCACCGGGTCCTTGGTCCGCGCCGCGGCCTTGAAGTCCTCGAGTGCCCGCTCGGTCAGCTTCTGCT
>JAYUVX010000352.1:0-3633 GCA_043753855.1 Myxococcales bacterium | reverse complement strand
CGCGAAAGGCGCGGAGCTCCGCGGCATCGAGGGCCGCCTTGTTCTCGAGCCCCGCGCGTTGCCGCACGATCTCGAACACCGACTCCGCAGAGAAGTAGTCGTAGCGAAGCCGAAGCGCCGCGACCACTGCGTCCTTGTCCACCATCATCTGGCAAGGCTAATCGATCGGGCCCCGCGCGGGCAGATGTCAGGGCCGGTTCGTCTCACCCGGGACCGCGGCGCCGATGGCATCGACAACCACGGCGGAGTCGCCCGCGGCGGTCAACACGTACGGTGCATCGTCGCCGAACCTCACCGGCTGGAAGCGTTGCTGCGAGGCGGGCCGGTCGTGGCTCAAGCACCCGATCACAAACGAGCACCGGCGCGATCTGCAGCGCTGTCTAGGCGATCCGATAGAAGTCGGCGAGCAGCGTGTACAGCTCCGGGTACTCGTACGCGAGCTCCTGCGGGCGCGTGAAGTACGACTCCGTCGAAACCGCAAAGAACTCGGCCTCGTTGGTCGCTCCGTACGCATCCATCAGCGTCGGCCATCCGGCGTCGGTGAGGGCGCGATGCCGGGTGTACGCCTCGGAACATACGCGCGCCCAGCGGCGGCGTTCGGCCTTGTTCGCCAGCGGCGGCGTGCCATCGATCCGGCCGGTCGCCATATCGAGCTTGTGCGCGAACTCGTGGAGCACCACGTTGCCGAGCGCCTCGCCACGACCACCAGCGAGCACCGCGTCCCACGCGAGCACCACGGGACCGCCGAGCATCGCCTCGCCGATCACCGTCGAGCCGTGGCCCACCGGGGTGCGAGGCTGCTCGAAGAACCCGAGCGGCCGCGGCGGTGTGATGAGCGTCGACGGATAGACCAGGATCGAGGCTACATCTGTGTACAGGTCGTTCTCGCGGCCGAGCACGAGCAAGCACGCTTGCGCGGAGATCGTGACCTGCATCTCCTCAGTCAGCTCGAGCCCGCCGCAGCCCTCCCACGACTTCTCGGCGATGAAGATCTGGACGAGCTCGCGGAGCTTCTGCCTGCTCGCAGGATCCAGCCGATGCGCGAGCTGAACGTTGTCGTCGATGATCCGGTCCCAGTCCGCCGGGAACGGCTGGGCGAGGACCTGCTTGCGACGCCGGGCACGAAGCCAGCCGAACATTTTGCCAAACTAAGGCGTCCGCTGATCGAGGCGACTCGCCCGATCGGTCAGGTCTGGTCCCGCGGGATGCGGTTGGCCCGGACCATGCGCGGCGTGGCCTGCCGCACCTCCTCGCTATCGAGCGCGATCAGGCCGCCCGAGCCGGTCTCGATCAGGACGTCGCCGCGGGCGGCATCGAACAGGTCGACCACGTGCGCGAAGTCCCGCGGCACCTGGTCCCCGATGCGTGCGATCGATTCGTTGACGAGGTGGTCGTACCCGACATTGATCCGGTTCTCGAGGATGTTCGTGATCACCACCAGCTCGGTTCGCTGGGGCGTTCTGCGGCCGAGGTAGTAGGCGTGGAGCAATTCCTTCGGCGCGTCGTTCCACCACGCGTCCCAGGTCATCAACAGGTCGCGGGTCAGCGGCTGGAGTACCAGGCCTGCATAGATCAGGTAGCGCAGCTCGGAATGACCATGCGGAACGAGCGGGAGCCACGGGCGGAGCGTCACCTGCCGGGTGCCGAGGACGATCCGGTCCCCGATGTGCCGGGTACCCAGCACCGCGTAGTGCCGCAGCTCGCGGCCATCGAGGATCACGTTGCCGTCGGCGGTGATCGGCACGCCGTCGATCGCGTGCAGCACGTCGCGCGGCGCAACGACCCCATCGCAGGTGCCTTCGTGATCGACGCGCGTGACCAGCACACCGCGGTCGCCATATCGCGTCCGCATCACCGGGTTGTTCAGGGACTGCACGTCGATGCCGAGCGCAGGCACGCCGGGTGGTTTCCCGGCAGCCACACCGTCGAGGAAGGCGCGGATGATCGGCGTGGACACCAGCTCTGCTCGCAGCTCGTGGGTGTTCACCTGCTGCATCACGATCCCGATCAGCCCCTGCTTCCCGAACACCGCATCGCCACCCGGGTGAAACGGCTGCCGCGCCTCCACGGTGACCGCGAGCAGATGGCGCTGCGAGTGCACGTACCGCACGAGCCCGACCTCGACGACCCGGCCCGCGCCGACCTCGATGCGATCGCCGCCGACCCCGACGAGGATTACCGTCTCACCGTCGGCGGGAACCGGCGCGAGCGTCACCGGCTCGATGTCCCACGGATCCTCGACTTCGAGCAGTGCGAGATCGCGGTCGTGATCGATCGCCACGATCCGCGCGAGCACCTGGTTGGTTCCCACCGGCCGCGCGACGGCATTCATGATCACGCTCGCGAGTGTCACGAGCTGCCGCCGCCCCACGACCACGGCGATCCCTTCGCGCTCGCGCGGCGTGCGGGCCCACGGCGCATCGAAGTCCGGATCCTCCGCGCTGACCCGCACGCGCACCACCTGCGGGTGCGTCGCGCTCGGCCGACGCTCGAGGACCACCACTCGATAGGACTATCACGAACGTGATCCGCCGCTACCGCCGCATCAGCCGACCAGCGACCTACGAGGCATTCCAACGAGACGTTCGATGGTCCGGGCGAGCCACCAAACGCCTGCCCCGACGCAAGCGTGGCGATCCAAGCCGGGTCTACACTGGTTCGATGAAGCTTCGCCTTGTCCTGGTTCTCGCATGTGCGGCCTGCTCGACGTCCAGGCCGCCAGCGATCGGAACGCCCCATCCCACGGGCTCCGGGTCGTCGACCGAGACCTCGTCCCCCACGCCGAGCTCGCACGCGATGCCGATGGACGGAACCGAGCCGTGCCCGAACATCCAGATCAAGGGCTCGGACTCGGTGCCCGCCGGCAAGCAGGCGGAGGTGACGACCACGCTGATCGGCGGCCAGGGATCGCCGTCGTATACCTGGGCCGTCAGCAAGGGCACGATCGCGAGCGGTCAGAGCACACCGCACATCACGGTCGATACCGCGGGCCTCGCCGGAGCGTCGATCACGGCCACGGTCAAGCTCGGCGGATTGAAGACCGAGTGCGCCACCAACACGGCGACCGTCACGATCCTCGTCGGTACCTGAGGCCTCCGGCGGACGCCCAACGTGACCGCGAGTCAGTCCGCCCGCTCCGCATGCGCATCGCGTACGCTGGGCGTCATGCATGTCGCCATCACCGGCGCGAGCTCGGCATGATCGTCAACGTCGCGTCGCTCGCGGGACTGATCTCGGTGCCGATGCAGGCGTACTACGGCGCCGAGCTCGCCGGCACCGGCGTTCATGTCCTCACCGTGCTACCGAGGCCGGTCAGCACCGCGATGAGCGACTCTGCCGCCGAGGCGTTCCGCGGGCGCGATAGCATCCCCGATCCCCCAGGGCACGCCCGAGGAGCTCGCAAAGCTGATCCGCAGGGCGATGGAGCGACGATCCCCACGCGTGATCTATCCGCGAGTCTATGCGGTCAGCCGGTGGTTCAGCCCGCTCGCGCGCGCGCTCGTCGACCGGTTCGCCCCGCGCAAGCCGCTGCGATAGCACGTGTGATGAGGGGCACGGGAAGGCGGCTCGGCGGCCATCCGTACCATGCAGGAACCCCATGACGATCCCCTCGCGCGCGCTCCTGATGCTGCT
>JAYUVX010000351.1:0-3693 GCA_043753855.1 Myxococcales bacterium | reverse complement strand
GTGGGAGGGTCTTGCACCGGTGCGCGGTGCATGGTCCTGTAGGTCGCCGTGAGCCGGACTCGTCAACTCATGGATGCGCTTCGGGATGAGCTGGGGTCGAGCGACCCGCTCCCGCCGGTCCCGGCGATGCCACCGATCCCGGCCCCGCCGGAGCGCGTGTACTCGCCCCGGCCCGAGAGGTCGGGGTTCGCGGTCGAGGCAGCTCGTCACACCACCGCGCTGGTCGGGATCGGCCATGTCGGCACCCGCTACGCGACCGACGTCGTCCTCCAGTTCCAGGCCGAGCTAGCGGTGGCGCACGCGGCGGTCGACGCCGAGCTGCCCGAGGGCTGGGCCGAGCACAACGGCTTTGTCGGGCTGCGCTCGCGCGTCACTTCGCACCGCGAGTTCTTGCTCCGGCCCGATCTCGGCCGGCGGCTCGATGACGAGTCGCTGCAGACGATCCGCAACCGGTGCGACCACGGCATCGACGTCCAGGTCATCGTCGCCGATGGACTTTCCGCGGTGGCATGCATGCAGACCGGCAAGGCGCTGCACGATGCGGTGCTGCGCGCCTGCGCCGCGCGGGGCCTCCGCACCGGGACGCCGATCGCAGCGCGATTCGCCCGGGTATGGCTCGAGGACGAGATCGGAGCCGAGGTCGGCGCCAAGGTCGCGATGATCCTGCTCGGCGAGCGGCCCGGCCTCGGCACCGGCGATGGGCTCAGCGCGTACGTCGTTCACGCCCCGAAGATCGGGAATACCGACGGCGATCGCAACATGATCTCGAACATCCACCTGCGCGGGATTCAGCCCGACGATGCAGCGGTCCGGCTCGCCGCACTCGCCGCGGCGATGATCGAGCAGCGCTGCAGCGGGGTGACGCTCGATCTCGGCCGGCTCGGCGAGGTCTCGGGTGGACGCGGCTATCGCGCGCCGCAGGTTCGCCAGAAGCTGGTCGGAGAGGCCACGTGATCCTCGAGCGGATCATCCCCACCGTGCTGTCGGTGCGCCGGCTGTACAACGCCGATCCTGCCCTCGTACGCGCGTATGGCGGTGATCCGGAGCTGCACACCTCGCTCGGGCTCGTGACCTGCGATCAGGACGATGCGATGTACGTCGCACTCGACGAGGCGACCAAGCACGCGCGGGTCGACGTGATCTTCGCGCGCAGCTTCTATGCGGGCGCCGCGCACGCGAGTGGCCGGCTCTCCGGCGAGATCCTCGGCGTGCTCGGCGGCGCCGATCCGGAAGTGATCGATCAGGCGCTGGATGCGCTGGTGCGCTGCCTCGAGCACGACGCGTGCTTCTACGACGCGGATGGCAAGCGCACCGTCACCGTGTTCCCGCACGTGATCTCCGCGCTCGGCGAGTACCTGTCGCGCGAGGCCAAGCTCGCACCGGGAACGCCGATGGCGTACCTGGTCGCGCCGCCGCTCGAGGCCACGATCGCGCTCGACGCCGCGCTCAAAGCGGCCGACGTCACCGTCGTCAAGGTGCAAACGCCGCCGACCGAGACCAACTTTGCGTGCGCGTGGCTGACCGGCGATCTCGATGCCTGCGAGGCGGCGGCGGTCGCGTATGCAGCCGCGGTCGTCGACGTGGCTGCCACTCCGCGCCGTTGAGCATACGCAGTGTCAGGTGGCGGCAACGCCGGGCAATGCGCACGCTGGATCGCTCTCGGCTATGGCACGACCCTGGCGATCGCCCACGTTTCCCGAGCCCGGTGGCGGCGATAGGCCACCAATGGAGTCGAATGGCCACGGGCATCGAGGGTACGGATGGTTTACATTGAGGCGGCGTGCAGGCTTCGGCGGCAGAAGACTCGCTGATCGGGCTCGCGCTCGATAACAAGTACCGCATCGTCCGCGTCATCGGGCAAGGCGGCATGGGCGTCGTCTATGAAGCCGAGCACACCACGCTCGGCAAGCGCGTCGCGATCAAGTTGATGCTCGAGAAGTACACGGGTGACTCCGAGGCGGTGGCCCGGTTCTCCCGCGAGGCGCTGGCGGCCAGCCGGATCGGCAACCCGCACATCATCGACGTCATGGACATCGGAACGGCTCCCGATGGTCGCTCGTTCGTGGTGATGGAGCTGCTCGAGGGTGCTCCGCTCTCGAAGGTGATCGAGGAGCAGGGTCCGATGGCGCCGGCCCGCGCGATCTCGATCATGCGACAGGTGCTGAAGGCCGTGGGCGCGGCGCACGCCAAAGGCATCGTTCACCGGGACCTCAAGCCCGACAACATCTTTCTGCTCGATCACGGGGACTCCGGCGACTTCGTGAAGCTGCTCGACTTCGGCATCTCGAAGATGATGGACCCCGATCTGCAGGCCGCCGCGACCAAGCTGACGACGACCGGCGTGGTGATGGGCACGCCGCTGTACATGGCGCCCGAGCAGGCGATGGGCGCGGACATCGATCACCTCGCGGACGTCTACGCGTGCGGCGTGATCATGTACGAGCTGCTCGCCGGCAAGCCGCCGTTCGACGGCGCTACCTATGCCGTGCTGGTCGCCAAGCTACTCACCACCGAGCCCCCACTCCTCACCACGCACCGGCCCGGGCTGGCTCCAAAGCTGGTCGCCGCGGTTCATCGCGCGCTCGAGAAGGAACCGACGGCACGGTTCGCGTCCGCGGACCTGTTCGCCGCTGCCCTGCCGCAGGCGACCTCGGCCTCCGCGATCGAGCTCGCATCGACGCAGGCCAGCGGTGCGCAGACCGCGACCATGCGCCCGACTGGCGCGACTGGCGCGACTGGAAAGACCCGGCGCGGACCGATCCTCGCGGCCAGCATCGCCATGCTCGCGGGCATCGCCACCGCGACCGCGATCATCATCTCGCAGAACAAGAGCTCATCGCCGGCGGCCGCCACCGAACCCACCACCACCACCACCACCACCACGCCCGCTCCGCCGCCGACCGCCGACACCGGCCGCCTGGTGGTCAGCTCGCGGCCACCCGGCGCGAAGATCCTGATCGATGGCAACGCGGTCGGCGACGGCGCGACGATCACGCTGCCGATCGGGGTGCACAAGATCCACGCCGAGCTGATCGGCTTCACGCCCTCGGACACCGAAGAAGAGGTCACCCGGGGTATCACATCGAAGATCATCGTCCCGCTGACCCCGGCGCCGGTCGGTCTGGCGACTGGGAAGTCCGAGCCTCCCGTGGTCAAGCCCGGTCCGGGTCCCCACAAGGGCGGGTCGAAGGGTACCGGCACCAAGACGCTATCACCGTCAGAGATCGAGGCCTTGACCAAGGCGGCACTCCCCGACGAGGGCAAGGATGCCAGCCCGGTCAAGGTCCCCCCGCCCCCGCCGCCGATCAAGCGGACGGAGCCGCCGAAGACGCCGGCGGGCGGTTCTGATACGCAGACGCCCAAGCCCAACCCGTACTGATGCGCTCCCTGCTCTGCCTCATAGCCGCGGTCCTCCTGATCTCGCGAACCGCGCACGCGGATGATCGCGAGGAGGCACGCAAGGCGTTCGCGGAGGGCCAGACCGCCGACAAGGCCGAGGACTGGCAGTCGGCGATCGAGCACTACCTGCACGCGTACGAGCTCGTGCCGCATCACTTCGCGCTCTACAACGTCGCGCGCGACTACGAGCGGCTAGGCCAGCTGCGCGAAGCGTCGACCTGGTACGTGCGCTACGTCGAGGTCGCGCCGGCCTCAAGCGATCGCGACAAGGTCCAGAAGCTGCTCGTCGAGCTC